>JBQTJJ010000096.1:0-53743 GCA_052387235.1 Actinomycetota bacterium
GGCCCCGGTCGATGGAGTCCTGCACGGAGGCCACGATCAGGCGGTGGCCGACGCCGGTGGTGCGGCGGTCGCGGAAGGCCAGCACCTCGTCGAAGTTGTGGCCGGTGTCGATGTGCATGACCGGGAACGGCAACGGGCCGGGGGCGAACGCCTTCTCGGCCAGGTGCAGCAGCACCGCCGAGTCCTTACCGCCGCTGAACAGCAGGGCCGGGCGCTCGAACTCGGCCGCCACCTCGCGCAGGATGAACACCGCCTCCGCCTCCAGGGCGTCGAGGTGGTCGGGGACCGGCCGCGTGGACGCCGGCTCGAGGTCCAGCTCGTCGAGGAAGGAAAGGGGTGCCGTCGCGGTCATCGTGCCGCCCTCCAGGGGTTCACGGGGTCGGGGCCTCACGCATGGAGGCCGCATTCGGTCTTGTCCCTGCCGGACCAGCGTCCGGCCCGGGGGTCCTCGCCCGGCGCCACCGGACGCGTGCACGGCCAGCAGCCGACGGACGGGTAGCCCCGCTCGGCGAGGGGGTTCACCGGCAGGTCGTGGTCGGTGATGTAGCCGGCCACGTCGGCGTCGGTCCACGTGGCCAGGGGGTTGATCTTCACGAGGGAGCGGCCCAGGTCCCACGACACCACCGGGGCGTTGGCCCGGGTGGGGGCGTCGACCCTGCGCAGGCCCGTGATCCAGGCCTGCCTGCCCTCCAGGGCCCGGGCCAGCGGCTCCACCTTCCGGACGCCGCAGCAGCCCTCCACGTCGGTCTGCCACCGGTTGTCCGGCTCGACGAGGGGATGCATGATCCGCAGGTTGAGGTCGTAGCGCCGGCGGACCTGCTCCACGAACCAGAGCGTCTCGGCGAAGTGGTACTGGGTGTCGAGGAACACCACCTCGATGCCGGGCGCGGCCTGCTCGGCGATGTCGATGAGCACCGCGTCCTGGAACGAGCCCGCCAGCACCAGGCCCGTGCCGAACCGCTCGGCCGCCCACTTCACGGCGGCGCCGGCCGGCGCCGCCTCGAGCCGGGCCGAGACGGCGGCCAGCTCGTCCAGGTCGGGGACGGCGCCCGCGGGGATGGCGGTGCCGGTCACGACCCGGCGCACTCCCCGGCCCCGACCTCGGCCACGTAGGGCCCGGTCTCGTCGTAGTCGACGTAATAGCTGGGGTCCTCGTCGGGGAGGGGGAACACGTCGAGGTCGGCCAGCTCGGCGCCGACGGCGTCGGCGCCGCCCGAGCGGGCCAGCCAGGACGTGAACGACTCGCCCGGCTCCCGCTCGGCCGCGAAGCGCCCGACCACCCGCACGGTGGCGACGCCCGCCGCCTTGGCCGGCAGCCGCACCGCCTTGCGCCCGAACTCGATGGCCTCCAGGCCCACGTGCCCGCCGAGGAGCATCTGGTACCCGGGCGCCGGCCGCTTGTGGGCCCGGCGCTCGATGCCCACGAAGCCGATGTCGGCCACGTGGTGCTGCCCGCACGAGTTGGTGCAGCCCGAGATGTTGATGCGGACGCTGCCCACGTCGGCCAGGCCGGCCTCCTCCAGGGCGGCGCCGATGGCGTCGGCCAGGCCCCGCGACTGGGTGACGGCCAGGTTGCAGGTGTCGGCCCCGGGGCAGCTCACCACGTCGCGCGCCAGCTCGGCGCCGGGCTCGGCCATGCCGATGGCGTCGAGGCGGGCGTGCAGCACGGGGAGCTGCTCCTCGGTGAGGTCGCGGAACACGAAGTTCTGGCGGTTGGTGACCCGGACCTCGGCGCCGAGCTCGCGCTGGATGGCGGCGACGGCCCGGAACTGGTCCGAGGTGACGTCGCCGAGGCGTGCGTAGGCGTAGGCCGACACCGTGCCCTTGGCGTTGCCCCGCACCACGTTGGCGTCCTCCCAGCGCGTATACGGGTCGCGGGAGCGGAACACCACGTCGGTGCCCCAGCCCATGGGGGTGGGGGAGGCGGTGGAGGTGCCGGCCGGGCTGTCCCCGTGCTCGCGCACGTGGTCGGGGATGGACGGCGACCAGGTGGTGGACGCCAGCAGGAGCTTGCGCTCCTTGAGGATGCGGGTCCGCACCTGCTCGGCGCCCATGGTGTCGATCAGCCACTTCATGCGGGCCCGGAGCTTGTTGTCCCGGTTGCCGTAGTGGTCGAAGGTGCGCAGGACGGCCTCGAGGGTGGGCAGCAGGTCCTCGCGGGGGGTGAACTCCTCGAGGGCCACGGCCGGGTGGGGGTTGGCGCCCAGGCCGCCGGCGAAGAAGACCCGGAAACCGGCCTCCACGGTGCCGTCGGCGGTGGGCCGGTTGACGGCGATGACACCGATGTCGTTGAACATGGCCTGGCCGCAGTCGGTGACGCAGCCCGAGAAGTTGATCTTGAACTTGCGGGGCAGGCGCTGGGCGTAGGGGTTGCGCAGGAAGTGCCGGAAGGCGGCCTCGGCCCACGGGCTGATGTCGAGGACCTCGTAGGGGCAGGCGCCGGCCAAGTGGCAGCCGGTGACGTTGCGCACGGTGTCGCCGCACGCCTCCCGGCTGGTGAGGCCCACCACGGCCAGGTCGCGCAGCAGCGCCGGCACCCGCTCCAGCTGGACGAAGTGGAACTGGATGTTCTGGCGGGTGGTGATGTGGCCCCATCCCCGCGAGTACTCCTCGCCGATGTGGGCCATCTGCTCCAGTTGCTCGGGTCGCAGGTCGCCGTAGGGGACCTTGATCCGCACCATCTGGTTGTGGCCGCCCTGGCGCTGGCCGTAGATGCCGTTGTTGAGGCGGAAGATCCGGAACCGGTCCTCCTCCAGGTCGCCGGCCAGGTACCGGGCCAGCATGGTCTCGAACTTCTCGATGTCGGCCAGGGCGGCCGGGCTGATGGCGCCCGGGCCCACTTCCACGTCGATGGTCTGGCTCATGCGGGGGCCTCCTTCCCGGGTCCGGCGTGCTCGTTTCGCAGCGAGAGCGCCGGCCGGCGTTGGCGAGCGTCTCTCATGGTACGCCGATTCGTGAGAAACCCGATCGGATTCCTCAACATTCTGGCCGGGGACGGCCCGGGGCCGCCAGTCCGACGATACCTGACTCATCCGATCGGATTTGTGTTGAAAGGGCGGCGGCGGCTACCGTTCCTTTGGCAACCGAATCAGTTGGAAAGGGAAGGCACGTGGAGCACGCGACGAGAGGCGGGTCCGTGGCGGTGGTCCTCCTGGCCCTGGTCCTGGCCGCCTGCGGGGGTGGCGGCGGGAACGGCGACGCCGGGCCCGCCGCCGACGGCGCCGGCCTCCCGGCCGCCGAGCTCACCCTGGTGGCGTACTCCACGCCCCAGGAGGCCTACGACGAGATCATCGAAGCCTTCCGGGACACGCCGGCTGGCAGGAACATCACCTTCACGAAGTCCTACGGCGCCTCGGGCGAGCAGAGCCGGGCCGTGGCGTCGGGCCTGGCCGCCGACGTGGTGGCCTTCTCCCTGGAGCCGGACATGACCCGGCTGGTGAAGGCGGGCCTGGTGGCCGGGGACTGGGCCGCGGGCGAGCACGAGGGCATGGTCACCGACTCGCTCGCCGTGTTCGTGGTGCGCAAGGGCAACCCCAAGGGCATCGAGACCTGGGCCGACCTGGTGGAGGACGGCGTGGAGGTCATCACCCCCAACCCGTTCACGTCGGGCGGGGCCCGCTGGAACGTGATGGCCGCCTACGGCCAGGCCAGCAGGGTGGGCACGGCCCACGACGACGGCGTGGCCTACCTGCACGACCTGTTCGGCAACGTCCCGGTCCAGGACGACACGGCCCGCAAGTCCCTGCAGACCTTCACGTCCGGCAAGGGGGACGTGCTGCTCGCCTACGAGAACGAGGCCATCTTCGCCCAGCAGAAGGGCCAGGCCATCGACTACGTGGTCCCCGACGACACCATCCTGATCGAGAACCCGGTGGCCGTCACCTCCTCCAGCAAGCACCCCGAGCAGGCCCGGGCCTTCGTCGAGTTCCTCTACGGCGCCAAGGCCCAGGGCATCTTCGCCGCCAACGGCTACCGGCCCGTGGTGGCCGGCGTGGACGGCGCCCGGGAGTTCGAACAGCCGTCCGGCGTGTTCGACATCGAGAAGCTGGGCGGGTGGGCCGAGGTGACGAGGCGCTTCTTCGACCCGGCCGCCGGCGTGATGGCCGAGGTGGAGCGCAAGATCGGCGTGTCGGTTGGCTAGCGCGGTCCCGGTCGCGCTGGGCGGCGGTTCCCGGGCCGGAGGGAGGGGGGGCCTGGCCGGTCTGAACCGGGGGTCCCTGCTCGGCACCGGGCTGGCCACCCTGTGGCTCAGCCTGCTGGTCCTCATCCCGCTCGGGGCGGTGGTGTGGCGGGCCAGGGAGGACGGCGCCGGCCGGTTCTGGGACGCCGTCACCGCGCCCGAGGCGGCCGCCGCCATCCGCCTCACGGTGGGCGCCTCGGCCCTGGTGGCCCTGGTGAACGTGGTGTTCGGCACCCTCATCGCCTGGGTCCTCGTGCGCGACGAGTTCCGGGGCAAGCGGGTGGTGGAGGCGCTGATCGACCTGCCCTTCGCGCTGCCCACCATCGTGGCCGGCCTGGTGCTGCTGGCCCTCTACGGCAACGACAGCCCGGTGGGCCTGAACCTGGCCTACACCCGGGCCGGCGTGGTGGTGGCCCTCCTGTTCGTCACCCTGCCCTTCGTGGTCCGCACCGTGCAGCCCGTGCTGCTCGAGTTCGACCGGGACATGGAGGAGGCTGCCGCCTCGCTCGGCGCCGGCCGGCTCACCGTGTTCCGCCGCATCGTGCTCCCCAACCTGCTGCCCGCCATCTCGGCCGGAACCGCCCTGGCTTTCGCCCGGGCCATCAGCGAGTTCGGCTCCACCGTGCTGATCTCCGGCAACCTGCCCTTCAAGACCCAGGTGGCGGCCGTGCACATCTTCGGCCAGATCGAGACCGACAACACCACCGGCGCGGCGGCGGTGGCCACCGTGCTCCTCGTCGTGGCCCTCGTCGTCCTGGTCGGCCTCGACCTGCTCCAGCGCTGGGCCGCCCGCCGTGCGTGAGCGGACCTCCACCAGGCTGGGCTTGCGGGTGGTGGCCCTCGCCTACCTGGCCTTCCTCCTCGTCCTGCCCGTCGGCCTGGTGGGGTGGCGGACCTTCGAGGGCGGCCTGGGCCCGGTGCTCGACGCGCTGGGCGACCCCTCCGTCCTCCACGCCTTCCGGGTCACGGCCGTCGTGGCGTTCTGGACGGTCGTGCTGAACACCGTGTTCGGGGTGGGTGTGGCCGTGCTGCTGGTCCGCCATCGCTTCCCCGGCCACCGCGTCCTGAGCGCACTGATCGACCTGCCCCTCGCCGTCTCGCCCGTGGTGGTGGGCCTGGCCCTCATCCTGGTCTACGGCCGCTACGCCCCCGTCGGCGGGTGGCTGGACGACCAGGGCATCCAGGTCGTGTTCGCCCTGCCGGCCATGGTGCTGGCCACCGTGTTCGTCTCCCTGCCGCTGGTGGTGCGGGAGGTGGCGCCCGTGCTGGAGGAGATCGGCATCGAGCAGGAGCAGGCGGCGTGGACCCTGGGCGCCGGCCGGTTCCAGACCTTCCGCCGCATCACCCTCCCCGCCATCCGCTGGGCCCTGCTCTACGGCGTGGTGCTCACCCTGGCCCGGGCCATGGGCGAGTACGGTGCCGTGGCGGTGGTGTCCGGCCGGCTGGTGGACAAGACCCAGACGGTGACACTCGTGGTGGAGGAGCGCTTCCAGAACTTCGACCAGACCACCGCCTACGCCGCCTCGGTCGCCCTCGCCGCCGTCGCCGTCGTCATCCTGGTGGTCATCAGCCTCGTCCGCCCCGAGGGGAGAGAGCGATGACGGCGCCGGATGGGGCTGGGGTCCCCATCTCGGCGAGGAGGCCGGGGTTGGGGCCCCGGCCGGGGAGAGAGCGATGAGACCCTCATGAGCATCCGGGCAGCGCATGTCACCAAGCGGTTCGGCGACTTCGTGGCCCTCGACGACGTGTCGGTGGACATCCCCACCGGCTCGCTGACGGCCCTGCTGGGACCGAGCGGGGGAGGGAAGTCCACCCTGCTGCGCATCATCGCCGGCCTGGAGCACCCCGACGAGGGGTCGGTGGAGATCGCGGGCGAGGACTCCACCGAGCTGCCGCCCCAGCGCCGCAACGTGGGCTTCGTGTTCCAGCACTACGCCGCCTTCAAGCACCTCAACGTCCGTCGCAACGTGGCCTTCGGGCTCGAGATCCGCAAGCGCCCCAAGGACGAGGTGCGCCGGCGGGTGGACGAGCTGCTCGAGCTGGTGCACCTCGAGCAGTTCGCCGACCGGCTCCCGTCCCAGCTGTCGGGCGGGCAGCGCCAGCGGATGGCCCTGGCCCGGGCCCTGGCCGTGGAGCCCAGCGTCATGCTGCTGGACGAGCCCTTCGGCGCCCTCGACGCCCAGGTCCGCAAGGAGCTGCGGGACTGGCTGCGCCGCCTGCACGACGAGGTCCACGTCACCACCGTGTTCGTCACCCACGACCAGGAGGAGGCCATGGACGTGGCCGACGAGATCGTGGTGATCAACAACGGCGTGGTGGAGCAGTCCGGCTCCCCCGACGACCTCTACGACCGGCCCGCCAACGACTTCGTGATGAGCTTCCTCGGCCCCGTGACCCGGCTGAACGGCGCCCTGGTGCGCCCGCACGACCTCGAGGTCTTCACCGCGCCCGACACCGGCACGGTGCCGGCCCGGGTGGAGCGGCTCGTGCGGCTCGGCTTCGAGGTCCGGGCCGACCTGGTGGCCGGCGGCGAGGAGCTGTGGGTGCAGCTCACGCGCGGGGAGGCCGACCGCCTCCGCCTGGTGCCGGGCACCGAGATCCACCTCCGGGCCATGGTCCCCCCATCCGTGCCGGCCCCGGCCCGCTGAGCCGGTGCGGGTCTCGGCCAGGGTCGACTACGCGGTGCGGGCGCTGGCCGAGCTGGCTGCGGCCGGCGAGGGCCCCGTGAAGGGCGACGCCATCGCCACCCGCCAGGGCGTGCCCGTCAACTTCCTGGAGAACATCCTGGCCGACCTGCGCCGGGCCGGGATCGTCGCCAGCCAGCGGGGAGCGGTGGGGGGCTACTGGCTGGCGGTGCCGGCCGGGAGCGTGACGGTGGCCGACGTCATCCGCACCGTGGAGGGTCCGCTGGCCGACGTGCGGGGCGAGGCCCTGGAGGACCTCGACTACCCGGGCCCGGCCGAGTCGCTCCGGGCCGTCTGGGTCGCCACCCGGGCCAGCCTGCGGGCCGTGCTCGAGCAGGTCACCATCGCCGACGTCGCCGCCGGCCGGCTGCCCGACGTGGTGCAGCGCCTGACCGCCACCGACGACGCCTGGGTCCGCCGCCGGGAGAGCCCGACCCCCAGGAGCTAGGACCCGCTCCGGCGGGGAGGCCGGACGCCCGCGGGACGGCGCCGGATGCCGGAAACGGATCCACACCGGAGGGCCGGGCGCCACGAGCAGTTCGGGCCCGACTGAGCGGAATCTCCCCCGCGCGCTCAAGTTCCGGGCGCCGGCGCGCCGAAACACTTCCCAACGGAACACCCACGAAACGGCAAAGCCGGGGAAACCCGGTGACGCAAAGCCACGGACCTCACGGAGCTTCACCGCTCGCAAGGCAGCCGGGCTACCGAACGGGGGCGCAGTTGCCTCCCAGTGGGCTGGATGGCGGAAACGCCTGGGGAGGCAATTTCGATGGCACGTGCCCGCAAGGTCCTCGGTTCGATCGTCGTGGCCCTGCTCGCTCTCACCGTCGTCCTGGCGCAGCCCGCCTCGGCCGACGACGCCGGCGACGAGGGTGCCTTCCTCGTCAAGCTGAACGACCTGCGGGCCTCCAAGGGCCTCGGCAGCCTCGCCCCCAACGGCGCGCTCACCTCCGTGGCCCGGACCTGGTCGGCCGGCATGGCCGCCGCCGGCTCGATCTCCCACAACCAGAACCTGGCCGCCCAGGCCCCGTCGGAGTGGGCCCGGCTGGGTGAGAACGTGGGCATGGGCATGGACGTCCAGGGCCTGCACGACGCCTTCGTGAACAGCCCCGCCCACTACAAGAACATGGTCGACGGCGCCTTCACCTCGGTCGGCATCGGCGTGGTCCGCGACGGCGGCGGCAAGATCTTCGTCACCGTCAACTTCATGACCTCCAAGGCTGCGCCGGCCCCCGCGCCGGCCCCCGCCCCCGTCGCCCAGGCCGCGCCGGCCCCCGCTCCGGCCCCCGCCCCCGCCCCCGCCCCGGCGCCGGCCCGCCCCGCCCCCGTCGCGGCCCCGGCCCCCGTCCCCGCCGCACCGGCTCCGGTGGAGCCCGTGGCCGAGCCGGCCCCCGCCGCCGCCCCCGTGGCCGCCGAGCCGGCCCCGGTGGCCCCGGCCGCCGCCCCGGTCACGTCGCCGGCCCGCCGCACCGCCATGGTGACCCCGGCCGCCTCGACCGACGGCTCCCCCCGGACGGCCCTCGCCCTGGTGGGCCTCGGCCTGGTCCTCACGATGCTGGCCTCCGGCCTGGTGATCCCCCGCCGCCGCCGGGCCCAGGCGCCCGCCCTGGCCCGCCGGTAGCGCTCTCGGGCCCGGACGCCCCGGCGCCCAGGAACCCCCGCTCCGGCGGGGTGACGACGAAGGCAGCCACCCCACCGAGCGGGGCGGTTGCCTTCCGTCGCGTCCGGGCCCCTGCGTCAGTTGGCCTGGTCGCGCCGGACCCGCTCCACCACCCGCGGCGCCCGCCGGCCGACCCCCTCGGTGGGCGCCAGCGGGTCGGCGTTGCCGCCGCCGCCGAGGGGGGAGTCGAGGTGGAAGAGGGTGGCGTGGGCCTGCTGGTGGGCGAGGGGGGAGAAGAGGTCGGTGGCCACGAACCTGGCCCTGATGGCGGCCAGGGTGGCCGGGTCGGGGACGTGCTTCTGGTTGAAGTAGTGCTCCTGGTAGATGAACTCGTGGGCCGCCCCCTGGTCGGACAGGGCGGTGGCCATCTCCTCGGTCATGGCGCCGTTGCCGCACAGGTAATAGCGGGTGCCGCCGAGCGCATCGAGCAGGGGCGGCACCGACTCGGTGAGCCGGCCCCGCAACCCGGCCCACGCCGGCGGGGGTTGCGACAGGGAGATCCGGTAGGTGAAGTTCGGGTAGCGGCGGGCCAGGGCGTCGAGCTCGTCGGTGAGGCAGACGTCGTCCTCGAGGCGCAGGCCCCAGAACAGCTGGATGCGTCCCCCGAAGCCCTCCCCCAGCAGGTGCGCGGCCAGCGAGTGGAAGGGGCCGACGCCCACGCCGGTGGCCATGAGCACCAGGCCCCGCTCGTCGTCGGGCGGCACCATCGACCGGCCGGTGGGGCCCCGGAAGCTGACGACCTCGCCCGGCTGGCACGAGCCGAGGTAGCGGGAGATGGGACCGTCGGGGACGACCCGGACGAGCAGGTCGAACACGCCCTCGGTGCCGGGCGGGGACAGGATGCAGTACGGGCTGCGGGCGTAGCCCACGCCCTCGAGCACGTACTCGATGCCCACGAACTGGCCCGGCTCGTGCTCGAAGGGCCCGCCGTCGACGACGCGGAGCCCGATGCGCACCGTGCCGGTGGGGGTGACGGGCGTCACGCGCACCACCTCGGCCCGGCGCTCGTAGCGGCTCTTCCTGCTCCAGCCGCCGGCCGGCGTGACGGTGGCCGCCTCCTCGGCCGTCAGCCGTCCCGGCAGAGGGGCGGGGACGCCGCCGCCGGGCGCTCCCGGTCCGGGTCCCCGGCCCTGGCCACCGCCGCCGTCCCCGGTCCGTGCCGAGTGGCGCAAGCCCGACAACCTCACCCTTCGGCCTCCTCCGGAGCTGCCGTCTCCCGGTGCAAGGATACCGTCCGGTCCGTTCCCGCCCCGGCGCCCGCCGCCCGCCGTCAGAGGGGCGCCGGCGCGTACACGTTCATCGACGTCTCCCGCAGGAAGCCCACCAGGCCCAGGTTGGCCCGCCGGGCGATCTCCACCGCCAGCGACGACGGCCCGCTGACGGCTGCCACCACCGCGAACCCCGCCGCCCACGCCTTCTGCACCATCTCGAACGAGGCCCGCCCGCTCACGAAGAGGCCGAGGCCGCTGGCGGGCAGGGCCCCGTCCAGCAGCAGCCGGCCCACCACCTTGTCGACCGCGTTGTGGCGGCCGATGTCCTCCCGCACCAGGGCGACGCCGCCGCCGGCCGGGTCGAACACGGCGGCGGCGTGCACCGAACCGGTCGACTCGAACAGGGGCTGGTGCGCCCGCACCGCCGCCGGCACCGAGGCCAGCACGGCCTGGTCGGGCGCCACCGCCGGCGGCAGGGGCGCCAGCCGGTCCGCCAGCTGGTCGATCGACTCCCGCCCGCACAGCCCGCACGCCGAGGTGGTGGTGCCGAGGCGGGGCTCGGGTGCCGGCGCCCGCCCGGCGGTGTCGACGTCCACCACGTTGAACCCGGTGTCGACGGCGGGGCCGGTGGCGCAGTAGCGGACCCGGCGCACGGGAGCGCCGGCCAGCCTGCCGTCGGAGAACAGCAACCCCACCGCCAGCTCGAAGTCGTGCCCCGGCGTGCGCATGGTGGTGGCCACCAGGTGCCCGTCCAGGCGGACCTCGAGCGGCTCCTCCACGATCACGCGGTCCGGCACGGCACCACGTCCGGCCCTGGCCACGAGGACCTGCGCCGTCCGTCCCCGAGCCACCCGCCCACCCTAATTGGGCGTCCATCTCCCAGAACAGGGTCAGGGGGTGGCCCACTATTGGGAAATGGACGGCGGTAGCCTCGGCGCCGTGGACGACCGGCAGGTGATCGACGCCTTTCTCAGGGACGGGGCCAAGCGCTCCTTCGGACCGTCCCTGCACATCGAGGGGGACACGCTGTTCCTCAGCGGGTGGTGGCACGCCGCCATGCGGGTGGAGGACGGCGTGTACGCGGTCCGCAACGAGGAGCCGCGGGAGGAGGCGCCGGCGCTGGGCGAGCTGGTGGCCGCCCTGAGGGAGCTGGGCCTGTCGGAGGTGGCGGTGGACCATCCCCTGATCCAGCCGATCACCTACACCGAGCTGTCGCTGGGCCAGGTGTCGTGGGCCCTGTGGGCCACGGACCTCGAGACCGGCGACGCCGCCCTGCGCCGCCGGGCCGGCGCCGAGACCTTCCTCACCGACTCGCCCTTCGCCGGGCCGGAGGAGCCGGTGTCGGCCGACTTCAGCGCCGAGCTGGGCGGGGCCCGCCGGGTCGCCGGCCTGCCCGCCGCCCTGGTGCTCACGGTCGGGATCGAGCCCGAGCGGGTCACGGAGCTGGGCCGGACCCTCGATGACGTGCGCATCGAGTCCCGCACGTTCGAGGGCTTCCCGCCGAGCGCCTGCGGGGCCCTGATCCCCGGCGTGATCGTCGTCGACGCCAGCGGCGCCACCGGCCGCGAGTTCATCATCGAGCTGCGCACCGAGGCGTGCGGCCGGTTCATCCCGGTGGCCGCCGTCACCGAGGCGGCCGAGCCCCCGCCGGGCGCGGACGAGACGCTCGACCCCCGGGTCCCCCCCGCCGTGTGGGCGCCGGTGCTGCGGGCCCTGCTCCCCTGAGGGTTACGTCAGCCGCCTCCTCGACCGCTGCCGCACCGGCCGCTCGGGGATGAACAGCCCCGCCTCCTGGTGGGCGTGGGGCGTGAACAGGTCGTGGGCCACGAACCGGTCGCGGAGCTGGGCCAGGGCCCGGGGGTCGGGCCGGTACCTCACGTTGAAGTAGGTCTCGGTGTAGATCAGGAGCTTGTCGACGCCGAGGTCGGACATGGCCGAGTGCATCTCCTCGATCATGGCCCCGTTGCCCACCAGGTAGAAGTGCTTGTCGCCCAGCGTCGGCAGCAGGGGCGGCACCGACTCGGTGATGCGGCCCCGCAACCCGCGCCAGCCCCGGGGGGGCTGCGACAGCGAGATCTCGTAGCTGAAGCCGGGATGGGAGGCCAGCTCGTCGAGCTCCTCCTGCAGGCAGATGTCGTCGGCCAGGCGCAGGCCCCAGTACAGCGTGATGGGGCGGTCGAACCCGTTGGCCAGCAGGTGCTCGGACAGGCCGAGCAGGGGGCCGACGCCCACGCCGGTGGCCATCAGCACCAGCTCGGTGCCGTCCTCCTTCGGGATCATGGACCGGCCGCTCGGGCCCCGGAACGTGATCTCGTCGCCGGCCGACAGCTCCGACAGGTAGATCGACACCGGCCCCTCCGGGACCAGGCGGACCAGCAGCTGGAAGGTCCGGCTGGCGTCGGGCGGCGAGAGGATGCAGTACGGGCTGCGCCGGGGACCCACCTCGGGGATGTCGGTGCGGATGCCCACGAAGTAGCCGGGCCGGTAGTTGAAGGGGTGCTCGTCGACGACCTCGAACGTGAGGCGGACGGTGCCGGTGGAGGTGAGGGGCTCGTAGGCCGTGAGGCGGGCCCGGCGGTCGTAGCGGTCGGAGCGCTGGAGGCGGCGCTCGGGGGCGCTGCGGGTGAGGGGGTACCCGGGCTTCGGAGGGAGGACGAAGATGTCCGGGGGCGGGAGGTACGGACGGCCGGGCGGCGGCTCGGGCCTGGCCGGGACCGGTCCCTTGTCCATGATCACGACTCCTTTGCTCCTCCCGAGATCATCGCGCTCCCGGCGGACCGATCTGCGCAGAGTGCCCGTGCTTCGTACGGTCCGGCTCCGCCGCCCGGATGGCCCGGTTCCGCCCGGTCGGTCCCGGTCACTCGTAGCCGGTGGCCCAGTCCCCCTCCTCCACGTCCCAGTCCGTGGGGTCGCCGGCCAGCTGGACGCTGACGTGGGTCATGGCCGACCCGGGGGTGGCGCCGTGCCAGTGCCACTCGCCGCCACTGGTGGCCACCACGTCGCCGGCCACCACCTCCTGGCGCCCGGACGCCGTCCCCACCACGCCCCGTCCGGCGACGATGTGGAGCAGCTGGCCCGAGGCATGGACGTGGGGCCGGGTGCGCACGCCGGCCGGGAAGTGCACGGCGAACACCCGGGGCCCGTCGGCGAACGGGCTGGCGAGGGGCTGGATGCGGGCGTCGCCCTGGAACCAGGTGCGGGCCTCCTCGGGCACCTCGCCCCTGGCCTCGTCGATGTGGTCCAGCTCCATCGTCACCTCCGGATCGGGCGGGGGGGCCATCCTGCCATCAGGCCGGTGGCACGCGGACCACCATGATCGCCATGTCGTCGTCGGGCGCGCCGTCCACGAAGTCGGTCGCGGCCTCCTCCACCCGCTCGGCCACGGCTGCGGCACCGGCGTCGCCGATGCCGGCGAGCACGGCGGCGATGCCCTCGTCGCCGAACTGGCGCCGGCCCCGGTGGCGCTCGGTGATGCCGTCGGTGAAGGCCACCAGGAGGTCGCCGGGGCCCAGGTGCACCTCCACCTCGGTGAGGGCGACGTCCTCCAGCAGGCCCAGGAGGTCGCCCGGCACGCCCACGGTCTCCACCGAGCCGTCCCGGCGCCGGACCAGCGGGCACGGGTGGCCGGCGGTGCAGACGGTGGCCCGCACCCCGTCGCCCTCCCGGTAGAGGGAGATGGCCACGACGGTGCAGAAGCGGGGCTCGAGGTGCCAGGCCGGCCCCTGGGCGGCGGCCTCGTCGGCCGAGGCCCGCAGGAGCAGGTCGTTGAGGTGGTGGAGCACGGCACCCGGCGACGGGTCGCCCAGGGCCCGCGACCGGATGGTGTGGCGGGCCAGGCCGGTGACGGCGGCCGCTTCCACGCCCTTGCCGCACACGTCGCCGACGGCCACGAACCAGCCCGACCCGGTGGCGAAGACGTCGAAGAAGTCCCCGCCCACGTCGAGGCCCTCGCCGGCGGCCACGTAGCGCCCGCCGAACTCGACGCCGTCGGCGGACGGCAGCACGGGCGGCAGCAGGCTGGCCTGCAGGGCCCGGGCCACGTGGCTGCGCTCGGTGAACAGCTGGGCGTTGGCGACGGCGCCGCCGGCCCGCTCGGCCAGGTCCTGGGCCAGGGAGAAGTCCGCCTCGGAGATCACCCGTCCCTGCTCGTTGGCCATGGCCATGGCGCCCACCACCCTCCCGCCGGCCCGCAGGGCCACCACCATGGCCGAGCCCAGGCCGAGCGTCCGCAGCAGCCGGGCGTGCTCGGCGTCGCGGGCCACGGCGTCGAGCAGCTCGGGCGCCACGACCTGGAACAGGATCGGCTCGCCCGTGGCCAGGCAGGAGCCGAGGCCGGGGTCGCCGACCTGGACGGGCCAGCGCCGGTGCAGCTCGCAGGCCAGCTCCCGCTTGGCGGGGTCGGCGTGCTCGGCCGTGACGAACACGGGGCGCCCGTCCTCGACGAGGTGGATGGAGCACCAGTCGGCCAGGCGGGGGACCACCAGCGCGGCCAGGCGGTGGAGGGTCTGGGAGACCTCGAGCGAGGCGTTGAGGAGCGCCGACGCCTCGGCCAGGAAGGCGAAGCGCTCGTGGTCGCGGCGCTCGGACTCGTGGAGCCGGGCCCGGTCCAGGGCCTGGGCCGCCTGGGTGGCGAGGGCGGTGAGGAAGGCCCGGTCGGCGGCGGGGAACTCCTGGGACTGGCGGAACCCGACGGCCACGGCGCCCAGCACCCGCCCGGGCTCCGGCTCGAGGGGGAGGATGGCGGTGGCCTTGCGCTCCGCCGCGAACCGGCTGAACACGGGATAGCGCTCGTCGCACTCCTCGGCCGAGTGGAGGTAGACGGCCCGGCCGGTGCGGATGGACTCGCTGGCGGGCACGTCGTCCGAGAGGGCGAAGCGACCCCAGCGCCGCTCGACCTCGGACGAGTAGCCCACGGCCCGGAGGATCTCCACCGTCTCGCCGTCCGGCTGGAGGAGGCAGAACGAGCCGGTGGCGGCGCCGAGCAGCGCCAGGCCGCGGCCCAGGATCACGTCGGCCACCTGCAGCGAGTCGACGGCCCGGGACAGCCCGGCCGTGACCTCCTGGAGGCCCGCCAGCCGGGCCGCGGCCTGCTCGGCCACGGTGCGGGCCGTGCGCTCGGTGGCCAGCACCTCGTCGTCGGCCCGGCGCTGCGGAGGGCCCGCGGCCGCCGCGGGTGGCGACAGCGGGAACGGGCAGGGCCGGGGGGCCGACCCGTTGACCTGGCGCTCCACCTCGCCCGCGAACCAGCGGCGGTAGGCGCTCAGCTCGTCGGACGGCGCCAGGCTGAGGAGCGCGCCGCGGCGGCAGAAGGTGGCCACCTGCTCCAGCACGGACGTGAGGTGCCACAGGTCGGGGACGAGGTCCGGGGGGAGGCCGAGGCTGACGTCCATGAGGCGGTGGCCGGCGGCGGCGGCCCGGTGGGTGGCCTCGCGGACCGCCAGCCTGGCATCGGCGTGGCGCTCCAGCACCTCCTCGACCAGCCGGATCAGCGGGGTCGGCACGGTGTAGGCGATGTCCTGGTCGGCGAGGGTGAGCACCTGGAACTCGCGCACCAGGTCGTCGAGGTTGAGGTCGCTGGCCAGGGCGAGGCGCACCGGGACGGCCACCAGGCGGACGGGGACGATGCCGGCGCCGGTGGCCGGCGCCCGGCGCTCGTTGGCCCGGTGCTCGGTGCCGTCCGGCCCGCCGGTGGCCACCTCCATCCACACCGTCTTGCCGGCGTCGGTGGTGTCCACGCCCCAGCGGTCGGCCACGGACGAGACCACGAGCAGGCCCCGGCCGGTCATGCTCTCCACGTCGAGGACCTCGTCGACGGACGCCGGCCGGCCCTGGCCGGCGCCGTCGGCCAGGGCCGCGTGCCAGGGCAGGCTCACCTCCCGTGGGCTCTCGTCCCGCACCTCGGCCCGGACGCCGGCGCCCCGCCGCTCGAGCACCACCTGGAGGTCGGTGCGGGCATGGAGCACGGCGTTGGCGACCAGCTCGGAGACGCCGAGGGCGACGTCGTCGGCCAGCGCCTCCAGGCCCCACGAGACGAGCACCTCCCGGACGGCGCGCCGGGCCCGGGCCGCGCTGGCCAGCTCCGGGGCCAGCCGGACCGACGTGGTGCCAGGAACTCCCCCCGGGTGCACCCGCCAATTGTGCCGACCGCACCGGGCGCGGAGCGAGTCGGGCCGGGAAACCGGTTGCGCGCCGGCCCGGCCCGGACGACGCTGGGGCATGCCCGCCGGCGCCCTCGACGTGGCCATCCGCCGGGCGCGGGTGGACGACGTGGCGGCGGTGGTCGAGCTGTCGGCCGCCGTGGCAGCCGAGGGGCGCTGGATAGGCCGGGAGCAGGTGGACCCTGCCGAGCGCCGTAGCGCTCAGCTCGGGGGCCGGAGCCGGGCCAGCTCCAGGTCCGACGCGGTGTTGATGTTGAGGAGCTCGTCGTCGACGGTCTCTACCGCGATGGCGTCCAGCTCGCTCAGCAGGGCCGTCATGCGCCGCACGCCCCTGGCCATGAGGCGCCGGCAGGCGTCCAGGGTGGCCTCCCGGGGGTAGCGGGCGCACAGGGGCTGGAGCCGGCGGTCGGTGGCGGCTACCGCCCGTCCCGCCGGCGCCGCCACCAGGCGGTCCAGCACCGGACCGGCGAAGGGGAGGTCGCAGGCCAGTACCAGGACGTCGTCGGTGTCGACGGCATCGAGGCCGGTGGCCAGGGCGTTCATCGGGCCCCGGATGCCGTCGCCGTCGAGGACCACGGGGACGTCGAGGGCGGGGAGGCCCACGCCCGGGCGGCTCACGACCACCACCGGATGGCACCGGGCGGCGAGGAGGTCGACGGCCCGCTCCGTGAGGGTACGGCCCCGGACCACCACCGTTGCCTTCGGCCGCCCGAGCCGGCTGCCGCTGCCGCCGGCGAGGACCAGGCCGGCGAGGGACGAATCGGCACGGGTCACGGGAACGACGGTAGCCAACCGGGCGGGCAGGTCGGCGCTTCCCCGCACTCCCGAGTAAATAACTCGCCAAATTGGCGAGTTATTTACTCGGGACGGGAGGCATCGGGTGCTTGTTCCCGTTGTCGTCGGAAGTAGTGGCGGCTATCTTTCGGACGACCCGGCGCCGCTCGGGTCGCCGGGAGGCCCGATGGGGGACCAGGACTACCGCGGTCGGTCCTTCCCAGAAGCCGCGATCAGGGACATGGAGGACGCCGTGGCCAGCGAGGGACGGACCGCTTCATTCGCGCCGCCCGGGAGTCGGCTCCGCGCCACCCGGACGGTCGCTGCGCTGGGCACCGCCGCCGCGGTGGTGGTGGGCGGCCTCGCCATCCCCACGGTCTGGTCGGCCGCCACCGGCCGGGGTCGGGCGCCGGCGGCGCCGGACGCCACCGCCACGGTCGCGCGGGCCTACGCCCAGCTCCCGTTGCGGTTCGAGCCGAACCGGGGCCAGTCCGGCCAGGGCGTGCAGTTCCTGGCGCGCGGCGCCGGCTACACCGCCTTCATCTCCGGCGCCGGGTCGGTCCTGCGCGTCGGCGGCGCCGACGTCCCCATGACGATGGTGGGCGCCGATCCCGGCGCTCCCGCCGCTACCGGCCGCCGGCTCCCGGGCGTGACCAACTACCTGAACGGCGCCGACCCGAAGGGCTGGCTCACCGGCGTCCCCGGCTTCGACCGGGTCCGGTTCGACGGCGTCTACCCCGGCATCGACCTGGTGTACCGGGGCCAGGGCCGCTCCCTGAAGTACGACTTCGTGGTCGCACCGGGCGCCGACCCCGGCCGCATCGCACTGGAGCTGGGGCCGCCGTCGACGGTGTCGATAGAGCCCGGCGGCGACCTGGTCGTCGCCACGCCCGCCGGCGACGTCCGCCACGAGAAGCCGTACGTGTACCAGGACGTCGACGGGAAGCGCCGCACCGTGACCGGGTCCTACGTCCGGCGGGCCGACGGCCACATCGGCTTCCGCCTCGGCACCTTCGACCGGTCCCGCGCCCTGGTGATCGACCCGGTCGTCGCCTACTCCACCCTGCTCGGTGGCAGCGGGTCCGACTCGGGCCTGGCGGTGGCGGTCGACGGGGCCGGGAGCGCCTTCGTCGCCGGGCAGACGGCCGCGTCCAACTTCCCCACCGTGGGCCCGGCCCAGGGGGCGCTCTCGGGCGCCAGCGACGCCTTCGTGACCAAGCTCAACCCGGCCGGAACGGACCTCGTCTACTCCACCTTCCTGGGTGGCGGCAACGTCGAGGCGGCCAACGGCATCGCCGTCGACGCCTCGGGCAACGCCTACGTCACAGGCGAGACCCGCTCCGACAACTTCCCCACGGTGGCGCCGATCCAGGCCGCCCGCGGCGGCGGTACCTGCGGGACGGCCCCCAACACCTTCCCGTGCCCCGACGTGTTCGTGGCCAAGCTGAACGCCACCGGGTCGGCCCTCCTCTACGGCACCTACCTTGGGGGCAGCGCGTCCGACGTCGGTCGTGCCGTCGCCGTCGACGGGTCCGGCAGCGCCTACGTCACCGGCGACACGGCATCGACCGCCTTTCCCCGGGTGGGCGCCCTCCAGAACACCAAGGGCGCCGGCACCAGCAGTGACGCCTTCGTCTCCAAGCTCAACGCCGCCGGCTCGGCCCTCACCTACTCCACCTTCCTGGGCGGGGGCCAGGCCGACGTCGGGCGCGGCATCGCCGTCGACGCCGCAGGCAACGCGCACGTCACCGGGGACGCCTCGTCCACCGACTTCCCGGTGGCCAGCGCCCTCCAGGGCACCAGCGCCGGCGGCGGGGACGCGTTCGTGACCAAGTTCAACCCGGCGGGCTCGGCCCACCTGTACTCCACGTACCTCGGCGGCGCCGGCGCCGACGCCGGCCGGGCCATCGCCCTCGACCCGTCGGGCAGCGCCTACGTGGCCGGGAGCACGGCATCGGAGAACTTCCCGGTCGCATCCGCCTTCCAGGGCGCCAAGCCCGGTGGCGACGACGGCTTCGTCACCAAGCTGGACGCAGCCGGGGCCGCCCTCGTGTACTCGACCTATCTCGGCGGTCTCGGCCCCGACTCGGCCAACGGGATCGCCGTGGACGGGTCGGGAAGCGCCCATGTGGGGGGCACCACGTCGTCGACGGACTTCCCCGTCGCGGCACCGGTGGCGGTCCGGGCCGGGAGCGGCGACGCCTTCGTGGCGCAGCTCGCGCCGGCGGGCAACGGGCTGGTGCACGCCGCCCCGTTCGGCGGCAGCGCCAACGACTCGGGCCACGGCATCGCCGTCGACGCCGCTGGCTCGTCGTACCTCGCCGGCCAGGCCGCCCCGTTCATCGACGAGATCACCGACGACTTCCCCACCGTCAACGCGCTGCGGGCCAGCTTCGCCGGCAGCAACGACGCCTTCGTGACCAAGATCTCCCCCCTGCCCGCCGGCCTTCCCCTCGTCACCGCGCTGTCGCCGAGGAGCGGCCCCGCGGGGACCTCCGTCCTGCTGAGCGGGTCCGGCCTGTCCGGGGCCACCGCCGTCCGCTTCGGCTCCGTCGCCGCCACGTCGTTCTCGGTGCTCTCGGCCGCCCAGATCCGGGCCGTCGCGCCCGCCCAGGCCGCGGCCGCGGCCACCGTCACCGTCACCACGCCGGCGGGCACCTCGCCGCCGAACCCGGCGGCCCGCTACACCTACGGCGAGGGAACGTGGGAGCTCACGGGCGCCCAGGCCACGGCCCGCGTCGCCACTCGTTCGGTCCTGCTGGCCGACGGCAGGGTCCTCCTCGCCGGCGGCCGGGACCGCCAGAACGGCACGGCGGTCGCCTCGGCCGAGGTCTACGACCCGAAGACCGGCACGTGGGCCCTCACCGGTTCCATGACCGTGGGCCGGACGGCCCACACGGCCACCCTGCTGCGCAACGGCAAGGTGCTGGTGACCGGGGGCGCCACGGGCAACCTGACCACCAACGCGCAGCCCCAGCTGGCCACGGCCGAGCTGTTCGACCCGGCCACGGGGACCTGGAGCGCCACCGGCACCATGGCCACCAGCCGCTACCTCCACTCCGCCCACCTCCTCCGCGACGGCCGGGTGCTGGTGGCCGGCGGCCGGTTCTGCGCCTCCCCGCCGCCCGCCTCCTGCGACTTCACCCAGTTCACGGCCTCGGCCGAGATCTACGACCCCGCCACCGGCGCCTTCACCGCCACCGGCAGCATGAGCGTGCCCCGCCACACCACCGAGGCCACCATCCTCAACGACGGCCGCATCCTCATCCCGGCCGGCTTCGGTGGCCCCTCCAGCGGGCACAACTCGGCCGACGTCTTCGACCCGGCCACCAACACCTGGACGCCCACGGGCCCGCTCAACATCGGTCGCTCCCGGCAGGGCGCGGTCACCCTCAGGGACGGGCGGGTCCTGATCGCGGGCGGGTTCAGCGGCGCCAACACCGCCGAGCTGTACGACCCGGCCACCAACAAGTGGACGCTCACCGGCAGCCCCAACTCCAGCGGCCGGAACAACTTCTTCATGGGCCTGCTGCCCAACGGCCGGGTGCTGCTCGCCGGCGGTGGGCCGGGCGGCTTCACGGCAGAGATCTACGACCCGGGGACCGGGCGGTGGACCTCGGGCGGCACCATGCACACGTCGCGGGGCATCGCCGGCACGCCGTACAACAGCGTCCGGCCGGTGCTGCTGTCGAGCGATCCCTTCAAGGTCGAGGCCGACCCGGCCGTCTGCGGCAGCAACTGCCTCAAGATGCTGCTGGCCGGCGAGAGCGACGACCGCCGGGCCGAGCTGTACCTGCCGGCCGCCGCCGTCACCGACAAGGGCTACTGGACCGTCGCCAGCGACGGCGGCATCTTCGCCTTCGGCGGTGCCCAGTTCCACGGCTCCACCGGCGCCATCCGGCTCAACCAGCCGGTGGTGGGCATGGCGGCCACGCCGTCGGGCAGGGGCTACTGGCTGGTGGCCAGCGACGGCGGCATCTTCGCCTTCGGCGACGCCGCCTTCCGCGGCTCCACCGGCGGCGTCCGGCTCAACCGCCCGGTGGTCGGCATGGCCGCCACCCGCACCGGAAAGGGCTACGCCCTGGTCGCCTCGGACGGTGGCATCTTCGCCTTCGGCGACGCCCAGTTCCACGGCTCCACCGGCGCCCTCCGGCTCAACCAGCCAGTGGTGGGCATGGCCGCCACGCCCTCCCTCGGCGCCTTCAACGGGTACTGGCTGGTGGCGGCCGACGGTGGCATCTTCGCCTTCGGCGACGCCAGCTTCCACGGCTCCACCGGCGCCATCCGCCTCAACCGGCCCATGGTGGGCATGGCGGCGCTTCCCCGCGCTCCCGAGTAAATAACTCGCCAATACGGCGAGTTATTTACTCGGGACGGGGGTCAGGCGACGGCGGGGTCGGCGAGGGTGACCTCGACCGACGGGGCGTCGGCCTCCTCCAGGCGCAGCTCGGCCACCGAGCCGGCGTCGCAGAGGTCGGCCTCGGCCGCGGCCAGGGCGTCGAGGCGGGCCCGGGAGTCGCGGACCACGACCACCGAGACCGGGGCCCGCTGGGACAGCTTGGCCTCGCTCTTGGCCTTGCGGACGGCCCGGAGGACGGCGCTGGCCACCTCGAGCACGAGGGGGTCGCCGGCGCCGGCGCCAACCAGCTCGGCCGCCGTGGGCCACGGGCCGCGGTGGACCGAGCCCTGCTGCCACCACGACCACACCTCCTCGGCCACGAAGGGCAGGAAGGGGGCGAACAGGCGGTGGAAGGCGGAGAGGGCCAGGCCCAGGGTGGCGGTGGCCGACCCGCCCCCGGCGCCGCCCCGGTAGGCCCGGTTCTTCACCAGCTCCACGTAGTCGTCGCAGAAGGACCAGAAGAAGGCCTCGGTGCGCTCGAGGGCCCGGGCATAGTCGTAGCCCTCGAAGGCGGTGGTGGCCTCGTCCACCAGCCGGGCCAGGCCGGCCAGGAGGGCGACGTCGAGGGGCGCCGAGGGCGATCCCTCGGCCCGGGGCAG
The DNA here is from genome assembly GCA_052387235.1 of Actinomycetota bacterium. GTDB lineage: Bacteria > Actinomycetota > Acidimicrobiia > Acidimicrobiales > JBQTJJ01. The sequence continues at coordinate 21,666 of JBQTJJ010000096.1, forward strand.
CGACAGGACGAACTTGGAGGCGTTGAGGACCTTGATGGACAGGCGCCGGCCGTTCTTCATCTGGTTCTCGTCGAAGGCGGTGTCGGTGCCGGGCCGGCCGTTGGCGGCCCAGTAGCGCACCGCGTCGGAGCCGTACTGCTCCAGCAGGGCCATGGGCGTGACGACGTTGCCCTTCGACTTGGACATCTTCTTGCGGTCCGGGTCGAGGATCCAGCCCGAGATGGTGGCGTCGGTCCACGGGAGCGAGCCGTCGTGGAGGTGGTAGGAGCGGACCACGGTGGAGAACAGCCAGGTGCGGATGATGTCGTGGGCCTGGGGCCGGACGTCGAAGGGGAAGACCATGGCGAACAGCTCGTGGTCGACGCCCCAGCCGCCGGCGATCTGGGGCGTGAGCGACGACGTGGCCCACGTGTCCATGACGTCCGGGTCGGCGGTGAACCCGCCCGGCCGGTCCCGCTGGTCCTCGGTGTAGCCGGGCGGGACAGCGGTGGAGGGGTCGACCGGCAGCGACTCCTCGGTGGCCCGGATGGGCTGGTCGAACGCCGGCCCCCCGTCGGCGTCCACCGGGTACCAGATCGGGAAGGGAACGCCGAAGAAGCGCTGGCGGCTGATGAGCCAGTCGCTGTTGAGGCCGTCGACCCAGTTCTCGTACCGGGCCTGCATGAACGGCGGGTGCCAGCTCAGCTCCCGGCCCTTGTCCTTCAACGCCTCCTTGTGGTCCAGCACGTTGATGAACCACTGGCGGCTGGTGACGATCTCGAGGGGGCGGTCGCCCTTCTCGAAGTACTTGACGGGATGGGTGATGGGGCGGGGCTCGCCCACCAGGTCGCCCGACGCCGTCAGCCGGTCGACGATCCGGGCGCGGGCCTGCTTGGCGGTGGCGCCGGCCAGCTCCCGCCACGCGTCGCCCTCGGGGACGCCGTCGGGCGGCGTCTCGAGGACCCGGCCGTCCCGGCCCAGCATGCTGCGCACGGGCAGGTCCAGCTCGCGCCACCAGACCACGTCGGTGAGGTCGCCGAAGGTGCAGATCATGGCGATGCCGGAGCCCTTCTCCGGGTCGGCCAGCTCGTGGGCCAGGATCGGGACCTCCACGCCGAACAGCGGCGTGGGCACGGTGGAGCCGAAGCGGGGCCCGAAGCGTTCGTCGTCGGGGTGGGCCACCAGGGCGACGCACGCCGGGATGAGCTCGGGCCGGGTGGTCTCGATCTCGACGTCGCCGAAGCGGATGCGGTGGTAGGCGCCGGCCGTCTCCCGGTCCTCCAGCTCGGCCTGGGCCACCGCCGTCTGGAAGTCCACGTCCCAAAGCGTGGGCGCGACCCGCTGGTAGGCGGTCCCGCCGTCCAGCAGGCGCAGGAACGCCAGCTGGGAGACCTTCTGGGTCTGGTCGCCGATGGTGGTGTAGGTGGTGCTCCAGTCGACCGAAAGGCCCAGGCGGCGGAACAGGTCCTCGAAGGCCCGCTCGTCCTCGGCGGTGAGCCGGTGGCACAGCTCCACGAAGTTGGGTCTGGACACCGGCTGCTGGTGCTTCGCCTTCGGGCCCGGTGGGTCGAGGTCGGGCTCGTAGGCGAGGTGCGGGTCGCACCGGACGCCGAAGTAGTTCTGGACGCGCCGTTCCGTGGGGAGGCCGTTGTCGTCCCACCCGATCGGGTAGAAGACCTGCTTCCCCCGCATGCGCCAGAACCGGGCCAGCGTGTCGGTGTGGGTGTACGAGAACACGTGCCCCACGTGCAGCGACCCGCTGACCGTGGGTGGCGGGGTGTCGACGGAGAAGACCTCGGAGCGAGGGCCCCGCCGCTCGAATGCGTACGTGCCCTGCTCCTGCCAGCGCGCCGCCCAGCGCGCCTCGAGGCCCTCGAGCGACGGTTTTTCCGGGACGTTGGCGGCCATGATGGGGTTACCGTACCTGCGTGCTGCGCCTCCACGACACTGCATCGGGTGCTGTACGCGAGCTCGGGCTCCGCGATCCGGGCCGGGTCTCGATGTATGTCTGCGGTCCCACCGTCTACGGGCCGCCCCACATCGGCCACGGCCGCCAACTGCTGGTGTACGACGTCCTCCGCCGCTACCTGGAGTGGACCGGCCTCGATGTGCGCCACGTCTCCAATGTCACCGACATCGACGACAACATCATCAAGCGGGCCAACGAGGAGGGCCGGTCGTGCGACGACGTGACGGCCGAGTTCGAGAAGGCCTGGTACGACGCCGTCGACGCCCTGGGCGTGCTGCGGCCCCACGAGGACCCGCACGCCACCGCCTACGTGGCCGAGATGGTGGGCCTCATCGGGGAGCTGGTGGCGCGGGGCATCGCCTACGAGCTGGCCGACGGCGTGTACTTCGGCGTGGAGGCGGTGGACGGCTACGGGCTGCTGGCCCGGCAGTCGCTGGCTTCCCTGCGAGCCGGCGAGCGGGTCGACCTGGTGGAGGGCAAGCGGTCCCCGTTCGACTTCGTCCTGTGGAAGCGGGCCAAGCCGGGGGAGCCCGAGTGGGACTCGCCCTGGGGCGCCGGCCGCCCGGGCTGGCACACCGAGTGCGTGGTGATGTCGCTCCAGCTGCTGGGCGACGGCTTCGACCTCCACGCCGGCGGGCTCGATCTCCAGTTCCCGCACCACGAGAACGAGCGGGCCCAGGCCGTGGCCCTCGGGCACGAGTTCTCCCGCCACTGGATGCACCACGCCTTCGTGGAGACGGCGGGGGAGAAGATGTCGAAGTCGCTCGGCAACTTCACCACCCTGCCCGACCTGCTGTCGCGCACCGACCCCCGGGCCTACCGGCTGGTGGTGCTCCAGTCCCACTACCGCTCACCCCTCGACGTGATGCCCGAGAACATCGGCAACGCCGAACGGGCCCTGGCCAAGCTCGACGAGCTCCACCGGCGGTGGGCCATGGAGGAGGGGCGGCCACCCGACGCGGCGGCCGATCCGGCGGCGCTCGGGCAGTTCAGGGCGTGCATGGACGACGACCTGTCCACGCCGGCCGCCACCGGGCTGCTGTTCGACCTGGTGGGCCGGGCCAACGCCGCCCTGGCCGCCGGCGACACCGCCGGCGCGGCGCCGGCGGTGGCGGCCGCCTTCGAGATCGCGGCCGCCCTCGGGCTGGCTCCGAAGGCGGCGGACACCGCCCTCGACGACGAGACCCGCCGGCTGGTGGCGGCGCGTGACGACGCCCGGGCGGCCCGGGATTTCGCCCGGTCCGACGCCATCCGCGCCGAGCTCACGGCCCGGGGCTGGGTCGTCCAGGACACGCCCGCCGGCACCACCGTCCACCGCTGATCTTTCGCGGTAGCGCCTCCTGACGCGGCGGTCTTTCGCTGCTAACGTCTTCGCGCGGAGACTTGCTGCACGCACGACGCAGTCGCACGGAGGGCATTCTCCTCAGAAGCAGTCGGACGAGAAGGAGGATCGCCATCGTGGCGACCGGAACGGTCAAGTGGTTCAACGCAGAGAAGGGCTACGGCTTCATCTCACAGGCTGAGGGTGCGGACGTGTTCGTGCACTTCAGCGCGATCCAGACGAACGGGTACCGTTCGCTGGAGGAAGGTCAGCAGGTGGAGTTCGAGGTCCAGGAAGGCCCGAAGGGCCTGCAGGCGGCCAGCGTCCGCCCGCTCTGAGCCGGCCTTCCGGGCAGCGCCCGGACAAAGCGACATAGGAGCGCCCCTGTCCGGTGGACAGGGGCGCTTCGCGTGTGCAGCGGGGCCGAGCGACCTACCCGGGCGGGGGAGCCACCGCGCCGTCACCGTCCACCGCTTCGGTGACCACCTCCGAGGCCGCCTCGGCCCCGGCCGCCTCGGCGCCGGCCGCGGCCTGGGCGCCGGCCGACGTGAGCGCCGTGGCCTCGTCCGCCGGAGCGGGGCCGGTGGGCGGGCTGCTCGGGAGCTGGCATCCGAGCTGGACGCCGAAGACACGGAAGCTGGGGCAGGTGGCGAGGCCGGCGGTGAGGTCGGCCGTCACCGACACGGTCGCCATGTCGACGTTGACGTCTCCCCGGGCCAGGCCCTCCAGCTCGGCCGGGTCGGGCGGCTCCAGCTCGGGAAGGGCGTCGGGCAGGGCGGTCACGGCGTCGGCGATGCCGGTGGCGGCCCTGGCGCCCTCGGCCACCAGTGCCGCCGCCAGGTCGACCGGCGCCCCGTCGGGCCCGGCCGAGGCCGCGGCGCTGAAGGTGGCGTGGGATCCCGGGGGAGCGGCGGAACCGCGACCGTTGAGGTTGACGGCGCCCACGCCCACGAAGCCCGCCACCAGCAGGGCCACCGATGCCACCGAGGTGACGAAGGGGGTGGGCAGGACGACCGCAGCCCCGATGCCGACCCCGATGGGCGCGGCCGCGCCCGTGGCCGCGGCGGCGCCCGAGGTGGCGGTGGTGGTGAGGCCGGTTGAGGTGGCGCCGGCCGAGGCCGAGGCGGTGGTGGAGAGCTGCCACTTCCCGACGACCAGAGCGGCCAGCCCGGCCGGCAGCGGCAGCACGGCCCGGCGAAGACCGGGGGCCACGTCGTCCAGCTCGGCCAGCCGGGACCGGCAGGGATCGCAGCCGGCGAGATGCTGGTCGACCTTGGAGATGTCGCGCGGGGACAGGGCCCCGGCGGCGTAGGCACCGAGCCGGTTCACCGTCTCCCGGCAGACCGCCCCCACCTCGCTCTGGCGCAGGTGGGCCTGGAGGTACCGCTGTCGCAGCCCCGCTCGGGCCCGCACCGCCAGCTGGGCCACGCCGTTGGCCGACACCCCGAGCAGGCCGGCCACCTCGCGTGGGGGGATCCCCTCCACCTCGGTGAGCCACAGGACGGACCGCCAGCGCTCGGGCAGGCTCCGGAACGCGCGGGCCACCAGCAGGGCGTCCGTGTCGGCCACCATCAGCTCGGACGGCTCGTTGCCCAGCACCGACCAGTCGTACTGGTCCCGGGGGTCGGTGGGCCGCACCCGGCCGCCCCGCCGCAGCGCGTCGATGGCGGCGTTGCGCACCGCTGCCAGCAGGTAGGGGAGGAAGTAGTCGGCGGCGTGGAGCCGGTCGGGGAGGGCCTGGAACACCCGGGTGAACGCGTCGCTGACGGCGTCCGCGGCGTCGTCGGGATTGGCGGTGACGGCCAGGGCCATGCGCCAGGCCGCCTCGGCGTGGCGGCGGTACAGGGCCTCGAACGCCTCGAGGTCGCCGGCGCCGGCGCGGCCCGCGAGATCGGCGTCAGTCGCCTCGTCCTGCACCATCGCCTGCCCTCGATGCCGCATTCTGCACGTCGCTCCGGTGGGCCCGATCCCTCACCCTTTGTGGTGTTCTTGCCAGCGTACCGGGGCCCGACCGAAAAGGCACCACCCAGGGAGACATTTCTCCCAGCGCCTGGGGCGCGCCGGCAGGGATCGTCTGCCCGGCGCGGGCAGGTCCCAAACCCCTTGCTATTTTTCGGGGGAAAGGATGACTTTAACTGGTCCGACAGAGGTATCCAGATCGTCGAGGGCGGCGCCGGCGTCCGCCAGTGGCCGGACCTCGCAGGTGGCCACGATCCCGTCCACCGCTCCGGCCGCCACCGCCTCGACGGCGGCCGCGAACTCGGCGTCGGTGTAGGCGATGGACGGCGCCACGTCCACCTCCTTCACCACCCAGAGCAACCCCGGCATGGGCACGGCCTGGCCCGGCCCCACCACGCCCAGCACCACCACCTGGCCCCCCGGGGCCGCCGTCTCCACCGCCTGTCCCGGTCCGGCCGGGCTGCCTGTCGCCTCGAACACGACGTCGGGCGGGCCGCCGAGGGCGCCGGCCAGCCGGCCGGCGCCGTCGACCACGGCCGCGCCGAGGGAGGCGGCCGCCGCGGCCCGGGCCGGCCGGGGCTCGGCCACGGCCAGGCGGGTGACGCCGGCCCGCAGCAGCGCCGCCACCGCCAGCAGGCCCACCGAGCCGGCGCCGAGGACGGCGACGGCCAGGTCCGGGGCGCCGGCGGCCCGGCTGCGGCCGACGGCGTGGAGCGCCACCGCGTACGGCTCGACCAGGGCGCCGGCCTCCGGGCCGACCGTGGCGGGCAGCGGGTGGCACGACGAGGCCGGGACGGCCACCCGCTCGGCCCAGCCGCCGGCGCGCAGCCCCATGCCCAGCGAAGTCGTCAGCTGCAGCGGGCACAGGTTGCCCCGGCCGGCCAGGCACGACGGGCAGGCGCCGCAGCGCCGGGCCGGGAGGACGGCCACCCGGGTGCCGTCGGCCGGTCCGGCCCGGTCGGGGTCGCCGCCCACCACCGTGCCGGCGAACTCGTGGCCCAGCACGGCGCCGGCCGGGAGGAGCCCGGAGGCCCGCAGGTGCTGGTCGCTCCCGCAGATCCCGCACCGCTCCACCGCCACCACCACCTCGCCCGCGCCGGCGACCGGCTCGGCCCGGTCCTCCACGGCGAACCGGCCGTCCGCGGTCACGGCCACGGCGCGCATGGGTGACTGTACGGCCGGTCGGGGCGGTGGGGACGCCGGGAGCCTGCCATCATGGCCGGTGATGGCCGGGTTCTCCCTGGAGCTCGACGACGAGCAGCTCCAGCTCCAGAGGTGGGTCCACGAGTTCGCCGAGACCGTCGTGCGGCCGGTGGCGGCCGAGTGGGACGAGCGGGAGGAGACCCCGTGGCCGGTCATCGAGCAGGCGGCCGAGGTCGGCCTCTACTCGCTCGAATTCCTGGCCAACGCCTTCGCCGACCCCACCGGGCTGCTCATCCCGGTGGTGATGGAGGAGATGGCCTGGGGCGACGCCGGCATCGCCCTCGCCATCTTCGGCACCACCCTCGGCGTCTCGGGGATCATGCGCAACGGCACGCCCGAGCAGGTGGCGGAATGGCTGCCGCGCTGCTTCCGTGACGACCACGACAAGGTGGCGGTGGCCGCCTTCGCCGTCTCCGAGCCCGACGCCGGATCGGACGTGAGCTCGCTGCGCACCAGGGCCGTCCACGACGAGGCCACCGGCGAGTGGGTGCTCGACGGCACCAAGACGTGGATCACCAACGGCGGCATCGCCGGCGTCCACGTCATCGTGGCCTCGGTGGATCCCGAGCTGGGGTCCCGCGGCCAGGCCAGCTTCGTGGTGCCGCCCGGGACGGCCGGGCTGTCCCAGGGGCAGAAGTTCAAGAAGATGGGCATCCGGGCCTCCCACACGGCCGAGGTGGTGCTCGACGGATGCCGGGTGCCGGGCCGCTGTTTGCTGGGCGGCAAGGAGCGCCTCGACGAGCGGCTGGCCCGGGTCCGGGAGGGCCGGAGCAGCGGGCGCAGCCAGGCCGCCATGGCGACGTTCGAGGCGTCGCGGCCGGCGGTGGGGGCCCAGGCGCTCGGCATCGCCAGGGCCGCCTACGAGCACGCCCTCGAGTACGCCAAGCACCGCCGCCAGTTCGGCCGGGCCATCATCGAGAACCAGGCCATCGCCTTCAAGCTGGCGGACATGAGGATGCTCATCGACGCCTCCCGCCTCCTCGTCTGGCGGGCGGCGTGGATGAGCCGCAACGGCCAGGGCTTCACCGCCGGCGAGGGCTCCATGTCCAAGCTCTTCGCCGGGGAGACGGCGGTGAAGGTCACCGACGAGGCCATCCAGATCCTCGGCGGCTACGGCTACGTCCGGGACGAACCGGTGGAGCGCTGGCACCGCGACTCGAAGATCTACACGATCTTCGAGGGCACGTCCGAGATCCAGCGCCTCATCATCGCAAGAGCCATATCGGGCCTACATATTTCGTGATCCGGGGGATCGGCCCGGGCCCCGGAAACGGCCTCTCGTCCCTATTCACCGGGCGCGCCGAGCGCGGGCGCCCGACGCAGGCGAGCCGACCGGGCCCGAACCCCGGGCGCCGGGTACCCCTGAAGACGCCCGGCCCCGTCGCCCGACGAGCTGCCCGAGGTGCTCACGGAGATCTCCGCCCGCCTCGTCCACCAGCGCGATTCCGCGTGCAGAAACCGCCCGGCCAGGGCGGTTTCTGCACGCGAAACGGGGAACCGTACGCACGGGAGCCGGGCGCCGTCAGACGTGCAGCACGGCGGCGCCGTGCACCCGGTCGTGGGCGAGGTCCCGCAGGGCCCGGTCGGCGTCACCCAGCGCGTAGGCCGTCGTCTCGACGCGCAGGCCGATGCGGGCCGCCAGGTCCAGGAAGGCTCTGCCGTCGGCGCGCGTGTTGGCGGTGACGCTGCGGACCTGGCGCTCCTGGAAGAGGTGATCGGCGTAGCGGAGGGGCGGGATGTCGCTGAGGTGGATGCCGGCGATGGCGACGGTGCCGCCACGGTCGAGTGCCGACAGGGCGACCGGGACGATCTCGCCGGCGGGGGCGAAGATGATGGCGGCATCCAGTGCCTCGGGTGGCGGGTCGTACGTGTCGCCCGCCGAGGCGGCGCCGAGGTCGAGTGCGAGCCGGCGGGCCGGCTCGGAGCGGGTCATCACGTGGACCCGTGCCCCTTCGGCCACCGCGACCTGCGCCGCGAGGTGGGCGGAGGCGCCGAACCCGAACACGCCCAGCCTTCCACCCGGGGGGAGCTCGGCCCGGCGCAGGGCCCGGAAGCCGATGATGCCGGCGCACAGGAGGGGAGCGGCGTGCTCGTCGTCGAATGCGGGCGGGATCTCGTAGGCGAAGCGCTCGTCGACGACGGCGTGCTCGGCGTAGCCGCCGTCGGCGTCCCAGCCCGTGAAGAGCGGCGACAGGCACAGGTTCTCGTCGCCGCGGAGGCAGAACCGGCAGGTGCCGCAGGTGGACCGGAGCCAGGCGATCCCGACCCGGTCGCCGACGGCGAACCGGCTTGTGGCCGGCCCCAGTGCGTCGACGACGCCCACGATCTCGTGGCCTGGCACCGTGCGCGGCCGTCTCGGAGCGAGATCGCCCTCGGCCAGGTGCAGATCCGTCCGGCACACCCCGCACGCAGCCACGCGTACACGCAGCTCACCGTCGCCCGGTTGCGGAGGGTCCCGATCGATCGCGGCCATCGGCGACCCGTCGATCGGCCCCGGTGTGTGCACCACCCACGCCTTCACGTAGATACGAGTCTGCGCCGGCGGCGCTGGAATTGCGAGGTCGGGCGGAGGCTGCGGTCCCTGGGCCCCGGCGGAGGTTGCGGTCCCGGCATGGCGCCCCGCCCTCAGACGTAGCGCCCCATGGCGGCCACGGCCGAGGCGCCGTAGCCCCCGCCGAAGATCACGGCGTGCACGAGCAGCGGCAGGACCTGCCAGAGCTCGACGCGCTCCTCGTGTCCCTCGGCCAGCGGCGTCGCCTCCTCGTAGGCGGCGAGGAAGGCCGGGCCGGGCGCGCCGAAGAGCCGGAGCATGGCGAGGTCGATCTCGCGGTGGCCGCCGTAGGCGGCGGGGTCGACGAGCCACGGGCGCCCGCCGGCGCCGGTCATCACGTTGCCGGTCCACAGGTCGCCGTGCAGCCGGGCCGGCGGCTCGGGCGGCCCGGCCAGCTCGGGCAGGCGGGCGGCGAGCCTGTCGAGCAGGCCCGGCGCCGCGGGCGGCAGCGCCCCGCGGTCGGCGGCCATGCGAGCGAGGGGCTCGAGCCGGCGGGTCACGTAGAACGAGGGCCAGTCGTCGCACGGGTCGTTGGGCAGTGTGAGCGGCCCGAGCACGAGGTCGTGGCCGCCGCCGTGGGCGGGGGCGCCGGCGGCGTGGAGCGCGGCCAGGCCCCGGCCGAGGTCCTCCTCGGTCCCCGTCGTGCGGTGGCCGGGCTCCACCCACGACAGGGCCAGGAAGCGCGGGCCCCCGGGTTCGTCGGCGACGGCGAGCACGTCGGGGACGGGGAGGGCGCCGGCCCGGGCCAGCCATGCCAGCCCCTCGGCCTCGCGGGAGTAGGCGTGCGGCGCGGCATCGGCTGCGGTCTTGACGAACACCCGGGTCCCACCTGCCAGCTCGGCCGCGTAGGCGTCGTTGAGGTCGCCGCCGGCCATCGGACGCAGGTCGGCGACGGGCGAGTCGAGGGCGCCGGCCAGGGCGTCAGCGAGGCGCACGCAGCTCGGCCAGCAGGCCCGTGCAGGCGGCGTCGACGAGGTCGATGACGCGGTCGAACCCGTCACCCTCGCCGTAATAGGGATCGGGCACGTCGAGGTCGGACGCCCCGGCGGAGGCGGGGTCGAACTCCCGCAGCAGGCGGACCTTGGCCCGGTCGGCCTCGGTGCGGGCCAGGCGGCGCAGGTCGCGGGCGTTGGCCGCGTCGCAGGCCAGGACGAGGTCGAAGTCGTCGAAATCGCCGGCCCGCACCTGCCTGGCCCTGCCGTCGACCCGGAGGCCGCGGCGGGCGCCGGCCTCCACCGATCGCGGGTCGGGGCCGTTGCCCACGTGCCAGCCGCCCGTGCCCGCACTGTCGATGACGATCTCGTCCTCGAGCCCCGCCTCGCGCACACGGGCCCGCATGATCGCCTCGGCCGTCGGCGATCGGCAGATGTTCCCCATGCAGACGAAGAGGATGCGGCTGGGGGCCATGCGCGCCCACCCTAAAGGGCCTGCGCGCCTACCGGCTCGGACGTGGCAGCCTTCGACCGGGCGCAACGGACGCGGGCGCATCGGACGCAGGACGGGAAGAGCATCGTGCGAGACATCCTCAGAATCATCCGCTACACGTGGGACCTGAAGCGCTACTACCTGGCCATCGCGGTGTTCGTCGTGGCCGTGTCGCTCCTCAACCAGGCCAACCCGTTCCTGCTGCGGTACCTCGTCGACGCCGTCGTCGAGAAGGGCACGGGGAAGTCGGTCGCCACCAGCCGGCTGGTGGTGCTCCTCAGCCTCCTGCTCTCGGCCGGGGTGCTGATCTCGATCGTCACCAACGTCCAGGGCTACATCGGCGACCGGTTGGGGGCGAAGCTGCAGACCCTGCTCAGCCAGCGCTACTACGACCACCTCCTGGAGCTTCCGCTCGAGTTCTACGACAACTCGGTCACCGGAGAGGTGACGGCCCGGCTGGAGCGCAGCATCGCCGGCATCTCCCAGCTGGTGCAGGCGATGGCGAACAACTTCATCAACTTCTTCCTCAGCAGCCTGTTCACGCTCGTGATCCTGGCCCGCTACTCGCCGCTGGTCGCCCTCCTGCTGGCCGCGCTGTTCCCCCTCTACATCTGGCTCACGACGCGGACGAGCCGCAGCTGGCAGGAGAAGCAGGCCGGGATCAACAAGGAGTCCGACTTCGGCAACGGGCGGTTCGTCGAGGTGATCGGCAACATCAGGGTGGTCAAGTCGTTCGTCAACGAGCCCCGCGAGCGGGCCGTCTTCGCCCGGGCCCGGCGGTCGATCGAGGAGCAGACGAGGCTCCAGTCGCTGGAATGGCACCGCAACGACGTGTGGCGGGGTTTCAGCCTCAACCTCATCTTCTTCGCCATCTACGCCATCATCATCTGGCAGGCGTTCAACGGGACGTTCGGGCCCATCGAGACGTCGATCGGCACCGTGGTGCTGATGCTGCAGCTGTCGCTGCAGGCCCAGTTCCCCTTGTTCGCGTCGTCGTTCATCGTCGACCAGATCCAGCGTGCCAACGCCGACAGCAAGGACTTCTTCGGCGTCATGGACCTCACACCCGCCATCCGGGACGCGCCGGGTGCGGCCGACCTGGAGGTGACGGCCGGCAAGGTGGAGTACCGGGACGTGTCGTTCCGGTACCAGGGCGGCGAGCCCGTCCTCACGGGGGTCTCGTTCTCCGTCGAGCCGGGCACCAAGGTGGCATTGGTGGGCGAGAGCGGCGAGGGGAAGACCACCGTCGCCAACCTGCTGCTGCGCTTCTACGAGCCGACCGCCGGCCTGATCTCCATCGACGGCACCGACATCGCCGCCGTCACCCAGCGGTCCCTGCGTCGCAGCGTCGGCGTCGTCTTCCAGGAGCCCGCCCTCTTCTCCGGCTCGGTGTACGAGAACATCAGCTACGGGACCGAGGCGGCCACCCACGAGCAGGTCGTGGCGGCGGCCCGGGCCGCCAACGCCCACGGCTTCGTCGAGCGGCTCCCGAAGGGATACGACACCCAGGTCGGCGAGCGGGGGGTGAAGCTGTCGGGCGGCCAGAAGCAGCGCATCGCCATCGCCCGCGCCCTCGTCAAGGACCCGCCCATCCTCATCCTCGACGAGGCCACCAGCTCCCTGGACAGCAAGGCCGAGCGCGAGGTGCAGGGCGCGCTCGAGCACCTCATGCAGGGTCGGACGACGATGATCATCGCCCACCGCCTCTCGACCATCCAGAACGTGGACGTGGTCGTCGGCATCCGCAACGGCGTGGTGGCCGAGATGGGGTCGCCGGCCGAGCTGGCCGAGGGGGACGGCATCTACGCCGAGCTGTTGCGGCTCCAGGCCCCGACGACGGCCAACAAGGCCAAGCTCAAGGCGTACGACATCGCCGGCATCTGATCGCGGGCCGCGACCAGCGCCGGCACACCTGGGCCGGGGCCGGCCCTTCGGTCAGCGCTCGGACGCGTAGCGGGCCTCGACCGCGTAATGGCGGTCCAGCTCCACCACCGGGCTGAACTCGTCGAACGACATCACCAGGTCGAGGTCGTCGCGCAGCGTCCCCCGCTCGTGGAGCACGGCATAGGCCCGGGCCATCTGCCGGGCCGCGGCCAGCAGGCCGGTCAGGGGCGAGACGATCAGGTCGAAGCCGAGGTCGTGCAGTTCGGCCGGGGTGCGCAGGGGCGTGCGGCCCCCCTCGATCATGTTGGCCACCCGCACGCACCCCGGAGTGGCGGCGGCGATGGCCTCCATCTCCTCGGCTGACTCCGGCGCCTCGACGAACACGGCGTCGACGCCGAGGTCGGCCGCCATGCGGGCCCGCTCGCACGCCTCCTCCAGGTCCACGGCGGCCCGCGCGTCGGTGCGGGCCGTGACGAAGAGCTGGTCCCGCGTGTCCACCGCCGCCCTGAGCTTGGCCAGCCACTCCTCCCGGGCCACCACCCGCTTGCCTGCCATGTGGCCGCACTTCTTGGGCCACACCTGGTCCTCCAGGAAGATGCCGGCGCCGCCCGCCTCCTCGTAGAGCTGCACCGTCCGGATGGTGTTCAGCGGGTTCCCGTAGCCGGTGTCGCCGTCCACCACCACCTGGGCCCCGGGCACGGTGCGGCAGACCCGCCGGGCCACCTCGGCCATCTCGCTCTGGGTCAGGTAGCCGAAGTCCGGCAGGCCCAGGAGGGTGGCCGACGTGCAGTAGCCGGACAGGAACAGGGCGTCGAAGCCGGCTGCCACCGCCAGCCTGGCGGACAGGGCGTCGAAGCAGCCGGCAAGGACGACGGTCTCCCCGCCGGCCAGCCGGTCCCGGAGGGCTCGGCCGTTCATGCCGGGAGACTACGACCGCCGGGCACGGCGACACGCTCCTACGAGGGGGGAAGGCTCACCCGCTGCGACGGCGCCGGCACGGGGACGGTGTCGCCCGGGCCCAGGAAGTACGGGACGATCACGGTGCTGACGTTCCGGAAGGGCTGGAGGGCCCGGGCGATGCGCCTGGCGCTCCTGCGATGCAGGGGGAGGTGCCACCAGCGGTAGTCCATCTCGGGCAGCACCACGATGAGGTCGCCCCGCTCCTCCGCCTCCTCGCCGATCATGCGCCGCACGGCCGACAGGAAGCTGCCGCTGGCCGCGTCACGGATGTGCAGCGGCAGCCAGGTGAGGCCCAGCCCGATCCACTCGTCGGCCAGCCTGCGCGTCTCCGCCGGGTCGACGGCCAGGTGCAGGGCCCGGAGCTCGGTCTGGGGGAGGTGGGCCAGGAAGCGCAGCGCCGGGAGGACCCGGCGGTCGAGCCTCGCCACCAGCAGCACGGCCGTGGGCCGGCGCGCCGTGCCTCGCTCGGACGCGGTCCCGAGGCCGCTCACCTCTCCGGCCCCGGATCCTCGAGGTGGTAGGGCACCGACGTGACGACGGTGTCCTTCCGGAACAGCAGCGCCAGCTTGAGGGCGGCCGCGCTCTGGTTGTGGAGCAGCTGGGTGGGCGAGAGGAGCCGGCCCGTGACGAACTCGGGGATGACGATGGTGACGGTGTCGTCGTTCCACCGCTCGTCCAGCTCGTCGAGATAGCGCTCGACGGCCGGCGTGAGCTCCCGGTAGGGCGACGGGACGACCTCGAGGGGGATGTCGAAGCGGAAGTCCTTCCACTGCCGCTCGATCTCCTCCATCTCGCCGTCCCCGTCGAGGACGTGCACGGCGGCCAGGTGGTTCGGCCGGAGGGAGCGGGCGTACTCCAGGGCCTTGATGGTGCCGCGGTGGACGCGGCCCACGAGCACGACCACGGTGTGGTTGACCACGCGCGGGCGAACCTCGTCCGGCGACACGGCCAGGATGCCCCGCACCCGCGTGTAGTGCCGCTTGATGCTGACGAAGAGCACGATGATCGCCGGCACCACCACGATGGGGAGCCAGGCCCCGACCGCGAACTTGGTGACGGCGACGATCAGCAGCACCACCAGGGTGGCCGTCGCGCCCACGGCGTTGATGACGACGCCGCGCTGCCACCCCCGCTCCCGGAGGCGCAGGTGGTGGCGCACCATGCCCGACTGGCTGAGGGTGAACGAGGTGAACACGCCGACGGCGTACAGGGGGATGAGGAGGGTGGTGAGCCCGCCGAAGGCCACGAGGAGGGCGCCGGCGGCGACGGCGAGGAAGACGATGCCGTTGGAGAACACCAGGCGGTCGCCCCGGTTGGCGAACTGCCGGGGCAGGTACCCGTCCCGGGCCACGATGCTGGCCAGCCGGGGAAAGTCCACGTAGGCGGTGTTGGCGGCGAGGATCAGGATGCCGGCGGTGGCGAACTGCAGCAGGGTGTGCAGAGGTCCGACACCGAACACGGCCCGCCCCAGCTGCGAGATCACCGTCTCCTCGTGGGTCGGGTACGGCGCCAGGTGGTACGCCAGGATGGAGACCCCGAGGAACAGGGTCCCCAGGATGAAGCCCATGGCCGTGAGGGTGGTGGCCGCGTTCTTGGACTCGGGCCGGCGGAAGGCGGGCACGCCGTTGGAGATGGCCTCGACGCCGGAGAGGGCCACAGCTCCGGACGAGAAGCCACGGAGCACCAGGAAGAGCGAGAGGGAGCCTCCGATCTCGCGCACCTCCTCGGCCCGCTCGGCGTCGAAGGGCACCGGCGCGATGCTCTCACCGAAGAACTCCCGCGCCAGCCCGTACGCCACCATCAGCGTCAGGGTCACGATGTAGATGTAGGTGGGGGCGGCGAACATCTTCCCCGACTCCTTGAGGCCTCGGAGGTTGCCGGCCGTGAGCAGGACGACGAAGAAGAGACAGAGCAGGACCCGCTTGTCCTCGAGGCCGCGGAAGGCGTCCAGTGAGATGATGGCGGCGACGCCGGCCGACACCGACACCGCCACCGTCAGGATGTAGTCCACGAGGAGCGAGGCGCCCGCCACCAGGGACGGGTACTCGCCCAGGTTCTCCCGGCTCACGATGTAGGCGCCACCGCCGCTCGGGTAGGCGAAGATGGTCTGGCGGTAGGAGGCGACGACGATGGCCAGCAGGACGGCCACCGCGATGGCCATCGGGACCAGCTTGTCGAGTCCGAGGGCGAGGCTCGAGGCACCCACCGCCGTGACGAACAGGATCTCCTCGGTGGCGTACGCCGTCGACGAGATCGGGTCGGAGGAGAAGGTGGCCAGCGCGATCGTCTTCGGGAGCCGCTGGTGGTCGGCCTCGGCCGACGACAGCGGCCGGCCCACCAGCAGGCGCTTCGCCATGTTCAGCACACGACCATTCCAGCCTGTCCGCGCATCAAGAAGGCGTAAGAATCGGTCGCGACGCATCAGGAAGGCGTAAAGATCGGTTCGTGGCCCGTGCTCGCCTGACGTCCGAGCCCCGACCGGTGCTCGGCATCACGCTCGGCATCGTCCTCGTGGTCGTGGTGAGCGCGGCGCTCGTGCCGGTGCGGTCGGACGTCACCAGGGCGTCGCCGGCCGTGGCGCTCGTCATCCCGATCGTGCTGGCCGGCCTCGTCGGCGGCCGCGCCGGCGCCCTGGTCGTCGTCCCCGTCGCCGCCGCGGTGTTCAACGTGGTGTTCATCGAGCCGCACTGGACGTTCAAGGTCGACGCGCTCGAGGACGGCGTGGCGCTGGCGGTGTTCACCCTGGTGGCCCTCGTCGTCGGGACGCTGGTGGTGCAGGAGGGCGAGCGGCGCCAGTCGGCCGAGGAGCGGGCCGCCGAGCTCGAGAGCCTGAACGTCGAGCTCCAGGCCGTCCAGCGCGAGCGGGAGCTCCTGGAGGAGGAGGCCACCCGCGCCGCCGTGCTGGAGCGGGTCGACGTGCAGCGCGCCGCCCTGCTCCGGTCGGTCTCCCACGACCTGCGCACGCCGCTGGCCACGATCCGCGCCGTCGTCTCCGACCTGCTGGGCGGGCCCGCCTACGACGACGCCACCCGGACCGAGTTGCTCGGCCTGGTCGCGGACGAAGTCGAGCGCCTCGATCGCCTGGTCGCCAACCTGCTGAACCTGAGCCGCATCGAGGCCGGCGCCCTGCGCCCGGACCGCCAGGCCGTGGCCCTCGACGAGCTGGTGGGCGACACGGCCCGGCGCCTCGACCGGCTGTTCACCCGGAGCCGGCTGCAGATCGACCTGCCGGCCGGGCTGGCCCTCGTCGACGGCGACTACACCCAGCTCGAGCAGGTGGTGACCAACCTGCTCGAGAACGCGGCCCGGCATGCCCCTCGGGGCTCGACCGTTCGTGTCGGGGGACGCGAGGCCGATGGCGTCGTCGAGGTGTGGGTGGACGACGAGGGTGCCGGCATCCCGCCCTTCGAGCGCCAGCGCATCTTCGAGCCGTTCCGCCGGGGCGAGGGCAGCGCCTCGAGCGGCGTGGGGCTGGCCATCTGCAAGGGGATCGTGGAGGCGCACGGCGGCCGGATCGAGGCCACCGCCGCGCCCAGCGGGGGCGCCCGCTTCCGCTTCAGCGTGCCGAGACGACATGACTGACGGCCACGATCTGATCCTCGTGGTGGACGACGAGCCCGGCATCGTCCGGGCCCTGAGCGCCGCCCTCCGGGCGCGGGGCCACGTCGTGTCGGTGGCCACCACCGGCGCCGAGGCGCTCACCGAGACGGCGACCCGGCCGCCGGCCGTCATCGTCCTCGACCTCGGTCTCCCCGACATCGACGGGATCGAGGTGTGCCGCCAGATCAGGACCTGGAGCGAGACGCCGATCATCGTGCTCACGGCCGAGGGGGCCGAAGGCCCGAAGGTGCAGGCTCTGGACGCCGGCGCCGACGACTACGTGACCAAGCCGTTCTCGACCCCGGAGCTGCTGGCCCGGGTCCGGGTGGCCCTGCGTCATCGCCGCCCGGTACCGCAGGGCGAGGCCCAGCCCGTGCTCCAGGTGGGCGAGATCGCCATCGACGTCGCCGAGCACCGGGTCGCGATCCGGGGCAGGACGGTGGACCTCACGCCGAAGGAGTTCGCGTTCCTGGTGGCGCTGGCCCGCCGCCCCGGCCGTGTGCTCACGCACCGGATGCTGCTCACCGAGGTGTGGGGCCCGGAGTACGGGCGCGAGACCCAGTACCTGCGCGTCTACGCCAGCACCCTGCGCAAGAAGCTCGAGGACGACCCCGGCCACCCGCACCTCGTCACCGAGCCGGGGGTCGGGTACCGCCTCGTCGACCCCGGCGAGGCAGGGGAGGGGTCGGCCGACGAAGGCGGGCGCGGGAGCGGCGGGGCGTCGTGAGCGCGGCGGCCGGGTTCCTCCGGGCCGCCGCCGTGGATCTCGGCCTCTGCCCACGGGTCTCACGCGCTCGGAGCAACGTCCTGCCCGTTCGGCGGGACCGTCGGATTCGGGACTGACGGCCCTACCACCGAAATGTGGCCGGAAGCGGTCAAGTTCCGGCGCGGCGGTGCCGATCAGACGGGGTCAGCGAAAACGGCAAACCCGTCGCAAGGCGGGGACGCAAAGCCACGGGACCCACGCGGTCAGCCGGGCTACCGAACGAGGAGCAACCACGATGGTTGACGCGCCGAGCGCGCCCTTCGGCGGCGTGCGCCGCCTGGCGACGCGCCTGTTCAACTCCGAGCACCACACCGATGAGTCGGCGTTCGCATGGCTGTGTGACGACCCGGTCTTCGCTGTGGCGGCGGCCGGCCTGTCGCCGCGGGTGCGTCCCGGTCGGCCCTGACGGGTACCTGCCGGGTCGCCGGGTCGCCGGCCGACCGCGCCGGCAGGTAGCGGGACCGGTCGCCAGGGCCACCAGCTCCGCTACCACGAGGGGCCGCCCCCGGGTGCGTCACGAGGCGTCGGAGCCGGCCCGGCCGCGGGCCTCGACGGCGGCGTCGGCCGCCTTGCCGGCGGCCTCCCGCGCGGTGGCGGCGGTGCGCTCTGCGTCGTCAAGCTCGGCAGCCAGCTTCTCGGCCTTGCGGGCGGCGCGCTCGGCTTCGGCCGCGGCCGAGGCTGCGGCGGAGCGGAGCTCCTCCGCCCGCCGCTCGGCCTGGGTGGCCGAGCGCTCGGTCCGCCGGGCGTGGTGCTCGGCCTCGTCCGCCTCGGCCCGCCGGCGCCGGCGGGCCAGCTCGTCGCCCGGGTCGGCCCCGGCCGCCGGCGGTGCGTCCCCGGCCGGCTCGGCCCTCGGGCTCGCGGTCGTGCGCGCCGGCGCCGGCGGCCGGGCCGCGGTCGGCAGGGAGAAGCCTTCCAGGCCGAAGCCGGGCGCCTGGTGGTCGGCGTCGAGCACCCCGGCCAGGAGGGGACCGGCCACGGCCGGGTCCACCACGGCGGCACGCAGGGTGGCGGCCATGCGCTGGCGGGCGGCGTCGCCCCCGGCCTTCCCGGCTGCCTCCAGCTGCGACGAGGCGGCGGCGGTGACCGCGTCGACCGCCTTCCGCTCGGCCGCCTGGGCCGGCCGCAGCCCGGAGGCGTCGCCCCGAAGGGCCTGCTCCGTGGCCGCCCGCAGGTCCCGGCCGGCGTCGAGCACCGTCTCGACCAGCGCGGGCCGGTCCCGGGCCACCAGGTTCAGGGCCCAGGCGGTTGCGGGCGGCCGGCGCAGCCTGGCCACCACCGCCGCCTCCTCCCGCTGCTTCCCGGCCCGCAGCTCCCTGACCAGCGCGTCGCGGGCGGCGGTGAACTCCTCGGGCTGGAGGGAGTAGAGGTCCCGGGCCCGGTCGGGCACGGCGTCGGCCATGCGCCATTCTCGCCGGACCGGGCGGCGCAACCGCGCCCGGTCTCGCGGGAGCCGCCGTAGTGTTGGCCCGGATGTGCGGGGGCCTCGACCAGGGCGGGCAGTGGCACG
This sequence comes from Actinomycetota bacterium, assembly GCA_052387235.1. Lineage (GTDB taxonomy): Bacteria > Actinomycetota > Acidimicrobiia > Acidimicrobiales > JBQTJJ01. The sequence continues at coordinate 40,790 of JBQTJJ010000096.1, forward strand.
CCCGCGGCGTGTCCCGCCGCCGCTTCCTCGCGGCGGGAGCGGCCGGCATCGTGCTGCTGGGACGGGTCCGGCCGGCGGCGGCCGAGGAGACGGTGGACCTGGACGGCCTGGCCGTCATTCCCCGCGCCTCGTGGGGCGGCGACCTCGCGCCTCGCGCCCCGATCCCCGCCGAGCCCGAGGTGCGCTACCTCCTCGTGCACCACTCGGTGGACCCCGGCAACGACTACGCCCCCGCCGACGTGGCCCGCATCCTCCGGGGCTTCGTGGCCTTCCACACCTCGTCGAAGGGCTGGCCCGACCTGGCCTACAACTTCATGGTCGACCGCTTCGGCCGGGTGTGGGAGGGCCGGACCGGGAGCCTCGCCGGCCCGGTGGCCGGCGACGCCACGGGCGGCAACCAGGGCTATGACCAGCTGTGCTGCTTCGTCGGCAACCACCAGGCGGGCCAGCCCTCGGCCGAGGCGTTCGCCGCCATGTCCCGCCTCCTGGCCGTCATGGCCCGCCGCTACGGCGTTCCCCTCGGGCCCGGCGCCACCACCTCGTTCACGTCCCGGGGCTCCAATCTCCATCCGGCCGGCACCGTGGTCACGACACCCACCATCGCCGGCCACCGCGACATGAGCCGCACCCAGTGCCCGGGCGACCTGGTGGCGGCCCGCCTCGGGGAGCTGCGCCTGCTGGCCGCGGGCGGGGCCGGGACCGCCCGTCCCGCACCGCTCGACCGCCCCACGTCCACCACGGCCCCGCCTCCGCCGGCCGTCGCATCGACCGCGCCCCCGGCCGGGCCGGCATCCACGGCCCCGCCGGCCCCGTCCTCCACCGCGCCCCCGACCACGCCGGCGCCGGCCCGGCCCGGAGGCGGGCGGGCGGCGGGCGCCGGGAAAGCGGCCGGCACGGACGGCGTGGGGCCGGCCGCCGCCGTGGCCGCGGTTGGCGTGGCCGCGGCGGCAGCGGCCGGCGGCGGCACGTGGGCCCGCCGGCGCCGCCGGCCCGAGCCCTGACCCGCCCGGTTGCCGGCCCACCCGGCGTCGGTGAGACTCGCCCGGACCAGGGCACCGGCCCCGGGCGAGGGAGGGGTCCGACGTGGGGCGGGCGAGGGCGATCGTCACCGTGGGCCTGGCGCTCGGGGCCATGGCGGTGGGCGCATGCCGCGGGGGCGGCCCCGCTCCCGCGCCCCCGTCGTCGACGGGGCCGGCGCCGGCATCCTCGGCCCCGACCACGGCCGCCGAGGGGTTCGGGCCTCCCGAGCTGCTGGGCCAGGTGGACGACCCGGCCGTGGCCGAGAGCAGCGGCCTGGCCGCGTCCCGCCGCAACCCGGGTCTGCTGTGGACGCACAACGACTCGGGTGACGAGCCCCGGATCTACTGCCTCACGGCCGGGGGCGCCCGCTGCGGCACCTGGGACGTCACCGGCGCCAGCGCCCGGGACTGGGAGGACATGGCGGCCGGCCCCGGGCCGGTGGCCGGGACGTCCTACCTGTACCTGGGCGACATCGGCGACAACAACCGCAACCAGCCCCAGGTCGTGGTGTACCGCGTCGCCGAGCCGGCGGCCCCGGCGCCGGCGCCGGCGCCGGGGCGGGCGGCGACGGCGCCGGCCGAGCGCATCGTGCTCCGGTACGAGGACGGTCCCCACGACGCCGAGGCCCTGCTCGTGCACCCCACCACCGGCGATCTGTACGTCGTCACCAAGGCCGTCTCGGGCGCGGCCGTCTACAAGGCCGCGGCCGGCACCGGCGTGCTGCGGCGCATCGCCGGCTTCGGCCTCGGCATCGGCGAGCTGGTCACAGGGGGCGACATCGCCCCGGACGGGCGCCGGGTGGCGATCTGCACCTACTACCAGGCCTACGAGCTGACCCTCCCGGCCGGCGCCGGCTTCGACGACGTCTGGGACCAGGACCGCCGGCCGTTGGCGCTGGCGGCCCGGGCCCAGGGCGAGGCCATCGCCTACCGCCTCGACGGCCGGGCCCTCCTCACCACCAGCGAGCGCTCGCCCTTCCCGCTCCACCAGGTCGTGCGGCGCTGAGCCACAATCCGGCGTGGCCGTGATCGTCCCCATCGAGGACCCGGTCGACGAGCGGGTCTCGGACTACGTCGGCCTCACCGACCCCGACCTGCGCCGGCGGCGGGAGCGGCCCGGCGACGGGGACGGGGGGTTCTTCATCGCCGAGGGGCTGACGGTGATCCGCCAGCTCCTGCGCTCGCCGTACCGCGTCCGCTCCCTCCTGCTCACGCCCCGACGGCTGGCCGCCCTGGAGGACGTGCTGGGCGGCGTCGACGCCCCCGTCTACGTCGGCGCCCAGGAGGTGGTCAACGCCGTCTCCGGCTTCCACCTCCACCGGGGCGCCATCGCCTCGGCCGACCGAGCCGCCCTGCCCGACCTCGCCACGCTGGTGGCGGCAGCCGACCTGGTGGTGGTCACCGAGGGCATCAACGACCACGAGAACCTGGGGGCCCTGTTCCGCAACGCCGCCGCCTTCGGCGCCGGCGCCGTCCTCCTCGACCCGACCTCGGCCGACCCCCTCTACCGGCGGTCGATCCGGGTGTCCATGGGGCAGGTCCTGCGGGTGCCGTTCGGCCCGGCCCGGCCGTGGCCCGACGCCCTCGGCCACCTCCGCCGCCTCGGCTTCGAGGTCCTCGCCCTCACGCCGGCCGCCGGCGCCGAGCCCCTGGACGGCGTCGCCCGTCGGCCCCGCCAGGCCGTCCTGGTCGGCGCGGAGGGGCCCGGGCTCACGCCGGCCGCCCTGGCCGCCGCCGGCCGCCGGGTCCGCATCCCCCTGGCCGCCGGCGTCGACTCCCTCAACGTGGCCACCGCCGCCGCCATCGCGCTGCACCACCTGGCCCGGGCCCCCTGACGCCCGGCGTGCTGGTGGCCGGTCACGTGCCGGTGCTCAGTGCGTGTCGGGGACCAGGAGGGGCTCGCCGGCGCCGGCGCCCGGGGCGGCGGGCGGCACGGGGGCGTGCGCCGGCGACTCGGAGGGGAGGAATCGGGCGACGAGGCCGGCGGCCACCAGCACCACCACCGCGGCCACGGTGAGCGCCAGCCCCATGGCGTCGACGAAGGAGCTCCTGGCCGCGGCGGCGACGGCCTCGCCGCCGGCGGTCATGCCGCTGCTGACCTGGAGGGCGCCGCCCAGCGAGCTGCGGGCCACGGCGGCCAGGGTGGGGGAGAGGCGCTCGATCGAGGGGCCGAGGCCGGCGGTGTAGTGGGACGCGAACAGGCTGCCGAGCACGGCCACGCCCAGGGCCCCGCCCAGCTCGCGGGTGGTGTCGTTCACGGCCGATCCCACGCCGGCCTTGCCCTGGGGCAGCGACGCCATGATCGACGTGGTGGCCGGCGCCATGGACGTGGCCATGCCCACGGCCAGCACCACCAGCGACACCGCCAGCTGGGGGTACCCGGTGGTGGTGCCGGCGGCCGACAGCAGGCCCAGTCCCGCCGCCACCAGGGTGAGGCCGCTCGCCACCACCCGCCTCGGCCCGAAGCGCTCCACCAGCCGGGCGCTGAGGGGCGCCACCGTCATGAGGGTGAGCGCCACCGGCAGCGTGCGGATGCCGGCCTGGAGGGCGGTGTAGCCCTTGACCAGCTGGAGGTACTGGGTGAGCAGGAAGAAGGTGCCGAACATGGCGAAGAAGACGAGCGTGATGGCGGCGCTGGCGGCGCTGAAGCGGGGGTTGCGGAAGTAGCGCAGGTCCAGCATGGGATCGGTCGTGCGCAGCTCCCACGCCCCGAACGCCATCAGCACGGCGACGGCGGCGGCGGCCGTGAGGAGGGTGGGCGCCGCCGTCCAGCCGTGGGTGGGCGCCTCGATGATGGCGTAGAGCAGCAGGCCGAGGCCGGCGATCGACAGGCCGGCTCCCACCGGGTCGAGCGGGAGGCGGTCGGGGTCGCGCGACGTGGGCACCAGGCGATGGCCGCCCACCAGCGCCACCGCGATCACGGGCAGGTTCACGAGGAACACCGACCCCCACCAGAAGTGCTGGAGCAGCCAGCCCCCCGCGATGGGACCGATGGCGGCGCCGGCGCCGGCGAAGCCGGCCCAGACGGCGATGGCGCGGGCCCGCTCCCGGGGCGGGAACACCGAGGTGAGGATGGACAGCGTGGCCGGCATGACCAGCGCTGCGCCCACGCCCATCACGGCCCGGGTTGCGACCAGGTGCACGGGCTCGGTGGCGAGGGCCGAGACCCCCGAGCCGGCGGCGAAGATCACCAGCCCGGCCGTGAGGGCGCCCTTGCGGCCGAAGCGGTCGCCCAGCGCCCCGGCCGTGAGCAGGAGGCCGGCGAAGACGAGGGCGTAGGCGTCGACGATCCACTGCAGCTCGGTGGCGCTGGCGTCCAGGTCGCGCACCAGCGTGGGGAGCGCCACGTTCAGCACCGTGTTGCCCACGATGATCATGACCAGGCTCAGGCAGAGCACGGCCAGGACCCACCACCGGGACGGCTCGCGTGCCCCCAGCTGCCCGGTATCGGCCATGGAGGGGCCAACCGCCCCCGCCCGGCGTCCATTCCCGGACCGTCCTCGGCGGATCGGGGTCATCGCGCACCTATGTCCAAGTTGCGCAGGTGAGAAGGAACAAGGGTCGGGGAAGGAGAACCCTGCTCCATGAAGGCGCCCGCGTCGCAACCGAGCAGGCCCAGCCGGCGCCCCCCGGAGCCGGTCCGGCCCCAGCCGGCCCGCCGGCCGGGCGTCGGCCTCCTGGCGGCCCAGGCCCGGCGCCGGCGCTTCCGGCGCACCGACCTGCGGTAGGGCCCCGAGGCGTCAGGCGCCGCCGGCGGGGCGGTGCTCGATCACGGAGCGGGCGGCGTCGCCCGTCTCCATCCCGTCCAGGGCGTCGTTGACCTCGTCGAGGGTGATGCGGCGCGACACCAGCTCGTCCAGCAGGAGCCGGCCCCCGAGGTAGTGCTCGAGAAGGACCGGGACGTCCCGGCGGGGGTTGGACGAGCCGTACCAGCAGCCCCTGACGGTCTTGGAGGCGAGGACCAGTCCGAAGAAGGCGGGGATGGCGACGGTGACGTCCATGGCCGGGACGCCCACCAGCACGGCCTGGCCGCCCCGCCTGGTCATGGTGATGGTCTGGTCGATGGTGCGCTGGAGGCCCACCACCTCGAAGCCCACGTCCACCCCGCGCTGGCCGGTGAGGGCCATCACCCCCGACACCGCGTCGCCGGCGCCGGCATCGACCGCGTGGGTGGCCCCGAACCGCACGGCCAGGTCGAGCTTGGCGGGGTTGGTGTCGACGGCGATGATCCGGCCCGCGCCGGCGATGCGGGCGCCCTGGACCACGTTGAGCCCCACGCCCCCGCAGCCCACCACCGCCACCGTGTCGCCCGCTCCTACCGACGCGGTGCGCAGCGCCGCGCCCACGCCGGTCAGCACCGAGCAGCCCAGGAGCGCGGCCACGGTGAGGTCGAGGTCGCCCGGCAGCGGGACCACTCCGGTCTCGGGGACGACGACGACCTCGGCGAAGGTGCCGGTGGCCGCCATCTGGTAGAGGTGCCCGCCGCCCGAGCGGAACCGGGTGGTACCGTCGAGCAGCCCGCCCGACGCCATGGTGACGGTGGCCTGCTCGCACAGGTGGCCCTCGCCCCGCAGGCAGAAGAAGCACTGGCCGCACTGGGGCACCCAGCAGACCAGGACGTGGTCGCCGGGCTGCACGCTGGTGACGCCGGGCCCGACCGCCTCCACCACGCCGGCGCCCTCGTGGCCCAGCACGGCCGGCGTCTGCATCATCATCACGCCGCTGCGGGCCGACAGGTCCGAGTGGCACACGCCCGAGGCCGCGACCCGCACGAGCACCTCGCCGGCGTGGGGCGCCTCCACCTCCACGTCGGTGCGGATCTCGAGCGGCTGCCCCACCTGGGTGAGGACGGCGGCCCGGACCATGGTGGGACCGGAATCTACCGCCCTGCCTCGCGGTCCTCGCGCTCGGCCGCCTTGACGGCGTAGCCGAAGACGATCCCGGGCGCGAGGGTGACGGTGCTGCCGATCAGCGACGCCACCACGATGGTGACGGTGGCGGCCGGGAAGTCGGTGGCGAACCCGACGGCGAAGGCCACCACCGCCAGCAGCACCAGCCCGTAGCCCACCCGCTTGCCGGTGGCGGCCCACCGGGCCCACTGGGCCCGCCGGGCCCGCACGGGGTCGACCGGCGGCGGTCGGGTGTCGTCGCCGGTCACCATGGCCACCATCCTGCCTGGTCGAGCAGGTCCCGGATGCGGCCGGGGAGGTCGGGGAGGGCGAAGTGGCGGCGGGCCACGGCCTGGTTGCGGTCCAGCAGGGCCGGATCGGGCCTGCGCAGCCAGGCGTCGAGCGGCGCCGGGTCGTCCGCCGGGAACCAGGTGAAGCCGAAGGCGCGGAGCTCGGCCGCCACCGGGTACGGGGCGACGGCCAGGGGCCGGCGGTGGAGCGCCGATTCGACGACCGGGTTCCCGAAGCCCTCCCAGCTGGAGGGGAACACCACGGCGTCGCACGCGGCGTAGGCGTCGGCCACGGTGGCGCCGGGGAGGTCGGGGAAGCCCCGCAGGACCGGCACCCGGGCCGCCGCCGCCAACCGGTCCACCTCGGGGCCGAAGCCCTCCTCGGCCGGCCCCAGCAGCCAGTAGGCGGCGTCCAGGGCCTCGGCCAGGGCCAGGGCGGCGGGGACGCCCTTGCGGGCCAGGGCCCGCGTGGGCTGCAGCACCAGGCGCCGGCCGCCGCCCACCCCCAGGGCGGCCCGGGTCTGCTCCCGCCGGCCGGCCGGCGGCTCGGGGTCGAAGGCGTTGCGGATGGTGCGGGCCTCGATGCCGTGCCCGGCCAGCTGCTCCCGGCTGAGGTCGTTGATCGTCACGTGGGCCCAGGCCGGGTCGTCGGGCGGCGGCGGGAAGCCGGCGAAGCGCTCCCGCTGCCACGGCAGGTCGTGGTGGCGGAGCACGGCCCGCCGGCCGCGGAGCACGTCCGCGACCACTGTCGCGGCGGCCGGGTTGAGGGGCAGGGAGCACAGGTTCTCCACCACCACCAGGCCGGCGCCGGCCAGCGCCTCGGCCACCTCGCCGGCCGACGGCGGTTCCGCGGCGTCGATGCCCAGCCCCGGGAGCACCACGCCGGCGGTGCCGCCGCCCGCCACCGTCCGCACGTCGAAGCCGAGCTGCCCGAGGGCCCAGCCCCACTTGGCCGCCTCCACCGACACGCCGTCGGGCCCGCCCAGGCGGAACGAGACGATGGCGGCGCAGGGGCGCCCGGTCACCCGCCGGCGCCGGGCGCGGCGGCGGCGTCGCTCCCCGACCGGGCCGCCGACGACCTCGTCCGGCGCCCCGCCGCCGGCGCCAGGAGGTGGACAGCCACGTCGGCCGCGCCCACCGCCGCCAGCAGGTCGCCGAAGGACAGCACCTCGCGCAGGGGCGCCACCGGGATCACGTCGGCCAGCCCGGCCAGCCGGTCGGACGGCCGCTCGAGGTGGTGGCGGCCGGACAGCTGCACGTCGCCGGCCCGCCCCGGCTCGGCCACGCCGGCCCGCTCCAGGGCCGACGCCCGCACCGGCATGCCCCCGTTCAGCGCCATCACGACCAGGTTGAGGGCGATGCCGGCTGCCACCAGCCACATGCCCACCGTGGCCAGGTTGGCCAGGGCGAAGGCCAGCAGGAGCCCGAACGAGACCAGCAGCAGGGTGCCGGCGCCCGCTCCGTCCATGCGGCCGGCGGCGAGCTGGAGGGCCAGGCCGGCGACCAGCAGCGCCTCGGCCCGAAGCGACCGCCGGGCCAGGTGGTGGAAGCGGCCCCCGGCCAGCAGGCCGACGGCCAGGCCCGCGGCCACGGCCAGGAGCGTGAACCGCATCGCCGGCCAAGGTAGTGCCCCATCAGGCACCGTTCGCCGCGCTCACGACGGCCAGGACCACCGCTGGCGTCGTTCTCGTCCTCGACGCACGCAGTGTGCGCCTTCGTCCTGCGGCCTTGCCAGCAGCGCCCCCGGCTCGCCGTGAGCATCGCCGACGATGCCTGATGGAGCACTAGCGTCGTTCGCCGTGGCCGAGGAGGTGCTCTACGACGTCGCCGGCGGCGTCGGGCGCGTCACCATCAACCGTCCCGATCGCCGCAACGCCCTGTCCTGGCCCACCGTCGTGCAGCTGCGCGGGGCGCTGGCCCGGGCCAGGGCCGACGACGCCGTGCGGGTGGTCGTCCTCACCGGCGCCGGCGACAAGGCGTTCTGCGCCGGCGCCGACCTGGCCGCCATGGCCACACCGCCCGGCGGCGAGGCCGGCGCCGGCGATGCCGACCCGGTGGCGGCGGCCCACCGCGACCGGGGCCAGCTGGCCGAGCTGTTCCTCGACCTGTGGTCGCTGGGCAAGCCCACCATCGCCCGGGTGCGGGGGGCGGCCCTGGCCGGCGGCTTCGGGCTGGCCGTGGCCTGCGACCTGGTGGTGGCGGCCGACGACGCCGTGTTCGGCCTGCCCGAGATCGACGTGGGCCTGTGGCCGTTCCTGGCCGGGGTGCCCCTGGCGCGGGCCCTCCCCCCCAGGAAGGCCCTCGAGCTCATGATGACCGGCCGGCGGGTGGGGGCCGAGGAGGCCGACCGCATGGGGTTCGTGACCAGGGTGGTCCCGGTCGACGGGCTCGACGCGGTGGTGGACGAGCTGGCCGCCACCCTGGCGGCCAAGCCGGCCGGCCCCCTGCAGCGGGGACGGGACGCCTTCTACGCCGTGTGGGGGCTGGGCGCGCGGGAGGCGCTCGGCCAGCTCCATCCCCTGCTCACCCTCTCGTCGCTGACGGCCGAGGCCCGGGAGGGGGCCGCCGCCTTCGCCGAGAAGCGCCCGCCCCGGTGGCGGCCGGAGGGCTGAGGAAGGGCCGGGGGCGACGGCGGCGCCCCCCGGGCGGTAAGACTGAGGCCCGCATGGACAAGCGCGCGCTCATCACCGGCATCACCGGGCAGGACGGCTCCTACCTGGCCGAGCTCCTCCTGGACAAGGGCTACGAGGTCATCGGCATGGTGCGGCGGTCGAGCACCATCAACTTCGAGCGGGTGGCCCACATCCAGGACCGGATCACGATCGTGTCGGGGGACCTGCTGGACGAGGTCTCCATGATCAAGCTCCTGGCCGACCACCGGCCCCACGAGGTCTACAACCTGGCGGCCCAGTCGTTCGTGCAGACGTCGTTCGACCAGCCCGTGCTCACGGGCGAGACCACCGCCCTCGGCGTGACCCGCGTCCTCGACGCCGTCCGCATCGTCGACCCGGGCATCCGCTTCTACCAGGCCAGCTCCAGCGAGATGTTCGGCAAGGTCGTCGAGGTCCCCCAGCGGGAGTCCACGCCCTTCTACCCCCGGAGCCCCTACGGCGTGGCCAAGGTCTACGGCCACTGGATCACCGTGAACTACCGGGAGTCGTACGGGCTGCACGCCTCGAGCGGGATGCTGTTCAACCACGAGTCCCCCCGGCGCGGGCTCGAGTTCGTGACCCGCAAGATCACCCACGGTGTGGCCCGCATCAAGCAGGGCCTCGACCAGCAGCTGGCCCTCGGCAACCTCGACGCGGCCCGGGACTGGGGCTTCGCGGGCGACTACGTCCGGGCCATGTGGCTCATGCTGCAGCAGGACGCCCCGGGCGACTTCGTGGTGGCCACGGGCGAGGCCCACACCGTGCGGGAGTTCTGCGAGGTGGCGTTCGGCCACGCGGGGCTCGACTACGCCGAGCACGTGGTCGTCGACCCCCGCTTCCTGCGGCCGGCCGAGGTCGACCTGCTCGTGGGCGACGCGTCCAAGGCCCGCACCGACCTGGGCTGGAAGCCCGAGGTCGGCTTCGCCGACATGGTGGCCTCGATGGTGGAGGCCGACCTGGAGCTGGTGGCCCGCCAGCAGCGGGTCTAGAGCCCCGGACGCTCAGTAGGCCCGCCTGGCCTGGCTGCGCTGGAGCAGCCACACGATCAGCGCCGCGCACAGCACGGCGAGGAGCCAGCCGCCGGGCCGGCCGAGCAGCACGTTGCCCACCAGGCCGCCCAGGAGCGAGCCGCCCACCCCCACCAGGATGGTCATCCCGATGGACATGGGATTGGGTCCGGGCACGGCCAGCCGGCCGAGCGCGCCGATAATGAGGCCACCGATGACGAGACTGAGGATGAAGGCGATCACGCCCCTACTCTTCCGCATCCGCGCCTTCTTTACACCGCGGGCCTCGTGAGCATCCGGTCCGAGACCCGCGGCCCCGTCCGGCTCGTCACCATCGACCGGCCCGAGCGCCGCAACGCCCTCGACGCGCCGGCGTGCGAGGACCTGCTGGAGGCGCTCGCCCCGGCCGGGCCGCCCGGCACCCGGGTCGTGGTCCTGGCCGGTGCCGGCGGCCACTTCTGCGCCGGCGCCGACGTGTCGGCCGTGCCCGACGCCCGGTTCCTCGCCGCCCTTCGGGCCGTGCTGGACGCCATCGTGGCCCTGCCCGTGCCCGTGATCGCGGCGGTGGAGGGCGTGGCCCTCGGCGCCGGCCTGCAGCTGGCCGTGGCCTGCGACCTGCGGGTGGCGGCGCCGGATTCCCGCTTCGGGGTCCCGGCCGCCAAACTGGGACTCGTGATGGACCACGCCAGCATCCAGCGCGTGGCCCTGCTGGCGGGGCACGGGCCGGCCCGGGCCCTGCTGCTGGCGGCCGAGGAGATCGACGGCGCGGCCGCCCTGCGCCTCGGCCTGGCCCAGCGGGCCGGTGGGGTCGCCGGGGCCCTGGTGTGGGCCGATCACATCGCCACCCTCGCCCCTCTCGCCATCGCCGGCCACAAGCTGGCCCTGAACCGGCTGGAGCCGGCCCTCGCCGACCCGGACGTGGAGCAGGCCCGGCAGCGGGCGTGGTCCAGCGCCGACCTGGCCGAGGGCGTGGCCGCCTTCGGGCAGCGCCGCCCGCCCCGGTTCGAGGGGAGCTGAGGGGGTGCTCCTGGCCGCCTCCAATCCCGGCCACTTCGTGGCCTTCGGGGCAGGGATGCTGTCGTTCCTGTCGCCGTGCGTGCTCCCGCTGGTGCCCGGCTACCTGTCACTGATGTCGGGCGTGGGGACGGCCGAGCTGGCAGTGGCCACCAGGACCGACACCCGCAAGCTGCTGCGCTCCACCCTGCTGTTCGTGGCCGGCTTCACCGTGGTGTTCGTGGCCCTCGGGGCCGCGGCCAGCGCGGTGGGTCAGGTCCTGATCGACCACCAGCGCGGGCTCAACCAGATCGCCGGGGCGGTGGTGATCGTGATGGGCCTGGCCATGGCCGGCGTGGTGGCGCCCGCGTTCATGCAGCGGGAGCGGCGGGTCCACGTGTCACCCGCCAGGCTGGGGTCGGCGGCGCCACCGGTGATGGGCATGGCCTTCGCCTTCGGCTGGACGCCGTGCCTGGGCCCGGTGCTGGCGTCGGTCCTCTCCCTGGCCGCCACCGAGGCCACCCTGGGCCGGGGCGTGACCCTGCTGCTGGCCTACTCCCTCGGCCTGGGGGTCCCGTTCGTGGCCACCGGCGTGGCCTTCGGGCGCCTGGCCGGGACCCTCGGGTGGGTGAAGCGCCACGCCCGGGCCATCAACCTGGTGTCGGGGCTGCTGCTCGCCGCCTTCGGCGTCCTCCTGTTCACCAACCGCCTGTCCCGCATGTCGGGCTGGATGGTGCGCTTCATGGACGACGTGGGGCTGGGCTGGCTGATCGGCCTCTAGGAACGCGCTGATCTGCGGGTCGGCTGCCAACCGGCGCCGTCCGGCGCGACGGTGTAGCTCACGCCGTCGTCGTTCTTGACCAGGCCACCCCACACGAGCATCTCCCGGCCCGTCCACACCGCGGTCGCCGTGCGCCTGCCGCCGAGAGGCGCAGCGGCGATCGGCTGCCAGGACCGAGTGACCGGGCTGTACGCGGCCCCGTCGGCCAGGAACTCGAACCCGGGGCCGGCCCCGCCCCACACGACCAGCTCCCGTTCGGTCCATGCCGACGCCACGCCCGAGCGGGCGGCGAGCGGAGGTGAGGGGAGTGGGAACCAGTCGTCGGTCCGGGGGTTGTAGGCGGCGCCGTCGGAGAACGCGGTCGCCTCGTCGGCCCCGCCCCAGACGAGCACCAGGTGTCCGGTCCACACCGCCGTGTGCCCACCGCGGGCGGCGAGCGGCGACCCGGCGAGCAGTCGCCAGCTGTCGGCCCCGACGTCGTACGCGGCGCCGTCCGCCGCATGGGTCCCGGCGCCGCTGCCGCCCCACACCACCATCTCGTCGCCGGTCCAGACAGCCCGGGCGCCGACACGGGGGCTCAGCGGTGAGGCACGCAGCCGGCGCCACGTGTCGTTGGACGGGTCGTAGGCGGCCCCCTCGCCGGACAGCGCCGCCCCCGCGCCCCCTCCCCAGAGGAGCATCTCCGAACCGGTCCAGACCGCGGCCTGCCCCGCGCCGGGAGGCAACGGCGCGGGTGGGAGCACGCGCCAGCGGTCGCGCCCGGGGTCGTAGGCAGCCCCGTCGGCGAAGAAGCTGGTCTGCGCGCTCCCGCCCCACACGAGCATCTCGGTGCCGGTCCAGGCCACCGCCGCGTCGCTGCGGGCCGCGAGCGGCGACGGGCCGAGCGGCCGCCACTCGTCAGTTGCCGGGTCGTACACCGCACCGTCGCCCTCGGGCTCGGGGACCTCCGTGTCGCACCGGGGATCGCCGCACCGCACGGCGCCACCCCACACGACCAGCTTCTCGCCCGTCCAGACCGCGGCGCGCCCGGCGCGCAGGCTCAGGCCCGAGTCCGCGAGGGGGCGCCATCGCTCGGCCTCCTCCCCCCGCTCCGGCGCCGTGCCCGGCACGGGGGTGGTCGAGTCGGAGCAGGCGATGAGCGCAGGTACGACCGCCACCAGGACCAGGCGGTGGAGGCGGCGCATCCGCGCTCCTCGTGCCGCGCGGGAGGCCGCCCTACGGGCCTGCGAGTCAACTACCTGCTCGGAAGGGGCGACGCCGGTCTGCCCGGGGTTCCTTGAATTCACTTGTCCGGTAAGGGTTCCTTTCGGATCGACAAGCAGAC
>JBQTJJ010000097.1:0-22346 GCA_052387235.1 Actinomycetota bacterium
GGTCGGCGTCGATGCTGGTGGCGAAGGCCCGGACTTGCGGGCCGGGCAACGGGAGGAAGGGTGAAGGACATGACCGAGCGCTACACCGCCCGAGAGGTTCATCCGGTGATGACCATGGCAGGGATCATGCCGGGAGGGGCCGAGATGGAGAACTGGTACAACCACGTGCCGTTCCCCAACCCTGCCCAGCTGGCGCTGAAGCGGGCCGAGCTGCTGGCCGAAATCGAGCGCTGGAAGGCCGAGAAGGCCGCTGTCGCCGGCCGGCCCGGCCTGCAGGCCGTGCGGGCCGAGGGCGCCGGCGGGACAGTGGCCGGGGATCGCAGCGCTGCCTGACCGCACTCCGCGGGCCGGCCCGCAACGGCACGTCGTCAACGCCAACCACAGGCCGGGGTGCACCCCAGATCCGTCCGGGTGCGTCCCGGCTTGTTCGCGTGACGAGAGGCTCCGGAGCGCGCCGAGCGGTCGGAAGTTCATCCGGGTGGGCGACGTCGACCCCACTGCCGCCGTGGCGTGCGGGCCAGGGACCCTGGATAGCATCGTGCGATGTCGCTCGCGGTCGAGGCGGAGAAGCTGGTAAAGCGGTTCACCGGCCGGGACGGGACGGTCGAGGCGGTCCGGGGCGTGGATCTCCGGGTGGCCGAGGGCGAGGTCTTCGGCTTCCTCGGGCCCAACGGCGCCGGCAAGTCCACCACCGTCCGCATGCTGACGACGCTCATGACCATCACCTCTGGTTCGGCCCGCGTGGCCGGGATCGACGTGGAGGCGGATCCCGACGGAGCGCGCCGGGGCATCGGCGTCGCCCTGCAGGAGGCCGGCCTCGACCCGCGCCAGACGGGCCGCGAGCTGCTGGTGCTGCAGGCCCGCCTGTTCGGGAGCTCCCTCGACGAGGCCGCCACCCGGGCCCAGGCGCTGCTCGAGCTCGTCGACCTGGTGGACGCCGCCGACCGGCGCATCAAGGGCTACTCGGGCGGCATGAAGCGCCGGCTCGACCTCGCCTCCGCCCTCGTCCATCGGCCCCAGGTGCTGTTCCTGGACGAGCCGACCACCGGCCTCGACCCCGCCAGCCGCCTCGTCGTCTGGGACGAGATGCGCCGGATCAACGCCCAGGGGACCACGGTGTTCCTGACCACGCAGTACCTGGAGGAGGCCGATCAGCTCTGCGACCGGCTGGCCATCATCGACGGCGGATTGCTCGTGCGGGAGGGGACGCCCGCCGAGCTGAAGGCCGAGCTCCGGGAACGGCGGGGGCTCAACCACGACCCGACCCTCGACGCGGTGTTCCTCGACGCGACCGGCCGCATCCGCCAGCGCGTCGCCGGCCAGGTGCAGGAGGTGCAGGCGTGACGCCGTACTGGGTGCTCAGCCGGCGGGCGATCGTCGAGGCGTGGCGGACGCCCGAGGCCCTGTTCCCCACCGTCTTCATCCCCCTGTTCTTCCTCGTGGTGAACGTCGGCCAGGCGGCCCGGATCTTCCCCTCGGGCGACACCTCGTTCCTCGAGGGCCAGAATTACGCCGCCTTCCAGCTGCCCGGCGCCCTGCTCCTCGCGGCGTCGTTCGCCAGCGCGGCCCAGTACCTGGTCGAGGACATCGAGGGCGGGTACTTCGACAAGCTCCGGGCCGCGCCGGTGCCACGCACGGCCCTGGTGCTCGGTCGGCTGTCGGCGGAGGGGGCCAAGTCGATCGCCATCTCCGCCCTGATCGTCATCGCGGCCCTGCCCTTCGGGGTGTCGGTGGCGAGCGGCGTCCCCGGCTTCGTGCTGCTCCTGGCCATGTCGGCGGGATGGGCGGTCGTGTTCTCCGGGTTCATGCAGCTCGTCGCCCTCAAGGCGCGCAGCGCCGCCGCCACCCAGTCCGCCGGGCTGGTGTTCTTCCCCTTCCTGTTCCTCACGCCGAACTTCGTCCCCCGCCACCTGCTCACCCGGCCCATGGAGCTGGCGGCGACGTACAACCCGGTCACCTACATCATGGAGGGGCAGCGGTCGCTGATCCTGGAGGAGTACCCCTGGTCGAAGATCGGGCGCGGGTTCGCGGTCGTCGCCGTCGCCGGCGCGGTCATGCTGGCGCTGAACGTCCGCGCCATCCGCTCCTACGACTGATGTTCCCCTCCACATCCCACATGTGGTCCAGATGGTGGACCACTTGTGGGATGTGGACAGCTGATCGGCGCCTGCTCCTTGGAGGTTGACGTGCGGAACCTGGTGTTCGCCCACGGCGGCACGGCCGGCCTGATCTTCGAGATCGGATTCCTTGCCGTCCCGGTCGTGGTGTTCACGGTGATGGCGGTGGTGTCCGCCCGGCGCCGGCGGGCCGAGGAGGCCGAGGCGGCGCAGGAGGTGGAGCCGTGACCGGGACCCAGGTGGCGCCGGCCCCCGGCGCCCCGGTCCGCTGGCGCGAGGTGGACCCGGCCGGCGCCGCCGCGGTGGCGGCCGGCGTGGCCTTCCTCCTGGCCCGCCCCTGGCTGGCCCGCAGCGTGGCCGACCCGGTGGCCGCGCTGGCCAGCGCCTTCGTGTGCCTGGGCATGGTGGGTGCGTGGTGGACGCTGCCGGCGGCCCGGTCGGCCGCGAGCCCGTCGTGGCGGACGGCGGCGGCGGTGACGGCGGCCGGCGTGGCCGCGTTCGGCGTCGGGCGGGTGCTCGGCGGGGGCGAGGCTGCCGTGGCGGCCGGCGCCGGCTGGATCCTCCTGAACACGCTGGCCGCGGTGGCGGAGGAAGCCTTCTTCCGCCGCCTCCTGTACGGCCTGCTCGAGCCGTTCGGCGCCGGCGCCGCCATCGCCGGCTCGGCCGCCGCCTTCGCCGTCGTGCACCTCACCGTCTGGGGGGCGTGGGCCCTTCCGCTCGACCTGGCCGCCGGCCTCGTCCTGTCCTGGCAGCGCTGGGCGTCAGGGCGGTGGTCGGTGCCGGCCGTCACCCACGCCGCCGCCAACGTGCTGGTGGCGGTATGACGGCGCTGCGCAGGAGACGGCGCCGGCTCGGCGCCATCCTCCTTGCCACCTACGTCCTCGTGGCGATCGCCACCACGGCCTGGGCCCCGGGCCACGTGCGGCCCCTGTTCGACGGCTTCGGGTCGCACCCCGGCCAGTACAACTGGGTGAACCCGCCCCGGGAGTTCGCCGAGGGGAACGAGGAGCCCGAGCCGGCCACGGCCGGCATCGTGCTCGAGGCCGAGGGCTCGGCCGCGGCCAGCGCCTCGCCCGGCGACGGCCAGGTGCTGGCGGCCCTGCCGCCCAAGGCCCTGGCCCCTCGCCCGCCCGATACGGCGGGCACCCTCCGCGTCACGCCGGTGGACGCCTCGACCCTGGCGCCGCTGCCGGCCGGGCTGCGGCCCGAGGGCAACGCCTACCGGGTCGACGTCCGCTACTCGCCGTCCGGCACCCCGGCCACCCTGGCCCAGCCCGGCTCTCTGGGCCTGACGTCGGAGACCCCGGCCACCCACCTCCTGTTCTCGGCCGACGGGAAGGCGTGGGAGCGCTCGACCGGTACGCCCCTGGCCAACGGCAACGGCATCACCGGCACCCTCACCCAGCCGGGCCTGTACCTGGCCGCGTCCGAGGGCCCGGCCCGGCCGCTGGCCGGCGCCGGCTCCGATGGCGGCGGCGCGCCCGTGGTGCTCTACGTCCTCCTGGCCGTGGCGCCGCTGGCCCTCGGCGGGCTGCTGCTGGGCCGGAGGGCAGGCCGGGACCGGGGCCGTTCGGCCAGGGGCGCCGGCCCACGGTCCCGGCGCCGGCCCCCCGCGCCGCCGGGCGGCCGGAAGCCGAAGGCCGGGCCGCCCCGGGGCAGAGCCCCGGCCAGGAGGCCCCGCAAGCGGTGATCCGGAGGTCGTCCACAGGGTTTTGCACCGGATTTGCCTGGTTTTCGTCCACAGGGGCGAGTGCGTATGTTGACGTTTGGCCGTGCTGGACGACGGGCGGGGAGATGATCGGTTGACCATGGGCGCCGGCAGCGGGAACCTTCGCCGAAGCCTCACCGCCAACCCGTGGGCCGGGCCGGTACGCCTGAGCGCCGAGCCCGCCCCTGCCTCCGCCGGTCCGGTGGACGTCCTCGTGGGCCGGTCCCCCGCCCTGGCCGGCCGGCGCCGGCCGCCGGCCCGCACGCCCGGGCTCGATCCACGGCTCGGCTTCGAGTCGTTCGTGGTGGGCCGGTCCAACCGGCTGGCCCACGCCGCCGCCCGCAGCGTGGCCGACGCCGCCGCCAGCCGCTACAACCCGCTGTTCCTCCACGGCGAGTCCGGGAACGGCAAGACCCATCTCCTCCACGCCATCGGGCTGGCGGTGCAGGCCCGCACCCCCGAGGTCGACGTCCGCTACGTCACCTCGGACCGCTTCACCAACGAGGTGATCTCCAGCCTGGCCGGCGGCGACGGTCGCTCGGGGTTCACCCGCCGCTACCGCGCCTGCTCGCTCCTGCTGGTGGACGACCTCCAGTTCCTGGAGGGCAAGGTCGAGACCCAGACCGAGCTCTTCCACACCTTCGACGAGGTCACCGCCAACGGCGGGCGGGTGGTGCTCAGCGCCGACCGCCACCCGGGCGACATCCCCACCCTGCCCGAGCGGTTGCGCAGCCGCTTCACCAGCGGGCTGGTGGCCGACCTGGAGCCGCCCGACTTCGAGACCCGGGTGGCCATCCTGGCCCGCAAGGTGGCCGACGCCGGCGCCCGGGTACCCGCCTCGGTGCTCGAGCTCATCGCCGGAGCCGCCAGCCGCAACGTCCGTGAGCTCGAGGGCGCCCTCACCCGGGTGCTGGCCGACGCCTCCCTCGACGGCCGGCCCGTGTTGGCCGCCGGCGCCGAGTCCTCGCTGGCCGGCTTCCTGGGGACGTCCGGCCGGCCGGTCACCGCGGCCGGCGTCGTCGACGAGGCGGCGGCCGTGTTCGGCGTCACGGTGGAAGAGCTGTGCGGCTACGGGCGGACCGGCAGGGTGGTGCTGGCCCGCCAGGCCGCCATGTACGTCTGCCGCACCCTCACCGAGGACAGCCTGCCCGCCATCGGCCGGGCCTTCGGCGGCCGCGACCACACCACCGTCCTGCACGCCGTCCGCAAGATCGAGCAGCTGGTGGTGGACCGCCGGCCCGTCCAGGCCAAGGTCGTCGAGCTGATGGCCCGGCTGGGCCGGCGGGGCCCCGGGCCCGGCTGAGGGTCGGAGCCGGCGGGCGGCCCGCCGGCGCTGGGTTAGGGTCGAGGCGATGGCCGAGGGTGAGGGTCGCGCCGGGGAGACGGCGCAGCAGGTGGAAGGCCCCCGGGCGCTGTTCGCCGACCAGGCCATGGAGCACATGGGCTCGCTGTACAACGCCGCCCTGCGCATGACCCGCAACCCGGCGGACGCCGAGGACCTGGTCCAGGAGACCTACCTCAAGGCCTACCGGTCCTTCTCCTCGTTCGAGCAGGGGACGAACCTCAAGGCCTGGCTCTACCGCATCCTCACCAACACCTTCATTAACTCCTACCGGGCCAGGAAGCGCCGGCCCGAGCAGACCGACGTGGAGGACGTGGAGGAGCTGTACCTGTACCACCGCCTCGGTGGGCTGGAGGCCGCCGCCGCCGGCCGCAGCGCCGAGGAGGACGTCCTGGAGAGCTTCACCGACGACGAGGTGAAGGCCGCCCTCGACGGCCTGCCCGAGCAGTTCCGCCTGGCCGTGCTCCTCGCCGACGTCGAGGGCTTCTCCTACAAGGAGATCGCGGAGATGACGGATGTACCCATCGGCACGGTCATGAGCCGGATCCACCGGGGAAGAAGGGCGCTCCAGAAGGCGTTGTTCGACTTCGGTATGGAACGCGGCCTCGTCGGGAAGCTGGACTGATGGACGCGGTGCACGACCCCGCCGACTGTGCCGATGCCGTGCAGCGCCTCTACCACTTCCTCGACGGCGAGCTCGACGACGACCGCCGGGCCCACGTCCAGCAGCACCTCGACGCCTGCCTCCCGTGCCTCGAGGCGTTCGACTTCGAGGCCGAGCTGCGTCAGCTGGTGGCCCGGAGGTGCCGGGAGACCGTTCCGGAGCAGTTGCGGGTCCGCATCGCCCTCGCCATCCAGGCCGAGTACGGCCTCGTACAACCACCAGGCGGGGGAATCTCCCCCCTCTAGCGAGTGTTGTGAGCGAGCGATGGGAAGCGAACGAGCGGTCCAGGGAACACCCTTCCGGGGCAGCGACAGGCCGTCCCGGTCCTTCGGCACCGGCCGCATCTGCCGGGAGGACGGCTGCGAGACCCGGCTGTCGATGTACAACAGCGGCAAGTACTGCTACGAGCACGAGCCGATGACGATCCCCCGCACCCGCGGCAAGAAGATCGCCTGATCGGGCCCCGGCGGACGGCGGAGTGGGTGGATCCCCTGCCGTCTTCTACGATCGGACCATGCACGCACTGTTGGCCGCCAAGGTCTGGCACTACTGGATCGGGATCGCCATCCTGCTGCCGGCACTGCTGGCAGTCGTGTTCACGATCGTCGGCTACCTCGTGAAGGTCACCGCCAACAGGTATCCGAAGCGGTAGCCGTGGCCAGCCCCGGCGCCATCTCGTGGGACCTGGCCGAGCGGGTGGCGGTCCGGGTGGCGGGCCAGGAGCCCCTGGCCCATTCGTACCACTACGCGTCGTTGCAGCCCGACTTCACCGAGCTCACGGCCGAGGCCGAGGAGCTGGTGGAGGCGGCCACCGGGCTGCGCTCGGCCGCCGGCCCGGCCCGGGCCCGCGTCACCGACCGGGCCGGGTGGGTGCACGCCAACATCGCCTCGTTCCAGCGCCTGCTCCGGCCGATCACCGAGAAGATCGAGCCCCGCCTCGCCGCCGGGCCCATGGCGCCGGTGAGCAGGGCCATCACCGGCGCCCAGCTCGGCACCATGCTGGGGTGGATGGCCAGCCGGGTGCTGGGCCAGTACGACCTCCTGCTGGTCGAGGAGGAGCGCCCCGAGGAGCAGGACATCGTCTACTTCGTGGGGCCGAACATCATCGGGCTGGAGAAGCGGTTCGGCTTCCCGCCCCGGGAGTTCCGCCTGTGGCTCGCCCTCCACGAGGTCACCCACCGGGTCCAGTTCACCGGCATCCCCTGGCTGCGGCCCCATTTCCTGAGCCTCGTCGAGGGCTGCCTCGACGCCGTCGACCCCGATCCCCGCCGCTTCCTGGAGGCGCTGCGCCGCGCCGTCGACGAGATGCGGGCCGGTCGCAACCCCCTGGCCGACGGTGGCCTGGTGGCGCTGCTGGCCGGCCCCGAGCAGAAGGCCATGCTGGACCAGATCGGTGGGCTCATGAGCCTGCTCGAGGGTCACGGCGACGTCACCATGGACCGGGCCGGCGCCGACCTGATCCCGAGCGCCGACCGCTTCGGCCGTGTCCTGCGCCAGCGCCGGGCCGAGGCCACGGGGGCATCGAAGCTCCTGCGCCAGCTGGTGGGGCTGGAGGCCAAGCTCAAGCAGTACGAGCAGGGGGAGCGGTTCATCGAGGCGGTGGAGGCCACCGGCGGCCGGGAACTGCTCGATCAGGTGTGGCGGGGGCCGGAGTGGCTGCCCGACCTGGCCGAGATCCGCCAGCCGGACCGGTGGGTCGACCGGGTTCGGGCCGGGGTGGGGAGTGTGCGGTAGGCACATGGCACAGGTCCTGGTCGTCGACGACGAAGCCGACATCCGGGGGCTGGTCCGTCTCAGCCTGGAGCTGGACGGCCACGACGTGAGCGAGGCGGTCGACGGTGTCGACGCGCTGCGGGCCCTCGACGCGGGCCGCCCCGACCTGGTGGTCCTCGACGTGGCCATGCCCCAGCTCGACGGCTGGGGCGTCCTGGCCCGCCTGAAGGGGAGTGCCGGCCTCGCCGACGTCCCGGTGATCATGCTCACCGCCCTCGGCGGCGACATGGACAGGATCCGGGGCGGGATCGAGGGTGCGGTGCGCTACGTGACCAAGCCGTTCGACCTCGACGCCCTGCGGGCCGAGGTGGCCCTGGCCCTGGCCGAGCCCGAGCCCACCATGCGGCGCCGGGCCGCCCAGGAGGCCATGGGCCGCCTGGCCGCCCTGGAGCGGGGCGAGGACCCGCCCCCCGGCACCGGCCCCGGCGCGGCCCGGCCCCGCCTCACCAGGCTGGGCGGGCCGGTCGAGGCGGGCAGGGTCCAGGTCCGCCGGCCCGGTCTGCGCCCTGACCAGCTGGCCGGGCTGTCACCCCGCCAGGTCGAGCTCCTCCGGGCGGTGGCGTCCACGCCCACCGTCCGGGCCGCGGCCGAGCGGCTGCACGTGAGCCGGTCCAACGTCTACGCCAGCCTGCGCCGCATCGCCCGCCGGCTCCAGGTGGCGTCGGTGGCCGAGCTGGTGGTGGCGGCCCGCCGGGGGCTGGGCTGAGCGCGCCGGCGCCGGCCACCGGCCCCCTCCTCGGCCGCTGCACCTTCCCACCTGCCGGCACGCCCGTGGACTGCGCCGTGTCCGGCGGGCCGGACTCGCTGGCCCTCCTGGTGCTGGCCACCGCCGCCGGATGCGCCGTCACCGCCCACCACGTCGACCACGGGCTGCGGCCGGGGTCGGAGGCCGAGGCCGGGGTGGTGGCCGCCGCCGCCGAGCGCTTCGGCGCAGGGTTCGTCGCCCACCGGGTCGCGGTCGACCCCGGCCCGAACCTCGAGGCCAGGGCACGCGACGCCCGCCGTGCCGCCCTGCCGGCCGGCGCCGCCACCGGCCACACCGCCGACGACCAGGCCGAGACCATCGTGTTGAACCTGCTGCGGGGCGCCGGCCTCGACGGCCTGGCCGGCATGCGCCCGGGCCCGGCCAAACCCCTGCTCGCCCTCCGCCGCTCGGAGACGGCGGCCCTGTGCGTCGAGGTCGGGCTGGACCCGGTGCGCGACCCCTCCAACCTCGACCCGGCCCATCGCCGCAACCGGGTGCGCCACGAGCTGCTCCCGCTCCTCGGGGCGGTGGCCGAGCGCGACGTGGTGCCCGTGCTCGTCCGCCAGGCCGCCCTGCTGCGGGACGAGGCCGACCTCCTCGAGGAGCTGGCGGCCGGCGTCGACGCCGCGGACAGCCGGGCCCTGGCCGGCCTGCCGCCGGCCCTGGCCCGCCGGGCCGTGCGGCGCCTCCTGGCCGGCGAGCACCCCCCGGGCGGGGCGGCGGTGGAACGGGTGCTGGCCGTGGCCCGGCTGGAGGCCGGCGCCTGCGAGGTGGGCGGTGGCCGCACCGTGCGCCGGTCGGCCGGCCGCCTCCGCATCCAGCCCTGATGCCACCCGGCCCTTTCGCCGCCGTCGCGGATAGCTTCGACCCCGTGCCAGACCACCGGTCCGCCGCTTCCGACCCGAACCTCGGAGAGGTGGTGGTGGACGAGAAGCGCCTGCAGGACCGGATCGCGGAGCTGGGCCGGCAGCTGACCGAGGACTACGAGGGCCGGGCGCCCCTGCTGGTGGGCGTGCTCAAGGGGGCCTTCGTGTTCATGAGCGACCTGGCCCGCGCCATCGAGCTGCCCCTCGAGTTCGACTTCATGGCCGTGTCGTCCTACGGCAGCGCCACCAAGACCAGCGGCGTGGTGCGGATCGTGAAGGACCTCGACCTGGACCTCAGCAACCGCCACGTCCTGCTGGTGGAGGACATCGTGGACAGCGGGCTCACCCTGTCGTACCTGCGCCGCAACCTGCAGGCCCGCCAGCCCGCCAGCCTGGAGGTGTGCGCCCTCCTGGTGAAGGAGGGACTGCAGAAGTCGGACCCCGAGCTGCGCTACGTCGGCTTCACCATCCCGCCCGACTTCGTGGTGGGGTACGGCCTCGACGTGGCCGAGCGGTACCGCAACCTGCCGTACGTGTGCGAGTACGTGGGTCCGATGGCCCCAGGTAGCCTGAGAGGACCGTGAAGAAGAGGCTCCGTCACCCCGCGCTCTGGATACTGCTCGCCGTGGCGGTGCTGGTCGCCAGCGCCAGCATCCTGGGTGGCGACGACGATCGCACCAAGCTCCAGCTCAGCCGCCTGCAGGGCCTCGCCGCCGAAGGGCGGGTGAAGTCGGCCGAGATCGTGGGCGACGGAAAGGTCCAGGGCGAGCTCGAGAACGGCAGCACCTACGAGGCCAAGTTCCCGGCCGAGTACGCCGACGAGCTGACCACCCTGCTGCTGCGGGCCGACGTCAACGTCGACTCCAAGGACGGTGGCCAGAGCATCTGGATCGCCCTGCTCATCAACTTCCTCCCGATCGTCCTGCTGTTCGGCGGCTTCCTGTTCGTGATCAACTCGATGCAGGGCGGCGGCAGCAAGGTCATGCAGTTCGGCCGGGCCAAGCCCAAGGTGATGTCGAAGGACGAGCCCAAGGTGACCTTCGCCGACGTGGCCGGCGCCGACGAGGCCGTGGCCGAGCTGGTGGAGATCAAGGAGTTCCTGGAGTCGCCCACCAAGTTCCACTCCATCGGGGCCAAGATCCCGAAGGGGGTCCTGCTGTTCGGCCCCCCCGGCACGGGCAAGACCCTGCTGGCCCGGGCCGTGGCCGGCGAGGCCGGCGTGCCGTTCTTCTCCATCTCCGGCTCCGACTTCGTGGAGATGTTCGTGGGCGTGGGCGCCAGCCGGGTCCGGGACCTGTTCGCGCAGGCCAAGGCCAACCCGCCCGCCATCATCTTCATGGACGAGATCGACGCCGTCGGCCGCCACCGCGGCGCCGGCATGGGCGGCGGCCACGACGAGCGGGAGCAGACCCTCAACCAGCTCCTGGTGGAGATGGACGGGTTCGACACCAAGGCCGGCGTCATCCTCATCGCCGCCACCAACCGGCCCGACATACTCGACCCGGCCCTGCTCCGCCCCGGGCGCTTCGACCGCCAGATCGTTGTCGACCGGCCCGACCTCCAGGGCCGGCGCAAGATCCTCGAGGTGCACGCCAAGGGCAAGCCGCTGGACGACAACGTCGACCTCGAGATCCTGGCCCGCCGGACGCCCGGCTTCACCGGCGCCGACCTGGCCAACCTGATGAACGAGGCCGCCCTGCTCTCGGCCCGCAACGACCGCAAGAAGATCGGCATGCGGGAGCTGGAGGACGCCATCGACCGGGTGATCGGCGGTCCCGAGCGCAAGACCAGGGTGATGAGCGAGAAGGAGAAGCTCGTGATCGCCTACCACGAGGGCGGCCACGCCCTGGTGGGCCACGTGCTGCCGCACGCCGACCCCGTGCACAAGGTGTCCATCGTGGCCCGGGGCCGGGCCCTGGGCTGGACCATGTCGCTGCCCACCGAGGACAAGTACCTGGTGAGCCGGTCCGAGCTCATCGACCAACTGGCCGTGCTCATGGGCGGCCGCACGGCCGAGGAGCTGATCTTCTCCGAGGTCACCACGGGCGCCGCCAACGACATCGAGAAGGCGTCGGAGATCGCCCGGGCCATGGTCACCCAGTACGGCATGAGCGAGACCCTCGGCCCCCTCCAGCTGGGGGAGAAGAACGGCGAGGTGTTCCTCGGGCGGGACCTGGGCCACCAGGCCAACTACTCCGACGACATGGCGGCCCGCATCGACGCCGAGGTGCGCAAGCTCATCGACGCGGCCCACGACGAGGCCACCACCATCCTGCGCACCCACCGGGCCACGCTGGACCGGCTGGCGTCGGCCCTCATCGACCAGGAGACGCTGGACACGCCCCAGCTCATGGAGGTCCTCGGCGACCTCCCGCCCTGGGCCACCCGCCCCGCGCCCCGTCCCCAGCCGGTGCCGGTCCCGCTCCCGGCCCCGCCGGCCCGGAACCTGCTGCAACCCGAGGACGCGGTCACGGCCGTGCGGCGCCTGCGCCGGCGCCTGCGGCGGGCGGCGGCCAAGCCGGCCACGGCATGAGCCCGGGGCCCGGGATCGACCGCGGCCGGATAGAGAAGGCGGTCCGCGAGCTCCTGGAGGCCATCGGCGAGGACCCGGACCGCGACGGCCTGCGGGCCACCCCGGAGCGGGTCGCCGACATGTACGCCGAGATCTTCGGCGGCCTTCACGAGGATCCCGGCAAGGTGCTCGACGTCACCTTCGAAGCCGGGCACGACGAGATGGTGGGCCTCCGGGACATCCCCCTGTTCTCGACGTGCGAGCACCACCTCGTCCCCTTCGTCGGGCAGGCGCACGTCGTCTACGTCCCGAACGAGGACGGTCGCATCACCGGGCTGTCGAAGCTGGTGCGGGTGGTGAACGTCCACGCCGCCCGGCCCCAGGTGCAGGAGAACCTCACCACCGACATCGCCGACACCATCGAGCGGGTCCTCCAGCCCCGCGGCGTGCTGGTCGCCATCGAGGCCGAGCACCTGTGCATGTCCATGCGGGGCGTCAACAAGCCCGGCATCACCACCTTCACCAGCGCCGTGCGGGGCCTGTTCCGCGACGACCCCCGCACCCGTGCCGAGGGCATGGCGTTCATCCGGGGCCGCTGAGGCCCCGAGGCCGCCTCCCGGCCTTCTGGTAGCCGGAACGACATGGTTTGCATGTCGGTCCGGCCACCAGATCCGCCGGCGGCACCGCCCGGCCGGCACGCTGCCGCCGCGCGGGCGGGCCGGGGAGCTACGGTCGCCCGGGCATGGGCCGGCGGTACGACCTCGTCATCGTCGGGATGGGCTCCGGCGGCATGGTGGCGGCCGAGTTCGCCGCGTCCTTGGGGTTGCGGGTGGCGGTGGCGGAGCGGGGCCGGGTCGGGGGCGACTGCCTGTGGACCGGGTGCGTCCCCTCCAAGGCCCTGCTGGCGTCGGCCAAGGTGGCCCAGCACCTCCGCACCGCCGACCGGTGGGGCCTGCCGGCGTTCGACCCCGAGATCGACACGTCCCTGGTGTGGAAGCGGATCCGGGCCGTCCAGCACGAGATCGCCACCACCGACGACGACCCCGAGCGGTTCCGGAGCCTGGGCATCGAGATCATCCCCGGCACGGCCCGCCTCACCGGCCGCCGCACCGTCGAGGTCGACGGCCGCACCCTTCGCACCCGCTTCGTGCTGCTCTGCACGGGCAGCCGCCCGGCCGAGCCCGACGTCGAGGGGCTGGCCGGCGCCGGCTTCCTCACCAGCGAGAACGTGTTCCAGCTGGAGCGGGCGCCGGCGTCGGTGGTGGCGATCGGGGGCGGGCCCGTCGCCATCGAGCTGGCCCAGGGCCTCAACCGCCTCGGGGTGGGTGTGACCGTGCTGCAACGGGGACCCGGGATCCTGCCCAAGGAGGAGCCCGAGCTGGTGGCCGTGCTCGCCCGCCGCCTGGCCGGGGAGGGCGTCGACGTGCACCTGGACGTGGACGTCACCGGCGTGCGGGTGGAGGACGGCGTCAAGGTCGTGCGCGGCACCGAGGCGGGCCATCCGGCCGAGTGGAGGGGCGAGGACGTCCTCGTGGGGGTGGGCCGGCGCCCCAACGTGGAGGGCCTGGGCCTGGAGGAGCTGGGCGTGGAGGTGGGTTCGCGCGGCGTCGTGGTCGACGACCGCATGCGCACCAGCGTGGCGTGGGTCTACGCCGCCGGCGACGTGGCCGGGCGCTACCTGTTCACCCACTCCGCCGCCCACGAGGCCCTGCGGGCGGTGCGCGACATGTTCTTCCCGGGGCGGGGCAAGGTGAGCGACCTGGTGCCGTGGTGCACGTTCACCGACCCGGAGCTGGCCCACGCCGGCATGACCGAGTCAGAGGCCCGCCGGCGCCACGGCGACGCGGTGCAGGTCCACCGCTTCGACCTGGCCCACTCGGACCGGGCCCGGGCCGACGGCGACCCCGAGGGCCGCATCGTGGTGGTGTGCGGCCCGAGGGGGCGGCTGCTCGGCGCCCACATCCTGGCCCCGTCGGCGGGGGAGATGATCCACGAGCCGGCCCTGCTGATCCGCGACGGCGGCCGGCTGCGCCACCTCTCCAGCCTCGTCCACGCCTACCCCACCCGGTCGACGTCGGTGGGGCAGCTGGCGGCCGAGGCCACCTTCGCCACGGTGAGGAACTACCGCTGGGTGGCCGGTTTGTCGCGCTTCTGGCGGCCCTAGGAGCGTGTTGATCAAAGGCGGCTGACCAAGGTCCGCGGATGTGAGCCATCGGCAAACGAGCAGGTCAGCCGCTCGGCCGCGAGGCGGCCGACCCGTAGATCAACACGCTCCTAGATGCGGCCCCGGGCCGGTACGCTCCACTCGATGGCTCCCCTCGTCATGGGCGTGCTCAACGTCACGCCCGACTCGTTCTCCGACGGGGGTCGGTTCCTCGATCCCGACCTGGCCGTGGCCCGGGGCCTGGCCATGGTGGAGGAGGGCGCGGCGGTGGTGGACGTGGGGGGCGAGTCGACCCGCCCTGGGGCCGCGCCGGTGGGCGAGGCCGAGGAGCGGCGCCGGGTCGTGCCGGTGGTGGAGGCGCTGGCGCCCCACGTCCGGGTCTCGATCGACACCACCAAGGCGGCCGTGGCGCTGGCCGCCATCGAGGCCGGCGCCACCCTGGTCAACGACGTGTCGGCCTCGCTCCACCGGGTGGCGGCCGAGGCCGGCGTCGGCTGGGTGGCCATGCACATGCGGGGCACGCCCGGCACCATGCAGGACGACCCCCGCTACGGCGACGTGGTCACCGAGGTGCGGGACTACCTGGTGGCCCGGGCCGAGGCCGCCGCCGCCGCCGGCGTGGAGGAGATCTGGGTCGACCCCGGCATCGGGTTCGGCAAGACGGCCCGCCACAACCTGCTGCTGCTGCGCCACCTCGGGACCCTGGTCGGGGCCGGCTACCCCGTCCTGGTGGGCACCAGCCGCAAGTCGTTCCTGGGCGCGCTGGCCGGGGGCGCGCCGGCCGGCGACCGCCTGGAGGGCTCGCTGGCCACCGCCGTGTGCGCACTGGCCCAGGGCGCCGGCATGGTGCGCGTCCACGACGTGGCGGCCACCGTGGCCGCGGCCACCCTGGTGGGCGGGGCGGCGGCATGAGGGGCAAGTGGGCGGCCGGGATCCCGCCCCGCAACTTCACCTGGATCATCAAGGACAAGCTGGCCGTGAGCGAGCGCCCCGGCGGGTACGCCCGCAACCACCGCCGGGTGCGGCGCCAGGAGGAGATCATCTGGCTGCGGGAGCAGGGCTTCAACCGGGTCGTCTCGCTCCTGGGCTCCACCCACAACCTCCACGCCTACGACGAGCTGGGCATCCCGTGGTCCCACATCCCGTTCAGCGCCCTGGACGACCCCCGCACCGTGCTGCCCGAGCTCTACGGCAAGCTCCACGCCTGGCTGGCCGAGGGGGAGAAGGTCCTGGTGCACCAGGAGGACCTGGGCGACCGGCTCATGGGCGTGATGGCCGGCTACCTGCTGCGGGCCGGGATGATCAAGAGCGGGCCCCAGGCCATCGCCGTGCTCGAGCGCATCGTGGCCCGCCAGATGGGCCCGCCCGGGCGAGAGCTGGTGGCCCTCGCCCCCACCCTGGAATGACGGCCGCCGACCGGGTCGAGCTGCGGGGCCTGCGGGTCCTCGGCCGCCACGGCGTGCGGCCCGAGGAGCAGGAGCGGGACCAGCCCTTCGAGGTCGACCTCGACGTCGAGCTCGACCTCTCGCTCGCCGGCCGGTCCGACCACCTGGCCGACACCTTCGACTACGGCGCCGCGGCCGAGGCGGTGGCGGCGGTGGTGGTGGACGAGTCGTTCGACCTGCTGGAACGGCTGGCCACGAGGATCGCCGAGGTGGTGCTGGCCGACGGGCGGGTCCGGGCCGTCACCGTGGCCGTGCGGAAGGTGCGCCCGCCGGTGCCGGTCGACCTGGCCACGGCCGGCGTGCGCATCACCCGGCGCCGGGCCGGCGCCTGAGCCCGGTGAGGGCCTTCCTCGCCCTGGGCTCCAACCTGGGCGACCGCCTGGAGCACCTTCGACGGGCCGTGGAGGGCCTTCCGGACGTGGTGGCGGTGTCGGCGGTGTACGAGACCGACCCGGTCGGCGGCCCCGCCGGCCAGCCGCCCTACCTGAACGCGGTGGTGGAGCTGGACACCGAGCTCGACGCCCGCCGGCTCCTCGAGGCCGGCCGGGCCCTGGAGGCGGCGGCGGGCCGGGAGCGGGCCGAGCGCTGGGGCCCCCGGCCCCTCGACGTCGACGTGCTGCTGGTGGGCGACGCCGGCGTCGACGAGCCCGACCTCCAGGTTCCGCACCCCCGCATGTGGCAGCGCGCCTTCGTCCTCGTCCCCCTGCACGACCTGGCGCCCGACCTGGTGGCCACCCGACCCGACGACCCGTCGGTCCGCCCCGCCGGCCACCTGTAGGACGGGCCCGGGTCCGGGCGCGGGTAGGGTGGGGGCCACGAACGGCACCCCGGCGACGGGGGCCGGAACGGGAGAAGGGCCCTGGCTTGACCGCGACATGGAGGTGATCGGGACGGTGGCCGGCTTCCGCCGCGCCCTCGACGCCGAGCGGGCCGCGGGGCGCTCGGTGGGCCTGGTGCCCACCATGGGCGCCCTCCACGACGGCCACCTCTCGCTGGTGCGCCGGGCCGCGGCCGAGTGCGGCGTGGTGGCCGTCACGATCTTCGTCAACCCCCTCCAGTTCACGGCGGCCGAGGACCTGGCCACCTACCCCCGCGACCTGGAGGGCGACGCCGCCAGCGCCGCCGCCGCCGGCGTGGGCCACCTCTTCGCCCCCGGCGGCGAGGAGATGTTCCCGGAGCCGCCCCTCACCACCGTGGCCGTCGCCGGGGTGAGCGAGGGCCGGGAGGGGGCGTCCCGGCCCGGCCACTTCACGGGTGTGGCCACCGTCGTGGCCAAGCTGTTCGCCGCCGCCGGGCCGTGCCGGGCCTACTTCGGGGAGAAGGACCACCAGCAGCTGGAGGTCGTGCGCCGGATGGCGGCCGACCTGTCGTTCCCCGTCGAGGTGGTGGCCTGCCCCACCGTGCGCGAGCCGGACGGGCTGGCCCTGTCCAGCCGCAACGCCCGCCTGTCGCCGGCCGAGCGGGCCGCCGCCCCGGTGCTGTACCGGGCCCTGCGCGCCGGCGCCGATCTCGCCCACGCCGGCCAGCGCGACCCCGCCGCCATCGGTGGCTGCATGGCCGAGATCATCGAGGCCGAGCCCCTGGCCGAGCTCGACTACGCCGAAGCAGCCGACGGCGCCGGCGGCCTCCGCCTGTTCGTCGCCGCCCGCATCGGCACCACCCGCCTGATCGACAACCTGGAGGTACCGGCTCCGTGAGGCGCCACCTGCTCAAGTCCAAGATCCACCGGGCCACCGTCACCGGCGCCGACGTCGACTACGTGGGCTCCATCACCGTCGACGCCCGCCTGCTCGAGCTGGCCGACATCGTCGAGCACGAGCAGGTCCACGTGCTGGATCTCGACAACGGGGCCCGCCTCGTCACCTACGCCATCCCCGGCGGGCCGGGCCAGATCTGCGTCAACGGCGCCGCCGCCCGCCTGGTGCGCCCCGGCGACCGCGTCATCGTGCTCACCTACGCCGACTACGACGGCGCCGAGCTCGACGGCCACCGGCCGCTGGTGGTCCACGTCGACGCCGAGAACCGTCCCACCACGCCCGCGCCGGCGACCGCCCGGTAGCCTCCGACCCTCGTGGACCTCGACCTGCTGGTGCTCGGCTCGGGGGTGGCCGGCCTGTCGGCCGCCGTGCGGGCGGCGCTGGCCGAGCCCGGGCTGCGGGTCGGCGTCCTCACCAAGGGCGAGCTGTCGCAGTCGGCCACCCGGTGGGCCCAGGGCGGGGTGGCGGCCGTGCTCGGGGGCGACGAGGACTCCACCGACCTGCACCTGGCCGACACGCTGGCGGCCGGCGCCGGCCTGTGCGACGGCGACGCGGTGCGGGTGCTGGTGGACGAGGGGCCGGGCCGGGTCAACGAGCTGATCGCCCTGGGTGCGGTGTTCGACCGCGACCGTGAAGGCGCCCTCCTCCTCGCTCGGGAGGGCGGCCACTCCACGGCGCGGGTCGTCCACGCCGGCGGTGCCGCCACCGGCGCCGAGATCGAGCGGGCCCTGGTGGACGCGGTGCGGGCCACCGCCGCCGCCGTGATGGAGCGCTGGTTCGCCCTCGACCTGGTGGTGGAGGGCGGCCGGTGCCGGGGCGTGGTGGCCCTGGACGAGGCGGGGGACCGCCGGGAGGTGCGGGCCGGCCACGTGCTGCTGGCCACGGGCGGCGCCGGCCAGCTCTTCGCCGTCACCACCAACCCCTTGGAGGCCACCGGCGACGGCGTGGCCATGGCCCTGCGGGCCGGCGTGGCCGTGGCCGACCTCGAGTTCCTGCAGTTCCACCCCACCGCCCTGCACCACCCGGCCATGCCCCGGCCCCTGCTGTCCGAGGCGCTGCGGGGCCACGGCGCCCTGCTGCGGGACTCCCGCGGTTCTCGGTTCGTGGACGAGCTCAAGCCCCGCGACGAGGTCAGCCGGGCCATGACCGCGCTCATCCTGGAGCAGGGCGTGGAGCACCTTTGGCTGGACGCCACCGGCCTGGAGCGCTTCGACCAGCGCTTCCCCACCATCCACGCCTCGCTGCGGGCGGTGGGCCTCGACCCCACCACCGACTGGCTCCCGGTGGCGCCGGCCGCCCACTACCTGTCGGGCGGCATCGTCACCGACCTGGAAGGGGCCTCGGCCCTCCCCGGGCTGTGGGCGTGCGGGGAGGTGGCCTGCACCGGCGTGCACGGCGCCAACCGGCTGGCCTCGAACTCGCTGCTGGAGGGCATGGTGTTCGGCCCGCGGGTGGTGGAGGCGGTGCTCTCGGGCCGCAGCGGGCCCTCGGACACCGGGGCCATGCGCGACGTCCTGCACGCCGCCCCCGGGCGCGTGCTCCCGCTCCGGGCCGCCCCGCCGGCGCCGGCGCCGGAGCCGTGCGAGCCGGTCAAGGCCCGCTCCGTCCTGCAGCACGCCATGACCGACGGCGCCGGCGTGCTCCGCTCCGCCGCCTCCCTGGCCGAGACGGCGTCCGTGCTCGAGTCGCTGGGCGACGTGTCCGCCGACGCCGAGCTGGCCAACCTGGCCCTGGTCGCCCGGGGGCTGGTCCTCGCGGCCACGGCCCGGGAGGAGACCCGCGGCTGCCACGGCCGCACCGACTTCCCCGCCCCCCGCCCCGAGCTGGCCCACCGGCTGGTGCTGACGTGAGCCCGTTCGACCCGCCGCTCCTCGCGGTGCGGGAGCTGGTGGTCCGGGCCCTGGCCGAGGACCTGCTGCCCCTCGGCGACCTCACGGCCGGCCTCCTCGACGGCGCCGCCGTGGCCACCGCCGCCATCGTGAGCCGCCAGCCCGGCGTGCTGGCCGGCACGCTGTGCGCCACCGAGACCTACGCCCAGGTCGACCGGTCGGTGGCCGTGCGGTGGCTGGCCGTCGACGGCGACGGCATCGGCGCCGGCACCAAGGTGGCCGAGGTCACCGGCCCGGTGCCGTCCATCCTCACCGGCGAGCGCACGGCCCTGAACCTGCTGTGCCACCTCTCGGGGGTGGCCACCCTCACCCGCCGCTTCGTGGAGGCGGCCGGCGGGCGCACCCGCGTGCTCGACACCCGCAAGACCACGCCCGGGATGCGGGCGGTGGAGAAGGCGGCGGTGCGGGCCGGCGGGGGCCACAACCACCGGGGAAGCCTGTCGGAGATGGTGCTGGTGAAGGACAACCACCGGGCCGCCCTGGGCATCACCGAGGCCGTGACCCGTGCCCGCAGGCGCTGGCCGCTGCGGACGGTGGAGGTCGAGTGCGACACGATCGCCCACGTGCGGGAGTCGGTGGACGCCGGCGCCGACGCCGTCCTGCTCGACAACATGGACCCCGACCTGGTCGCCCGGTGCGTGGCCGAGGTGGCGGGACGCCTGCGCGTCGAGGCGTCGGGCGGGATCACCGTGGCGACGGTGGGCGCCTACGCCGCCGCCGGCGTGGACCTGGTGTCGGTCGGCGCCCTGACCGCCTCGGCCCCGTCGCTCGACCTGGGCCTCGACCTCGAGGGCTAGATGCTGCTGGCCATCGACACCGGCAACACCCAGACCGTCATCGGCCTGTTCGACGGGCCCGAGCTGGTCTCCACCTGGCGCCTGGCCACCAACCCGGACCGCACGTCCGACGAGCACGCCCTGGTGGTGTCCCAGCTGCTGGACCTGGAGGGGTACCCGGCCGAGGACGTCATCACCGGCATCGCCGTCGCCTCCACCGTGCCCAGCCTCACCGCCACCCTCCGCGCCATGACGGCGCGCTGGTTCGACGTGCACACGGTGGTGCTGGAGCCCGGCGTCCGCTCCGGCGTGGCCATCCTGGCCGACAACCCCAAGGAGGTGGGCGCCGACCGGGTGGCCAACACGGTGGCCGTCCACGCCCTGTTCGGCGGACCCGCCATCGTGGTCGACTTCGGCACCTCCACCAACTTCGACGTGGTGTCGGAGAGGGGCGACTACCTCGGCGGGGCCATCGTCCCCGGGATCGAGATCAGCCTGGACGCCCTGTTCGCCCGGGCCGCGGCCCTGCGCCGGGTGGAGCTGGTGGAGCCCCGCAGCGTGATCGGCAAGACCACGGTGGAGTGCATCCAGTCCGGCGCCCTCTACGGCTACACGGAGCTGGTGGACGGCATGTGCCGGCGCATCGAGGCCGAGCTGGGGCCGTGCACGGTGGTGGCCACCGGAGGGCTGAGTGGACTGATCAGCCCCCTCTCCGACACGATCGACCACCACGAGCCCTGGCTCACCCTGCACGGGCTGCGGCTCGTGTTCGAGCGCAACGCACCCGAGAAGTAGGTCCGCCGTGTCCCCAGCCGAGATCCCCTACCGCTTCGAACGCGACCGCGACGCCGCGTCGCTCCAGGCCGAGCACGCCGGCCTCGAGCCGGGCGCCGAGACGGGGCTGACGGTGTCGGTGGCGGGCCGGCTCATGCTGCGCCGGGTCCAGGGCAAGCTGGCCTTCGGCACCCTGCAGGACTCGAGCGGGCGCATCCAGCTGTTCGCCAAGGACGGGCGCACGCCGAACTACGAGGGCTTCTGCGCGCTCTCGCTGGGCGACTGGATCGGCGTGACGGGCGAGGTCGTCCGCACCAAGCGGGGCGAGATCAGCGTCATGGTCGACCAGTGGTCGGTGCTGGCCGAGGCCCGCCGGTCGTTCCCCGACAAGTGGCACGGGCTGGCCGACGTGGACACGCGCTACCGCCAGCGCTACGTCGACCTGTGGGTCACCGACGAGTCCCGCCGGGCCCTCCGGCTGCGGAGCGCCGCCGTCAGCCTCATCCGGCGCTGGCTGGAGGAGCGCGGCTTCGTGGAGGTGGAGACGCCCGTCTTCCACTCCGTCGCCGGCGGGGCGCCGGCCAAGCCCTTCGTCACCCACCACAACGCCCTCGACGCCGACCTGTTCCTGCGGGTGGCCACCGAGCTGCACCTCAAGCGCCTGGTGGTGGGCGGCTTCGAGAAGGTGTTCGAGATCGGGCGCATCTTCCGCAACGAGGGCCTGTCGCCCCGCCACAACCCCGAGTTCACCATGATCGAGCTGTACGAGGCCTACGCGGACTACGGCGACATGATGCGCATCACCGAGGAGCTGGTGGCCCACCTGGCCATGCAGCTCCACGGCACCACCGCCCTCAGCTACGGCGGGCGGGCCCTCGACCTCACCCCCCCGTGGCGCCGGGCCACCCTCACCGAGCTGGTGGAGGAGCACACGGGGCTGGCGCTCGACCTGGCCATGCCGCTCGAGCAGCTCCAGGTCGCTGCCGCCGGCGCCGGCGTGGAGGTGGACCCGGCGTGGGGCCCGGGCAAACTGGTCCTGGAGGTCTACGAGAAGACCACCGAGGCCCGGCTGTGGGGCCCGGTCTTCGTGTGCGACTACCCCAAGGAGGTGTCGCCGCTCGCCCGCGCCCACCGCCGCGACCCCCTCCTGGCCGAGCGCTTCGAGGCCATCGTGGCCGGCCGGGAGCTGGCCAACGCCTTCAGCGAGCTGGTCGACCCGGACGAACAGCGGCTCCGCTTCGAGGACCAGGCCCGCCAGAGGGCGGCGGGGGACGAGGAGACCATGGAGCTGGACGAGGACTTCCTCCGGGCCCTGGAGTACGGCATGCCCCCCACCGGCGGCCTCGGCATCGGCATCGACCGCCTCGTCATGCTCCTCGCCGACGTCCCCCAGATCCGCGACGTCCTCCTCTTCCCCACGCTCCGGCCGGAGCGTTTCGCCTCGGAACCGGAGCGTTTCGCCTCGGAACCGGAGGTTCCTCGGCGAGCTTGACGGTGCTGCGGGCGGCCGTCGGAGCCGGCCGCCCTCCGCCCGCATCCCTTTGGCCGGCAGCCGTCGGGGCCGCCTTCGGCGGCGGGTGCGGCCGCCGGCGTCCTGCCTCGGGCTGTTCGACCTCGGTGGTCTGGGGCCGCCTTCGGCGGCGGGTGCGGCCGCCGGCGTCCTGCCTCGGGCTGTTCGACCCCGGTACTTACGGGGTCAGGTCGGCCAGGAGCTTGCGGCCGAGGTCGGCCATGGCGGCGGACACCGGGCCGGGGGGGAGGGTGGCGGCGGCCTGGGCCGCCTGGTCGGCGTAGGCGCCGGCCACTGCCGTGGC
>JBQTJJ010000098.1:0-12494 GCA_052387235.1 Actinomycetota bacterium
ACGGTGCTTTGCGCCCGTCGTCGCCCCGTAAAACGGCGTTCATCACCGGCCGCGGGCCTCCCAAATCCACAATAATAGCCAACCTCACGGCACCCGGGGCTGTACACTGCCGGGCCGGGGCGGGGCCCGGCCACGGCGCGGCGCGCGCCGGGCCGGGGTGGTGGGGCCGGCTCCGGCTGCCTGCCGGGCCGGGAAGGGCGCTGCTCTGGCCGGCCGCCGGCGCCGCCGCCCTGGTCCTTGCCCACATTGCCTGGGCCGCCAACGAGGTCGGCGGCCGCGACGCCACCCACGCCGCCCTGCGGGCCAGCCTGACCCTGGGCTCGGCCGTGACCGCCGTGGCCTGCCGAGGTGCGGCCCGGCGCACCACGGGCGGGGCGCAGCGGGGCTGGACGCTGTTCGCGCTGGCCGCCGCGGCATGGGTCGCGTCCCAGGCCATGTCGGCGGCCCGCGAGCTGACCGGGGCGGCCAGGCTCGCGCTCCCGGCCCCCGCCGACGTCCCGTCCAACATGGCCATCATCCTCTCCGTTCTGGCCCTGCTGGCGTTCCTGCAGACCGCCCTGTCGAGCACGGCCCGGTTGCGGACCCTGCTCGACGGCCTCCTCATCGCCGCCTCGCTGCTGTTCGTGAGCTGGGCCATGTTCCTCGAGGACCTCTACCTCTCCCAGGGGGACGGGAGGGCGCGCGTCCTCGGCCTCGCCTATCCGATGGGCGACGTGGTCCTGGTCTCGCTCCTGCTGGTGGCGGCGGGCCGGGTGCGGCCCGGCGCCCGGCTGCCCTGGCGCCTCCTCGGTTCCGGCCTCGCGCTGTTCGCGGTGGGCCACACCTCGTTCGCGTACCTGCAGCTGGCCAGCGTCGACACCGCCCCGTGGGCCCAGTCGGCCAGCTGGCTGGCCGGGTGCCTCCTCGTGGGCCTGGCGGCCAAGGCGTCCGACCCGGGGTCCTCGCCGCTCACGTCCCAGGCCAGGGCCGGTGGGCGCCTGGGCATCTTCGCGCCCTACCTGCCGCTGGTGGCGGTGGCGGCGGTCGTGGTGGGGCGGCGCCTGGACCAGGGCGCCCCGGTGTTCCTGGCCGTGAACGGCGGCGTGATCCTCGCCCTCCTGCTGGCCCGCCAGCTGCTGGCCCAGCTCGAGAACCTGGAGCTGGCCCAGCAGCTCGAGGCCAAGGTCCGCCGGCGGACGGCCGAGCTGCGCCGCCAGGAGCGCCACTTCCGCTCCATCGCCCAGAACGCCTCCGAGGTGCTGACGGTGGTGGACGGAAACGGCGTCATCCGGTACCAGAGCGCGTCGGTCACCCGCGTGCTGGGCCTCATCCCCGACGAGCTGGTGGGCCGGCGCCTGGAGGACCTGCTGGCCGCCGAGGACGCGACCTCCACGCTGGCCGAGGTCCGGTCGGCTCCGCCGCCACCGGCCGTGCCCACCGTGGTCAACACCCGGCTGCGCCGGGCCGACGGGACGCTGTGCCAGGCCGAGATCACGGTGAGCAACCTGCTGGGCGACGAGGCCGTCCGCGGCTTCGTGCTGACCAGCCGCGACGTCGGCGAGCGGGCCGCCCTGGAGGAGCAGCTGCGCCGCCAGGCCCTGCACGACCCGCTCACCGGCCTCGGCAACCGGACCCTGTTCCGGGACCGGCTCGAGCACGCCATGGCCCGGGCCCAGCGCCGGCCCGAGCTGCTGGCCGTGCTCATGGTGGACCTGGACGGCTTCAAGCAGGTGAACGACAGCCTGGGCCACGATGCCGGCGACCGCCTGCTGGTGGAGGTGGCCCGGCGCCTGGTCGACTGCGTGCGGGCCGGGGACACGGTGGCCCGCATGGGCGGTGACGAGTTCGCCATCCTGCTGGAGCGGGCCGACGTGGAGGGGCCGGAAGTGGTGGCCCAGCGCATCGTGTACCGGCTGCGGGCCCCGGTGGAGATCGACGGCAAGTTCCTGGTGAGCCAGGGGAGCGTGGGCGTGGCCGTCGGGTCGTCGACGACGCTCACGGCCGAGGAGCTGCTGCGCAACGCCGACCTGGCCATGTACGTGGCCAAGGGCAAGGGCAAGGGCGTCTACGAGATCTTCGAGCGGGAGATGCACGCCGCCGCCCTGGAACGGGTGGAGCTGGAGACCGACCTGCGAGACGCCCTCCGCCGGCGGGAGCTGACCCTGCACTTCCAGCCCGTGGTGGACCTGCCCAGCGGCCGCATCTCCGGGGCCGAGGCGCTGGCCCGCTGGGAGCACCCGACCCGGGGGAGCGTCCCGCCCGCCGAGTTCATCCCCCTGGCCGAGGAGAGCGGCCTGGTGGTGGACCTGGGCCGGTGGGTGCTGGGGGAGGCGTGCCGGCAGGCCCGCCGCTTCCAGCTCGCGTCGCCCGCCGAAGCCCCCTTCTCCATCGCCGTCAACGTGGCCGCCCGCCAGCTCACCAGCCCGTGGCTGGTGGACGAGGTGCGCAAGGCCCTGGCCGAGAGCCACCTGCCGGCGTCGTGCCTGGTGCTGGAGATCACCGAGGGCGCCCTGATGCGCGACGCCGCATCCATCGTCCCCACGCTGGAGGCGCTGCGGGCCCTGGGGGTGGGGCTGGCCATCGACGACTTCGGCACCGGCTGGTCGTCGCTCAGCCGGCTGCGCTCCTTCCCCGTCGACAAGCTGAAGATCGACCAGTCGTTCGTGTCGGAGATCACGTCGAGCACCGACGACGCCCCGATCGTGGCCGCCATCGTGGCCATGGCCCACAGTCTCCAGCTCACGACCGTGGCCGAGGGCGTGGAGACGTACGAGCAGCTGGTGTGCCTGGAGCGGCACGGGTGCGAGGAGGTGCAGGGCTACCTGATCTCCAGGCCCGTCACGGCCGAGTCGCTGTTGGCCCTTCTCGCCGGCCCGGGCGTCGGCATCGGACTGGCCGACCCGGGAGCGGGCCCGGCCGACCGCGGGTGGCAGGACCCCGGGGGCATGCTGGCCGGGGCCGCGCCCGGTGACGGGCACGTCGTGCGGAATGGCTGGGCGCCGGCTGTCCGCACTGCCCCCTGATCCGGCCGACCCGGAACGGGGAGGGGGGGTGGCCCCCCGCGAGCGGGGGGGGGCACGCCGGGTGGCGCTCGGGTCGAAGTCCGCCCACGATGGGAGCAGTGATCGCGGAGCGCTGGTGGATGGCAAGGGCCGTTGCCAGGCGGCGGTGGCGCGGCCTGGTGGCGGTCGCGCTCCTCGCCGCCGCCACGGTGGCCGTGGGAGGAGGCGGCATCGCCGCCGCCCGGGCCACGATCACCGCCCATCCCCGCCTGCTCGACCGCCTGGCGTCGGCGGACGCCTCGCTGGGCGTCGGCAACCCGGACGAGCCCCAGTTCGGCTACGTCGACCCGGCCCGCATCGCCGCGCTCGACGGGGTGGCGGGCGTCGGCGTGGCCCGGGCCGTTCTCGGGGGTGCGGTCGACGCCGACGGCTACCCGGTGGAGCCCGAGAACCCGACCGGGCTGATGATCCCCCTGGACGACCGGGCCTATAGGGACATCGGCGAGGTGCCCCTGCGGGCCGGCCGCCTGCCGCGCGCCGACGAGGCGGACAGCGTCGCCATCAGCGTCGGCGCGCGCGACCGCCTCGGGGCCGGCATCGGCGGCGAGATCACCTACGCCGTGCTGACCATGGAGCAGGCGCATGCCATCGGCGCGGGCGGCGAGGTGCGGGCGCCCGAGGTCACCCGGTTGCACGTGGTCGGGGAGTTCGGCCCCACCGAGTTGGCCGGGGAGGGGACCGACCCGCTCGGCCAGCGGCTGCTGATCGGCTCGCCGGCCCTGCTCGACGCCCACCCCGGCGCCGGCGCCTTTCTCTGGGTCTTCCTGCAGCTGCGGGACGGTGAAGCGGGAGTTCCGGCTCTGCAGCAGCAGCTGGCGGCGCTGGGAGGTGGGGGAGCCGGGGCGCGGGCCGACACCGAGCGTGGCATCCGCCGCGCCGTCGGCCCGGAGGCGGTCGCCGTCCTCCTGTTCGGTCTCGCCGTCCTGGTCGCCGGCTCGCTGATGACCCTCCAGGCCATCGGTCGCCAGTCCATCGCCCTCGCCGCCGACGGCCCGGTGCTGGCCGCTCTCGGCCTCCCCCGCCGGGGTCGGGCCGGGCTGATCGGCCTTCCCGTGGCCCTCGCCGTCGTCGCCGGGGCCCTGATCGGCGTGGCCGGCGGCTACCTGGCGTCGCCCCTGGCGCCGATCGGCCTGGCCCGGGCCTTCGAGCCCGACCCGGCCCTTCGCCTCGACGCCGCGCTCCTGGCCGGCGCCGGCGCCGTCGTGGTCCTGCTCTGGGGGGCGACGGCGGTCCAGGCCTGGCGCTACGCACGCCTGGCGACGGGCGTGGACCCGGCCCGGGTCTCGCGGCCGGCCGGTCCACTCGAGGTGCGCCTGGCCCGGGGCCTGGCCATGGCGACCACCGAGACGCGCCGGTTGACCACGGCCGCCGTGGCCAGCGCCGTCATGACCGTGGTCACCCTGGTCGCGGTGGTGACCTTCAGCGCCAGCCTGCGCCGGCTGGTCGACACGCCACGGTTCTACGGCCAGGACTTCGACGTGTCGGTCTGGGACGGCTACGGCGTGGTGGACGACGACGTCATCACGGCCGCCCTGCGCGCCACGCCGGCCGTGGCCGAGATCGGCCGGCAGCTGTCGGCGCGCGGCGAGGTGGGAGGGCGGGAGGCCGGACTGGCCGCCAGCGACCCGTCGGTCGTGGGTCCGGTGGTGACCGGAGGGCGGCTGCCGGCCGGGCCCGGCGAGGTGCTGCTCGGCCGGCGCCTGGCCCGGAGCCTCGACCTGACGGCGGGTGACTCGGTGCGGGTGGCGAGCGGGGAGCGGAGCCGGAACTACGACGTGGTCGGCACCGGGGTGCTGCCCGACGGCGGCGCCGACGCCGCGCTCCTCACCGCTGAGGGCCTCCGCCGGGTGGCGCCCGATGCCGAGGTCGGCTTCCAGTACGCCCGGCTCGAGCCAGGCGCCGACGCCGGCCAGGCCCGGAGCGAGGTCCTCGACGCACTGGGCCTGTGCTCGATCGACTGCGATGTGCGGGCGCCGTCGCCACCCGCCGACGTGCAGCACCTCGACCGGGTCGGCAACCTGCCCGCCCTCCTGGCCGCCGTGCTCGCCGTCCTGGGCGTCGCCGGCACCACCCACGCCGTGGTCCTCGTCACCCGGTCGGGCCGGCGCTCGCTGGCCCTGCTGAGGGCGGTGGGCGGGACCTCCGGCCTGCTCCTGCGGACGGTGCTCGCCCAGGTGCTGCTGATCGGCGTGACCGCCATCGTCGTCGGACTGCCCCTCGGGTGGGTCGCGGGCCGGATCCTGTGGGCCCGCTTCGCCGACGCCCTGGGCGTGGTGCCGGGGGCGGCGGTGCCGGCCGCGGCGACGGCCGGCCTGGTGACCGTGCTGCTGGTGGCCGCCCTCGCCCTGGCCCTCGGGCCGGCATGGCGGGAGGCCCGGGTGGCGGCGGGCCCCAACCTGCGGGCCGACTGAGCGGCCCTCCCGCGCTCCCGGGAGCCGGTCGCGGGGCTGCTGTAGCCTGCGGCATGGTCGCTCCCGCGTCGGCAGGCCGCTTCGGCGCGGTGCTCACGGCCATGGTGACGCCGTTCGACGGCGCCGGCCGCCTCGACCCCGACGCCGTGGCCGTGCTGGCCCGGTGGCTGGCCGCGAACGGCAGCGACGGCCTGGTCGTGGCCGGCACCACGGGCGAGTCGCCCGTGCTGAGCGACGCCGAGAAGCGCGACCTGTGGCGGGCCGCGGTGGAGGCGGTGACCATCCCCGTCCTGGCCGGCGCCGGCACCAACGACACCGCCCACTCGGTGGAGCTGGTCCGCACCGCCGAGGAGGCGGGGGCGGCCGGGGTCCTGGCCGTCACCCCGTACTACAACCGCCCCTCCCAGGCCGGGATCGAGGCCCATTTCCGGGCCATGGCTTCCGCCACGTCGCTGCCGGTGCTGCTCTACGACATCCCGGTGCGCAGCGGGCGGAGGATCGCCCACGACACCATGCTGCGCCTGGCCCGGGAGGTCCCCAACATCGTGGGCGTGAAGGACGCGGCCGGCGACCTGGCCGGCTCGGCCCGCCTGGTGGCCGAGGCACCGTCGTCGTTCGAGCTCTACAGCGGCGAGGACGGCGTCACCCTGCCCCTGCTGTCCATCGGCGCGGTGGGCACGGTGGGCGTCGCCACCCACTGGACCGGGCGGCTGCACGGCCAGATGCTGGCCGCCTTCGCCAAGGGCGACGTGGACGAGGCCCGCCGCATCAACGCCTCCCTGCTGGAGTCGTTCGCCTTCGAGACCGGCGACGCCGCTCCAAACCCCGTCCCGGCCAAGGCCATGATGCGGGTCCTCGGCCTGCCGGTGGGGCAGTGCCGGCTGCCCATGGGCCCGGCACCGGAGGGCCTGGAGGACCGGGCCCGCCAGGTGCTGGCCAATCTCGGCGAGGCGGCGCCGGTGGCACATGCCTGAGCCGGTACGCATCACCTTCCTCGGCGGCCTGGGCGAGATCGGCCGCAACTGCGCGGCGGTGGAGCTGGGGGGGCGCATCATGCTCCTCGACTGCGGGCTGATGTTCCCCGACCTCGAGATGCCCGGGGTCGACCTCGTCCTGCCCGACTTCACCTGGCTGCGGGAGCACGCCGACCGGGTGGAGGGCTGCATCGTCACCCACGGCCACGAGGACCACGCCGGCGGCCTGTCGTTCCTGCTCCGGGAGCTGTCGTTCCCGATCTACGGCTCCGCCCTCACGCTCGGCCTGGCCCGGAACCGGCTGGAGGAGGCGGGCGTCCTCGACCGCACCGAGCTGGTCACCGTCCAGGACGGCGAGCGCCGCACGATCGGCCCGTTCGACGTGGAGTTCATCCCCGTCACCCATTCCGTGCCCCACGGCTTCGCCACCGCCTTCCACACGCCCCAGGGCGTGGTCCTCCACTCGGGCGACTTCAAGCTCGACCTCACGCCCGTCGACGGCCGCCTCACCGACCTGGCCCGCATCGGCGCCATCGCCGCCACCGAGGGCATCCGCCTCCTGCTGTCGGACTCCACCAACGCCGAGGAGCCGGGCTACACGTCGAGCGAGTCGTCGGTGGGCGAGGTGCTGCGCGACCTGTTCCGCGACAACGCCGACAAGCGGGTCGTCGTCACCTGCTTCGCCAGCCACATCCACCGGGTGCAGCAGGTGGCGGAGGTGGCGATCGCCAGCGGGCGCACCATCGCCACCCTGGGCCGGTCCATGGCCAAGAACGTGGCCCTGGCCCGCGACATGGGGCTGCTGCGCATCCCCGACGACAAGCTGATCGACATCGACAGGATCGGCGACCTCGACCCCCGCCGGGTGTGCGTGATCTCCACCGGCTCCCAGGGCGAGCCCATGTCGGCCCTGGCCCTGATGGCGGCCGGGGAGAGCAAGCGCCTGAAGGTGGGCGAGGGCGACCTGGTCATCCTCAGCAGCCACGCCATCCCCGGCAACGAGATGAACGTGGGCAAGGTCATCGACGGCCTGCACCGCCGGGGTGCCGAGGTCGTGCACTCGGGCATCGCCGACGTCCACGTGAGCGGCCACGCGATGCAGGGCGAGCTGTGCACCCTGCTGGCGGT
The DNA here is from genome assembly GCA_052387235.1 of Actinomycetota bacterium. GTDB lineage: Bacteria > Actinomycetota > Acidimicrobiia > Acidimicrobiales > JBQTJJ01. The sequence goes on from JBQTJJ010000098.1 coordinate 7,555, forward strand.
GGCCCGGCCCGAGCACTTCATCCCGGTGCACGGCGAGTACCGCCACCTCACCCACCACACCCGCCTGGCCATCAAGATGGGCGTCCACCCCGACAAGGTCCTGCTGGCCGAGGACGGCGACGTTGTGGAGCTGAGCGACAAGGGCCTCGACTTCGCGGGCGAGGTGCCGGCCGGCTACCTGTACGTGGACGGCATCGTGGGCGACGTGGGCCACGGCGTGCTGCGCGACCGCCGCGTGCTGTCCGAGGAGGGCGTGGTCCTGGTCGTGGTCACGGTGGACGCCCGCTCGGGCGAGGTCCTCACCGGCCCCGAGATCATCACCCGGGGCTGGGTGTTCGAGCGGGAGGCCGACGGCCTGCTGGACGAGGCCCGCAAGGTGGTGCTGGCCCGGCTGGAGTCGGCGGCGGTGGAGGAGGAGGGGACCGACTTCGAGTCCATGAAGCGCCACATCCGCTCCGCCCTGGCCAAGTTCGTCAACGAGCGCACCCGGCGCCGGCCCATGATCGTCCCGGTGGTGATGGAGGTCTGATCGAGCCGGCGCGCCGGGGTCCGGGAAGCCGGACGTTCGCTCTGCGGACGTGAGCCTTCCCGGAACCCGGGGACCGGTTGCGACGTGCCGGCTCCCTTGGGGCCGGTGGTGCTCCTGTTACTGTTGTTGACACTGTGGCGACCACCCGGAAACGACCCGCGGCCCGGCGCCGGGCGGCGCGCCCGGCGGCCCGGAAGCCGGCGACGCGGGCCCGCCGGCCCCCGGCCAGGAAGCGGCCCTCGGTGGTGGTCCGGGCCCGGGAGGGGCTGGCCCGCTCGCTCGGCCGCCAGGCCGACGACGTGTGGGGCCTGGCCCTGCTGGTGGCCGGGCTGCTGGCCGCCCTGGGCATCTACGCCGACCTGGCCGGGCCGGCCGGCGGGGCCCTGGGCACCGCCTCCGGGCGCCTGCTCGGGTGGGCCCGCTTCCTGGTGCCGGCCGCCCTGGCCGGCGTGGGCCTCTCGCTGGTGCGGGGCCGGCCCCGGGCCGAGCCCAGCCGGGCCGTGGTGGGCGCGGCGCTGGCCGTCGTGGCCGGCGCCGGCCTGGGCCACCTCCTGGGCGGGACGCCGCGGTGGGACGCCGAGGGACGGCTGCTGCGGCGGGCCGGCGGCTGGCTGGGCGTGGCCGTGGGCGGTCCGCTCCGGGCCCTCCTGTCGCCGTGGGGCGCCGGCCTGGTCCTGGGCAGCCTCGCAATCATGGCCGTGCTCGTGCTCACCCGCACCCCGGTGCGGTCGGCCGCCGACCGCCTGGCCGCGGCCGCCGGCGCGGTGGCCCGCGCCGTCACGTCGCTCGGGCGCCGGCTGACCGTGCTCGGGCGGGGCCCGGCGCTGGACGCCTCCGCCGGCCGCCACCCGTCCTCCCGCCCCGCCCCGCCCGTGCCGGCCGCGGCCGACGGGGCCCCGCCCACCGAGCCGCCTCCCGACGAGGCCGCCGAGGACGAGCCGCTCCCCGACCTCGACGTGCACGTCCCGCGCCAGTCGGTGCCGTCCGGCGACCAGCTGGCCATCGACCTGGGGCCGGCCGCCGCCGCCACCACGTGGCGGCTGCCGCCGCTGGCCCTGCTGAAGCGGGCCCGCTCCACCGAGGTCGACCACCGGGTGCTGGACGCCCGGGGCCGCACCCTCGAGGAGGCGCTGGCCGCCCACGGCGTGGAGACCCGCCTGCTGGGCAAGACGGTGGGCCCCACCGTGACCCGCTACGAGCTGGAGCTGGGCCCGGGCGTGAAGGTGGCCCGCGTCACCAGCCTGCAGAAGGACATCGCCTACGCCATGGCGGCGCCCGACATCCGGCTCCTCGCCCCCATCCCGGGCCGGTCGGCCATCGGCGTCGAGGTGCCGAACGTCACCCGCCAGCTGGTGTCGCTGGGCGACGTGCTGGCCTCCCCCGAGGCGCGGGAGACCCGGCACCCGCTGGAGGTGGCCGTCGGCCGGGACATCGCGGGCCGGGCCGTGATGGAGAGCCTGGCCGCCATGCCCCACATCCTGATCGCCGGGGCCACCGGCGCCGGCAAGTCCAGCTGCCTCAACTCCATCCTCACCTCGGTGCTGCTGCGGGCCACGCCCGACCAGGTGCGCATGATCCTGGTGGACCCGAAGCGGGTGGAGCTGGGCCAGTACAACGGCCTGCCCCACCTGCTCACCCCGGTCGTGGTGAACCCCCGCAAGGCGGCCAACGCCCTGGCCTGGGCCGTGACCGAGATGGAGCGCCGCACCGACCTGCTGGCCGAGGTGGGCGTGCGCGACATCGGCGGCTACAACGCCGCCTTCGACCGGGGTGACCTGACCAGGGAGCAGGCGCCGGGCATCCCGGCCGCGGTGGAGCACACCCGGCTGCCCTTCGTCCTGGTGGTGGTGGACGAGCTCAACGACCTGATGATGGTGGCCGCCCGCGACGTGGAGGAGTCCATCTGCCGCATCGCCCAGATGGGCCGGGCCTTCGGCATCCACCTCGTGATCGCCACCCAGCGCCCGTCGGTGGACGTCATCACCGGCGTCATCAAGGCCAACGTCCCGTCCCGCCTCGCCTTCGCCGTGTCGTCCCTGGCCGACAGCCGGGTCATCCTCGACCAGGCAGGGGCCGAGCGCCTGGTGGGCAAGGGCGACATGCTCCTGCTCACGGCCTCGTCCAACGTGGCCCGCCGCATCCAGGGCCCGTGGGTGGGCGAGGACGAGGTGCGGGCCGTGGTCGCCCACTGGCGCCGGCAGGCTTCGCCCCGCTACGTCGAGGGTGTGGAGGGCGAGGTGGCCGACGGCGGCGGCAGCAAGGGCGGCGGGCCCACCGGCGACGAGGACGACGACGGCATGCTGGCCGCCGCCATGGACCTGGTGGTGCGCTCGCAGCTGGGCTCCACATCGATGCTCCAGCGCAAGCTGCGGGTCGGCTTCGCCCGGGCCGGGCGCATCATGGACCTGCTGGAGCAGCGGGGCGTGGTGGGCCCGTCCGAGGGCTCCAAGCCCCGCGCCGTGCTCATGACGGTGGACGAGCTGGAGGAGCGGGGGGCCGGCCCCTCCTCGGCGTGACGGCCGGGAGGCCTACAGCGGGAGGCCCGGCACCTGCACGGCCGGGATGAACGAGATGTCGGCCACGATGGCCCGCATCTCGTCGGTGAGGGTGTCGAGGCTGAGGAAGCGGTCGCCGCCCTCCACCGACACCGGGCTGCCGAGCTGGTCCTCGTCCACGGTGAGCGTGGTCTCGAAGAAGCGCTCGAACACCGACTGCTTGCCGCCGATGGAGAACGTGCTCCCCACCGGGGCGTGCACCTCGAAGCCGGAGTTGGCGAAGTACTGCTTGGTCCGGGCCACCTGGGCCACCGCCACCGGCACCTTCACCTCGCGGGTGGCCTCGCCCGGCGCCGGCGCGATGTGGATCCCCTCGGGGACCTGCACGTTCGGCGGCGGGCCGGCCTCCTCCTCGGTCACCCCGGTGCCGGGGGCCCGTTCCTCCACTGGCTTGAGCCTCACGACGGCCGACAGCCATCGGTCGGTGTTGCGATCGAAGTCCGACACGGCGCCGAGCCTACTTGCCGCTCCGGGCCACGAGGACCGGGCACCTACGTGACCGTGACCTCCATCACCTCGTCGTGGGCGGCGGCGCCCGGCGCGGCGTCGTCGTCGGGTTCTCGCGCGCACCCGATGAAGTACTGGCCGGGTGCCAGGTCGAGGGTGACGAACACGGCCTTGCCGGGAGGCACGTCGAAGCTGCCTGCCGCGATCACGGCCGGGAGCCCGTCGGCGTAGCCGACCGGCGGAGGGGTCTCGCTCTCGAACAGCGTGTCGAAGGCGTCGTCGATCTGCTGGAAGGTGGAGGTGACGTCCTTCTTCCTGACCACGAGCAGCTCGTGGGGGCCGGTGCCGGCCGACGTCATCCGCAGGGTGGTACGCCCCGGCGCCAGGGTGGAGGGGCCGTCGATGTGGCCGTCGTCGATGGCGTAGGTGGCGTCGGCCTCGACCTCCATCTCGGCCTCGCCCTCGCCCACCTTCAAGGTGTTGAGCATGCCCTTGGCCAGGTGGGGCACCCCCTCGCCGGCGGTGGGGAGGAAGCACAGGATGGCGTACGTGCCGGCCCGGACGGACGAGACGGTCAGCTCCTCCGACTGGCCCGGGCTGAGGAACGTGCCGGGCGTGTCGGGGTCCTGCTCGAACACCTCGCCGAAGGCGGCCTCGTCCTCCGACTCGGCCGCGGCCCGTACGTCGGCCAGCGTCTTCCCCGCCTTCAGGCGGGTGAAGGCGGCCATGTGCAGCTCCTTGCCGCTGTTCTTCACGGCCAGGGTGACGGCGCCGGCCACGACCGACCCCGACACGTCGAAGGCGTAGTCGCGCATCTCGACGGAGACCTTGTTGGCGGGCCCGCGCCGGCCGGCGCCGCCCGCCTCGCCCGCCCCGGAGGCGGCCGTGGTGGCGGTGGCACCAGTGGCATCGCCGCCGCCGTCCGAGCAGCCGCCGGCCACCAGGGCCAGGAGGGCCACGACGGCGGCCAGCGGCGTGGCGGGTCGGCGGCGGGGAGGGGGCATGCGCGCTCCTTGGGCGGGTCGGTCGCGGGTCCGGGTGCGAACCTACTGCGGCCGGCGCCGGCGCCGGTGGGCCACGGCCCACGCCACCAGGCCCCCCCGCCCGGCGCCGAAGGCGGCAACCCCGCCCCAGCCCCTCCCGCCGTCATCGCCGCCGGGTCGGGACGAGGCCAGGTCCCCGGGCGCCGGCGCGGTGGACGTGGACGCCGTGGCCGGCGCCGTCCCGGGTGGGGGAGGGCCGGCGCCGGCCGGCGCCGGCGTGGTGGCCCCGGGCGGGCCGGGAGCGCCGGCGCCGGCGGCGGGGCCGCGGGTCGTGGTGGTGGCGGCCGGCGACGGGCCCGCCACCCCCGCCCGCGCGGTGGTGGTGGCGGCCCACGCGGTGGTGGGCGCCCGCGCCGTGGGCCCGGT
>JBQTJJ010000099.1:0-40758 GCA_052387235.1 Actinomycetota bacterium
TGACACCCAGCACCCCGTTCTCCTCCCTGCGTTCCGAAGCCGTCAAGAAGCCCGGAAACGTAGGAAGGAAGCGGGGTGCAGCCGCGGATGGTCTACTCAGGCACCCACGGATGGGTTAGGAGAGCCGTAAATAGCTCGCCAAAATGGCGAGTTATTTACTCGAAAGGGGGAGATCTTGCGCATCCTGGTCCTCATCGACGGCGAGCACTACCCGCCCGTCGTGGCCGCCGCCATCGACGGGCTGGCGCTGAGGTTCCCGGGGTCCACGGTGGCCGGCGCCGCCCTCCTGGGCGGGACGGAGAAGATCGGCGCCTCCTGGCCCGAGGTGGGGGTGCGGGTGGTCGCCGGGGACACGGCCGACCAGGCCCTCTCCGCCGGCCTGGCCGCCTTCGGCCCCGACCTGGTGGTCGACCTGTCGGACGAGCCCGTGCTCGACGCGCGCACGCGGCTGCGGCTGGTGTCGCGGGTGCTGGCCGCCGGCGTCCCCTACGCCGGCGCCGACTTCCGGTTCGACCCGCCCCCGCGCCCGCGTCTCGCCACCAAGCCGTCGGTGGCCGTGATCGGCACCGGGAAGCGCACCGGGAAGACGGCCGTGAGCGCCTCCCTCGCCCGGGTCCTGCGCGACCACGGCCGCCCGCCGGTGGTGGTGGCCATGGGCCGGGGCGGGCCGGCCGCGCCCGAGGAGGTCGACCCCGCCACGTTCGACCTGTCGCCGGCCGGCCTGGCCGCCCTGGCCGCGTCGGGGCGCCATGCCGCCAGCGACCACCTGGAGGACGCGCTGATGTCGGGCGTCGCCACGGTGGGCACGCACCGGTGCGGCGGCGGGTTGGCCGGGGCGCCGGGGGAGCACAACTTCGCGGCCGGCGTGGCCCTGGCCGACGCCCGGCCGGAGCGCCTCGTGGTGTTCGAGGGCAGCGGGCAGTGCATCCCCCCCGCCCACGCCGACGCCACCGTGCTCGTGGTGCCGTTCACGGCCGACCCGGAGCTGGTGACCGGGTACCTGGGTGCGTACCGCGTATTGCTCGCCGACCTGATCGTGGTTACCATTGGCGCAACATCGCTTGCTCTTTCGAGTCTCCGGGCCTCTTTCGAGGGGCAAGTCGGGAGGCTGGTGCAAGGGGTGTCGGCGCAGCCCCGGATCGTCCGAGTCACGTTGCGGCCAACCCCTCTTGCTCCCGTCTCCGGACGACGGGTCTTCTACGTCACCACTGCACCACCCTCCGCCAGAGCACATCTGGCATCACACCTTGAACACGAGCACGGGGCGCGGGTCGTCGGCTCATCCCACAACCTCGCCAACCGTCCCCTTCTGGAGGCGGATCTCGAGAGAGCGGGAGACGCCGAGGTGCTCGTCGTCGAGTTGAAGGCCGCGGCGATCGACGTGGCTGTCACCCACGCTCTCCAGAAGGGGATCGACGTGGTCTTCTGCGACAACAGGGTCGAGACGGTGAGCGGTGACGCATCGTTCGAGGAGCTGGCGCTGCAGATGGCCGACCTCGCCGGCGAACGCTTCTCCCCCGAAGCCTGACGAATCTGCCTCCCAACCCCACACCCGAGCCACCACCCCCACCCCCCGTGACCAAGACCGCGCACCGCCACGTCAACGTCAGCGGCCAGGAGTTCGGCCTGCCGTACTCCAAGGGCCTCATGGCGTCGCGCATCATGGCCACCGGCCTGGCCCCGCCCCGCGCCTTCCACGTGGCCGAGGTCGTGGAGGACCGCCTCCGGGCCCTGGGGTCGGGCGGCGTCTCCGCCGAGGAGCTCACCGACCTGGTGCTGGAGGTCCTGCGGCTGGAGGTGGGGGAGCGCTACGCCGCCTCGTTCGCCAAGTGGCAGCGCGTGCTGCAGCTCGACATGCCCCTGGTCGTGCTCATCGGCGGCGCACCCGGAGTGGGCAAGTCCACCATCGCCACCATGCTGGCCAACCGGCTCGGCGTGACCCGGGTCATCCCCACCGACGCCATCCGGGAGGTGATGCGGGCCATGTTCAGCGAGGACATCATGCCCACCCTCCACACCTCCTCGTTCGACGCCGCCCGCCTCGTGCGCCACCCGCTGCCGCGCAGCGCCGACCCGGTCCTGATCGGCTTCGGCGAGCAGGCCTCCGCCGTCGCCGTCGGCGTGGAGGCGCTCATGTCGCGGGCGGCCGAGGAGGGCACCGACCTCATCGTGGAGGGCGCCCACGTCGTGCCCGGGTTCCTCGACCAGACCCGCTTCGCGGGCCGGGCCGTGGTGGTGCCGGTGGTGGTCACGGTGGACGACGAGGAGCTGCACCGCAGCCACTTCATGATCCGCGCCCACGAGGTCCGGAACCGGCCTTCCGAGCGCTACCTGGACTTCTTCGAGAACATCCGCAAGCAGCAGAAGTACGTCAAGTCGCTGGCCCTGGAGCACGGGGTCCCGATCGTCCCGTCCAACAACCTCGACGTCACCCTGACCCGGGTCATCGACCTGGTGTTCAACCAGGCCGTCGAGGCCGTCCCGCCGCAGGCCGTGCCCCGACCGGCCGCGAGCAAGCGAGGTGCACGATGAGCGGAGAGCAACAGCTCGAGCGCTCCGTCCTGGAAGCCAAGGAGCGCGACGAGCTCCAGGCCATCGCCGAGGCCATGGGCCTCAAGCCGTCCTCACGGGCGGCCAAGGCCACGCTGGTGGGCCAGATCCTGCGCGCCACCGGCGTCGAGGACGCCGACCCGCCGCCGGCCCGGGCCCGGAGCAGGTCCCGCGCACCAGGGCCCAACGGCTCGGAGGGCACCGCCGCGGCGGAGGCCGCAGCCGGGGTGAGCGCCAACGGCCCCGAGCCGTCCGCGCCCGAGGCCGCGCCGTCGGGGGCCGAGGCCGCGCCGGCCGGGCCGGCGACCGTCGACCCCGTCGAGGCGGCCGACGCCACCGACGATCGGCCGGTCCCGGCGTCGGCCAACGGAGACGCCGGCCCCGATCGGCCCCCGGGCCCCGCCGCCGACGAGGCCGGCCACGGCGGTGGCGGCGACGACCGCCAGCCGAGGGAGGCCCAGGCCGGCGGCGGCGGGTGGCAGGGGCGCACCCAGCAGGGCCGCGACACCCAGCACCGCCCGCCCTCCCACAACCAGGCCCAGGGCCAGGGCCAGCCCCAGGGCCAGCCCGGCGCCGGCGCCGGCGCCGGCCAGGGCGCCAACAACCTCCAGGATCCCGCCAACCGGCGCAGCCGGCGCCGGCGCGGGCGCGACCGCACCGACCGGCCGGGCGCCGAGCGGGGCGACCTGCAGGGCGGCCAGGACCAGCCGCAGTTCTCGGGGGAGCCGGTGCCCGTGTCCGGCCTGCTCGACCTGAACGACCAGGGGTACGGGTTCCTGCGCACCAGCGGGTACGTCGCCAGCCAGCGCGACGTCTACGTCTCGATCAGCCAGGTGCGCCGCTTCGCCCTGCGCAAGGGCGACCACGTCGAGGGCGCCAGCCGCCCCGCCGGCAGCAGCGAGAAGTACCCGGCGCTCGTCCGCATCGACACGGTGAGCGGCCTCACCCCCGACGAGGCCCGGGTCCGGCCCCGCTTCGAGGACCTCACGCCCCTCTTCCCCGACGAGAAGCTGCGCCTCGAGGTCCCCGGCGACCAGTCCAACATGGTGTCGCGCATCGTCGACCTCATCTCGCCCATCGGCAAGGGGCAGCGGGGCCTGATCGTGTCCCCGCCCAAGGCCGGCAAGACCACCGTCCTCAAGCAGATCGCCCACTCCATCGAGGCCAACAACCCCGAGGTGCACCTCATGGTGCTGCTGGTCGACGAGCGTCCCGAGGAGGTCACCGACATGCGCCGCTCGGTGCAGGGCGAGGTGGTGGCCTCCACCTTCGACCGGCCGTCCGAGGAGCACACGGCGGTGGCCGAGCTGGCCATCGACCGGGCCAAGCGGCTGGTGGAGCTGGGGAGGGACGTGGTCATCGTCCTGGACGGCATCACCCGCCTGGCCCGGGCCTACAACCTGGCCGCGCCGGCATCGGGCCGCATCCTGTCGGGTGGCGTGGACGCCAACGCCCTGTACCCGCCCAAGCGGTTCTTCGGGGCGGCCCGCAACATCGAGGAGGGGGGCTCGCTCACCATCCTGGCCACGGCGCTGGTGGAGACGGGCTCGCGCATGGACGAGGTCATCTTCGAGGAGTTCAAGGGCACGGGCAACATGGAGCTGCGGCTCGACCGCCGGCTGGCCGAGCGCCGGATCTACCCCGCCATCGACGTCAACGGCTCGTCCACCCGCCACGAGGAGCTGCTGTTCGAGCGGGTCCAGCTCCAGCAGGTCTGGAAGCTGCGCCGGGTCCTCCAGGCCCTCGGGAGCGAGGGAAGCGCGGCGGCCGGCCTGGAGCTGTTGATGGACAAGATCAAGACCACCAAGAGCAACGACGAGTTCCTGGCCGAGATCGCCAAGGGCCCCACCGTCCCGGTGTGAGCGCGACTGGCCCTACCATCAGTCCCCGGAAGCGGAACGAGGAAGGCACCCCGTGAAGGCCAACATCCATCCCGAGTACGTCGAGACCAGCGTGAAGTGCTCCTGCGGGAACACGTTCACCACCCGGTCCACGAAGGCCGACCTGCGCAGTGAGCTGTGCAACGAGTGCCACCCCTTCTACACCGGCAAGCAGAAGCTGGTCGACACCGGCGGGCGGGTGGAGCGCTTCGAGCGCCGGTACGGGCGCCGCGCCGGCAAGAAGTAGCGCACTTCCCCTGGAGACCGCCCAGCGCCAGTCGCTCCTGCAGGTCAAGCTGCGGGCGCTGGTCAACGGGCGGTGGCCCGACGCCCAGGTCGACGTGTCCCCGTTCCCCGGCGGGGCGGTGGCGCGCCACGAGGGCACCGGGTGGGTCCTGGCCGAGGACCGGCCCGAGCGGGCCCTCGGCGCGGCGCTGGCCTGGGGCCGCCATGCCGGCGTGGAGCAGCTGCACGTCCTGGCCGGCGCCTCCTGCGGCATGCTGGCCCGGCGGGCCGGCGCCTTCACCGACCCGCCCATGGTGTGGCGGGTCGACGGCCGCCAGCTCGAGCTGGCCCGACCCGAGCCGGCCCGCCCGGAGCCCGGGCTGGCGCCGGCGGTGGCCGCGTTCGTCCCCCTGATCGAGCAGGCCGGCGCCGAACCCGTGGTGGAGCACGGCGTCCTGCGGGGCGAGCTGCTGGGCCTGGAGGTGGCCCGGGTGGTGGACGACCACGAGGGTCTCCGGCTGGAGGTCGGGGTGGGGGCGTTCGACCGCGAGGCCCAGCGCCTGGTGCACGGCGACCGGCCCCCTCTCGATGCCCTGACGGCGGCGGTGGAGGCGGTGCGGCGGCTGCGGCGCCCCGGCGCCCCCGAGCACCAGGTGAACCGCCTCGGCGCCGAGCGATGGATGCGGGCCATCCTGGTCCGGCGGCCCGAGCTGGTGGGCGCGAGCCGGCTGGAGCCCGTGCCCTCGCCGGTGGTGCGCACCGACCTGCGCCAGCCGGCGCCGGCGCCGGCCGCCGGCGTCGACGCCGAGGGCCGGCCCCTGGTGGTGGTGTGCTCCACCGGCATCGACGTGGACCTCGTCCCGGCCGCCGCCGACGCCCGCATCGCCGACGGCCGGGGGGCCCGGCTCGTCCTCGTCCTCCCCGCCTCCGACGACCACCCCCTCACCCGGGCCCTGGCCGCGGCGCTCGCCGACCCGGCCGAGGTGGCCACGCTCGACGCCGGCTGGCGGGGCCTCTGAGCCGGGCCCTGGGGACCGTGTCGGCCTTGTTTACTTCGAGGTTCTGCTGCTATTTCGTCCGACAGGTGGCACCATTGCATCGTGCAGGCCCACTCCGAGGGGCGGCCCACTCCGGCGGGTGACACCGAGCAGGGCGGCCGCCGGCGCCTGGCGCCGCGCCGGCTCGTCCTCGTGCTCGCCCTCATGACGCTCGGCCCGCTGGCCGTGCTGGACGTGGCCGCGCTCTGGCTGTCGGAGCATGCGACGCGAAGCCAGGGGACGCGCCAGGTCCAGTCGGCCGCGGCCGCCGCCGCCGTGGCCGTCCAGCGGGAGATGACCGGGCTGACCGAGCTGGTGGAGTCGTTCGCCCGGCGCCCCTCGCTGACCGCGGCCGTCGGGCGGGGCGTGTCGACCGACGCCGACCGGGCCCAGGTCCGGTTCCACCTGGGCGAGCTGCGCAGTGTCCGCCCCGAGATCCACCTGGCGTTCCTCGCCGACCCGAGCGGCAGGCTCGTCGACGTCCTGCCGGAGAGCCCCTCCGTCGTCGGTGACGACTTCAGCCACCGCGATTGGTACCGAGGGGTCATGAGCGGTGGGAGGCCGTACGTCTCGGAGGTCTACGAGACGGCCGCCGCCGACGGAGGGCTGGTCACCGCCACCGCCGTCCCGATCCGCGGCGGCGACGCCACCACGGTGCTCGGGATCCTCGTCGCCGGCTACCGCATCGGCCAGCTCCAGCGCTTCGTGGACGGCTTCGCCGCCGTCCAGGGCGTGGCGCTGACGGTGACCGACCAGCGGGGCGTCGTGGTGGCGTCGCCCGGGGCCGACCCACGGGCCAAGGTCTCCCGCCGGAGCGACCCGGGCGTGGCCGCCGCGCTGGGGGGCCGGTTCGGGGCGAGCGAGGCGGCCCGGACCGAGGGCCGGGTGCTCAGCGCCCACGTCCCGATCACCGGGCTGGGTTGGGCCCTGGTCGCCGACCTCCCGCTCCGCGTGGCCACGGAGATGGTCGCAGGCCTGCGGGCCGCCATCCTGGCCATCACCGCCGGCCTGGCCCTGGTCATCGTGGCCGGGCTCGCGATCCTCGACCGGGCGCTGCGCCGGCAGGCGGTGGCCGAGGAGGAGCTGCGCCGGTCGCGCTCGTTCCTCGACTCCGTCATCGAGAACATCCCCAACATGGTGTTCGTCAAGGACGCCGAGGAGCTGCGCTTCGTGCGGTTCAACCGGGCCGGGGAGGAGCTGCTGGGGTACAGCCGTGACGACCTCGTCGGTCGCAACGACTTCGACTTCTTCCCACCGGAGGAGGCCCGGTTCTTCGTGGAGAAGGACCGGGAGGTGCTGGAACGGGGCCGCCTGCTCGACATCCCGTGCGAGCCGGTGCAGACCAGGCACCAGGGCGAGCGCATCCTCCACACGAGGAAGATCCCGATCATGGGCCCGGACGGGTCGGCCCGGTACCTGCTCGGGATCAGCGAGGACATCACCGAGCGCCAGCGGGCCGAGGCGGCGCTGGAGGAGGCCCGGCTGACGGCCCAGCGGGCCAACGAGGCCAAGAGCCAGTTCCTCTCCCGGATGAGCCACGAGCTGCGGACGCCCCTGAACGCGGTGCTCGGGTTCGGGCAGCTGCTTGCCCTGGACGACCTCTCGGCCGGCCAGCGCGAGAGCGTCGACCAGATCGTGCGGGCCGGCGGCCACCTGCTGGAGCTCATCGACGAGGTGCTGGACATCTCCCGGGTCGAGGCCGGCCAGCTCCGGCTGTCGATGGAGCCGGTGAGCCTGGAGGAGGTCGTGGCCGAGGCCCTCGGGATGGTGCGGCCCCTGGCCGCGGCCCGGCGCGTGCGGATCCCGGAGCGGCTGACCGGCGCCGGGGGGCGCCACGTGCAGGCCGACCGCCAGCGGCTCCGGCAGGTGGTGGTGAACCTGCTGGCCAACGCCGTGAAGTACAACCGCCACGACGGCGAGGTGGCGGTCGTGTGCGAGTCGCCGGAGCCGGGGCAGCTGCGCCTGCTCGTCTCCGACACCGGCATCGGGATGACGCAGCAGGACCTCGATCGCCTGTTCCAGCCGTTCGAACGCCTCGGGGCCGAGCAGTCGGGGGTGGAGGGCACGGGCCTCGGGCTCGTCCTCACCAAGCAGCTGGTGGAGGTCATGGGCGGTGTCATCGGCGTCAGCAGCGAGGTGGGGTCGGGGACGTCGTTCTGGGTGGACCTGCCGGTGATCGACGCCCCCGGGGAGCGCACGGCCGATCGGCGCGACGACGCGGGCGCCGAGCGCCCCGCGCCGGCCGGGGCCGCCCGCTCCGTGCTCTACGTGGAGGACAACCTGTCGAACGTCAAGCTGGTGGAGCGGGTGGTGGCCCGCCGGCCCGAGGTCGACCTCCTGGTGGCCATGCACGGGACCCTGGCCCTGGAGCTGGCGCGGGAGCACCAGCCCAGCCTGATCCTCCTGGACCTTCACCTGCCCGACATGTCGGGCGAGGAGGTCCTGCGCCGGCTGCGGGCCGACGCCCGGACCGCAGCCATCCCGGTCGTCGTGCTGAGCGCGGACGCCACCGTGGGGCAGGTGGAGCGCATCCGGGCCGGCGGGGCGTCGGACTACCTCACCAAGCCGTTCGACATCCCCCACCTGCTCGGCATCATCGACGGGACCGGGCGCCCCGCGCCGGCCGCCCCTGCGGACGGGGATGCGAGGGGCGACGGGCCCCTGGACGCGGCCATGGTGGAGGCGCTGCACGAGCTGGCCCGCGACTCGGGCTCCGGGCGCTCCGGGCTCCGTGACGCGGTCTCGACCTTCGTCGACGAGGGCGCCTCCCGGCTGGCCGGCCTCCGAGCGGCCATGGCCGATCGGGACGCGGCCGGGATGGCGCGGCTGGCCCACAGCCTGGCCGGGAGCAGCGCCACCTTCGGTGCCGTGCTGCTGGCCCGCGAGTGCCGGGCGCTGGAGGCCCTGGCCAAGGACGGTGACCTCGGGCCCGCGCCCACCGTGGTGCGGCGGGTGGAAGGGGCGTTCGAGGACGCGGTGGTCGCGCTGCGGGAGCAGTTCCTGGACGGGGACGGGGAGCCGGCCCGGTGACGCACGCCATCTCCGAGGTGGTGCTGGTGCTGGACCGGGCCGGGACCCTGCGGGCCGTGGGCCGCCCCCCGGCCGGGGCCCTCCGCGTCGCCGGCGGGCGGTGGCCGGGAACCGTGTTCGCCGTCCTGCACCCCGACGACCACGGGACCGTGCGGTCGTGCCTCGCCGACCCGGCCGCGGCGGGAGCCACGGCCGGGCCGATCTGGGTCCGCATGGACGACGGCGTCGGCTCCTGGTGGGACGCCGAGGTGTTCGTCACGGTCCTGGGCGGTGGCCCCGGTTTCGACGACGCCGTCCTCCTCAGGGCCGTCGTCCACCCGGCGGGACGCCCGGCCGCCGCCCCCGGCTACGACCCGGCCTCGGACCCGCTGGCCCTGGACCTCGAGGAGGCCCTCCGGCGGCACCAGTTCCGGCTGGTGTACCAGCCCAAGGTCGCCCTCTCCACCAACCGGGTCGTGGGCCTGGAGGCCCTCCTGCGCTGGGACCACCCCGAGCGCGGCCCGGTGGCCCCGAACGACTTCATCCCGGTGGCGGAGGCCACCGGCCTCATCGGTGCCATCGGCGCATGGGTCCTCGGCGACGCCTGCCGCACCTGCGCGGGATGGCAGCGGGACTTCCCCCGGCCCACGCCGGTGAGCGTGGCCGTGAACGCCTCGGCCACCCAGTTCCGGGTGGGCCTGGTGGATGCCGTCCGCACCGCCATCGCCGAGAGCGGGATCGACCCCGGCGGCCTGTGCCTGGAGGTCACCGAGTCCACCGTCATGGAGGACGTCGAGATCGCCATCTCGATCCTGGGCCAGCTCAAGAGCCTCGGCCTCACCGTGTCCATCGACGACTTCGGCACCGGCTACTCCTCGCTCGAGTACCTCCGGCGGCTCCCGCTCGACGAGGTGAAGATCGACCGCTCCTTCGTGGGCGGGCTCTCCACCGATCCCGAGGACACCGCCATCGTCGCCGCCGTCATCAGCCTGGCCCACGCCCTCGACCGGGAGGTGGTGGCCGAGGGCGTGGAGACCGTGGAGCAGCTGGAGCGGCTGCGGGCCCTCGGCTGCGAGGTGGCCCAGGGCTTCCTGCTGGCCAGGCCCATGGCCGCCGGCGATGTCACGGACCTGTTGCGGCGCGACGCCGCCGGCGAGCGCGTGGCCGTCACCGGGTCCGGCCGGTGCGCCGACGGGGCCGGCACCGAGACCATCCTGGTGGCCGACGACGCCGACGACGTCCGCCAGCTGGCCCGCATGACGCTCACCGCAGCCGGGTTCCGGGTGGAGGAGGCGGGTGACGGAAGCAGCGCCGTGGAGCTGGCCCGCAAGCTGGCGCCGGCGTGCGTGGTGCTCGACGTGAGCATGCCCGACCTGTCGGGCATCGAGGTCTGCGCCCGGCTGCGGGCCGACCCGGCCACGGCCGACTGCACGGTGGTGATGCTCACGACGAGCGACAGCGCCGCCGACAAGGCGGCCGCCTTCTCGGCCGGCGCCGACGAGTACATGGTGAAGCCGTTCGCGCCCCGCGACCTGGTCTCGAGGGTGCGCCTGGCCATCGGGCGGCGGGCCGGCGGCGGCTGAGGGACTGCGAGTCAACTACGTGAATGAAGGGGCGACGCCGTTCTGCTTGTCGATCCGGGGGGAACCCTTATCGGACAAGTGCATCCAGGGAACCCCGGGCAGACCGGCGTCGCCCCTTCCGAGCAGGTAGTTGACTCGCAGGCCCTGAGCGCCGCCCGCCGCCTGGCGGGGCCACCGGTACCCTTGGCGGGTGCTGGATCGACTCGACGGCCTGGAGGAGGAGTACGCCCAGGTCGCGGCGCGCATGAACGACCCGGCCGTCCTCACCGACCAGCACGCCCTGCGCGACGCCGGCCGGCGGCTGAAGGAGCTGGAGCCGGTGGTGGACGCCTACCGCCGGTACCGCCAGGCCAGCGAGGACCTGGCCGCGGGCCGGGAGATGCTGCAGGAGGCCACCGGGGAGGACCGGGCCCTGCTGCTCTCCGAGGTCGAGGGCCTGGAGCGCACCATCGCCGCCCTGGACGAGGAGCTGAAGGTGCTCCTGCTGCCCCGGGACCCCAACGACGACAAGAACGTGATCGTCGAGATCCGGGGTGCCGAGGGGGGCGAGGAGGCCAACCTGTGGGCCAAGGACCTGTTCGAGATGTACATCCGCAACGCCGACCGCCAGGGCTGGCGCCACGAGATCCTGGGCGCCGACGCGTCCGACAAGGGCGGGTTCAACGAGGTCAGCTTCCTGCTGAAGGGTGACGCGGTGTGGACGCGCATGAAGCACGAGGGCGGCCCCCACCGGGTGCAGCGGGTGCCGGCCACCGAGTCGCAGGGCCGCATCCACACCTCGTCGGCCACCGTCACCGTGCTCCCCGAGGCCGAGGAGGTCGACGTGGCCGTCGACCCCAACGACCTGAAGATCGACGTGTACCGCTCCACCGGCCCGGGCGGCCAGTCGGTGAACACCACCGACTCGGCCGTGCGCATCACCCACCTGCCCTCCGGGATCGTGGTGGCCATGCAGGACGAGAAGAGCCAGATCCAGAACCGGGCCAAGGCCATGCAGGTCCTGCGGGCCCGCCTGCTCAAGGCGGAGCAGGACCGCCAGGCGGCCGAGCAGTCCGAGCAGCGGCGCAGCCAGGTGGGGGGCGGCGGCCGGTCGGAGAAGATCCGCACCTACAACTACAAGGAGAACCGGGTCACCGACCACCGCATCGGGCTCACGCTCTACAAGCTCGACAAGGTGCTCATGGGCGAGCTGGACGACCTCACCGAGGCCCTCCTGGCCGACGAGCGGGCCCGCCAGCTCCGAGGCGAGTGACCCCAGCGGAGGACCCGGGAGAGGACACGGGAGAGGACATCCACGAGAGCGGCACGCGCTCGGCGCCGGGCGTCGCCTGGCGGGCGTTGCTGAAGGAGGCGGAGGTGCGGCTCGACTCGGCGCACGACGCCCGGCGGATCGTGGAGCGGGCCTCGGGGTTCGAGGGGGCCGAGCACCTGCTGCACCTCGACGACCCGGTGACGGTGCGGGCCGCGGCCCACTACGAGCGCATGGTGGAGCGGCGGGCCGGGGGCGAGCCGCTCCAGTACGTGCTCGGGTCGTGGGCCTTCCGCACCCTCGACCTGTTCGTCGACCGCCGGGTGCTCATCCCCCGACCGGAGACCGAGACGGTGGTCGAGGTCGTCCTGGCCGAGCTCGGGCTCCTCGCCCCCCGGTCCCCGGTGGTCGTGGACCTGGGGACGGGCTCGGGGGCCATCGCCCTGTCCGTGGCCCGGGAGGTGCCGGGCGTGGAGGTCTGGGGCGTCGACCGGTCCGCCGACGCCCTGGCCGTGGCCCGGGCCAACCTGGCCGGGCTGGGCCGGGCCGGCGCCTCGGTCCGCCTGGCCGAGGGCTCGTGGTTCGCGGCGCTGCCGCCGGCGCTGCGGGGGAGCGTCGACGTGGTGGTGTCGAACCCCCCGTACGTCGCCGAGCACGAGGTGCCCGACCTCCCGCCCGAGGTGGCCCGCTGGGAGCCGATGGGCGCCCTGGTGGCCGGGCCGACCGGCCTGGAGCAGGTCGAGGCCATCGTGGCCGAGGCGCCCCGGTGGCTGGGCCGGCCCGGCGCGCTGGTGGTCGAGATCGCGCCCGGCCAGCGCGAGGCCGCCGCCGCCCTGGCCCGCGACGCCGGCTTCACGTCGATCGACGTGCGCCGGGACCTGTGCGGCCGGGCCCGGGTGCTGGTGGGTAGGGTCTGACGGCGTGGAGCTCGTCCCCGCCTCCGGCCTCCCGGTGCCGGCCCACGCCGTCGACCTGGCGGCCAGGGCGCTGGCCTCGGCCCAGGTGGTGGGACTCCCCACCGACACGGTCTACGGCCTGGCCGCCGACCCCTTCTCCACCGGCGGGGCCGACCGCCTCTTCCGCCTCAAGCGCCGGCCCCGGGAGGTGGACCTGCCCGTGCTGGTCGCCGACCTGGACCAGGCCCTGGCGCTGACCACGGGCGTGCCGGCCGGGGCCCGGCGGCTGATGGACCGCTACTGGCCCGGCGCCCTGACCCTGGTGCTGCCCCGACGCCCGGACCTCCAGGCCGACCTGGGTGCCGACGAGGCCACGGTGGGCGTGCGCTGCCCGGCCCACCCCGTGCCCCTGGCCCTGTGCCGGGCCACCGGTCCCATCGCCACCACCAGCGCCAACCTCCACGGCCAGGGCCCGGCGACCACGGCGGCCGAGGTGGCGGCCACCTTCGGCGACTCGGTGGCCGTCGTCCTCGACGCCGGCCCGTGCGAGGGCCAGCCGTCGACGGTGGTCGACTGCACGGGCGCCGAGCCCAAGCTGCTCCGCGAGGGTGCGATCCCGTGGGCCGACGTCCTCGCCGTCGCCCGCTGACGCAGGGGGTCGGGGTCCCGGCCGGGCGGGCAAACGTAAACTCCCGGCCATCGACATCCTCGTCCTCTGCACCGGGAACATCTGCCGCTCCCCGATGGCCGAGGCCTTCCTCCGCCGCCGCCTGGCGGACCTCGGGGTGGAGGCACGGGTCCACTCGGCCGGGCGCCTGTTCACCGACCAGCCGGCCAGCGCCGACGGTGTGGCCGTGCTGGAGGCCATGGGCTACGACACGTCGGGCCACCGCAGCCGGCGCCTCACCCCCGACATGGCCCGCGGGGCCGACCTGGTGCTGGGCATGGCCCGGGAGCACGTCCGCGACGTCGCCGTGATCGGCGCCGACCTGTGGCCCCGCACGTTCACGCTGAAGGAGCTGGTGCGCCGGGCCGAGCAGGTGGGCGCCCGCAGCCCGAACCAGCCCTTCGACGAATGGCTGGCCAAGGTCCACGCCGGCCGCACCACGTCCGACATGCTGGGCGCGTCCAGGGACGACGACGTGGCCGACCCCATCGGTGCCGGCCGGTCCGTGTACCGCCGCATCGCCAACGAACTCGACGATCTGACCGCCCGGCTGGTGGAGCTGGGATGGGCCCGGGCACGGGCAGGAGGAGCGCGCACATGAGAGTCGCCATCGGTTCCGACCACGCCGGCTACCACCTCAAGCAGCACCTGGTGGCCACGCTGGAGAAGCTGGGCCACGAGGTCGACGACCACGGCACCGACAGCGACCAGTCGGTCGACTACCCGCCCATCTGCGCCGGCGTGGGGCGGGCCGTGGTCGACGGCAGCGCCCACCGCGGCATCGTGCTGGGCGGGAGCGGCCAGGGCGAGCAGATCGCGGCCAACAAGGTGCACGGCGTGCGGGCCGCCCTGTGCAACGACCTCTACACGGCCCGCCTCTCGCGGGAGCACAACGACGCCAACGTGCTGGCCATCGGCGCCCGCATCGTGGCCACCGGGCTGGCCGACGAGATCGTGGCCCTGTGGCTGGAGACGCCCTTCGAGGGTGGCCGCCACCAGCCCCGCCTCGACCAGATCGCCGAGATCGAGCGGCAGGGATGACCCCCCGCGGAGCCGGGGAGACGCCATGACCTCCCGCGACGACCAGCTCTTCTCGATCATCGACCGGGAGTTCGCGCGCCAGTCCACCACCCTCCAGCTCATCGCCTCGGAGAACTTCACCTCCCGGGCCGTCCTGGAGGCCACCGGCTCCGTCCTCACCAACAAGTACGCCGAGGGCTACCCGGGCCGGCGCTACTACGGCGGCAACGCCGTCGTCGACGAGGCCGAGGCCCTCGCCATCGAGCGGGCCAAGGCCCTGTTCGGGGCGTTCCACGCCAACGTGCAGCCCCACGCCGGCGCCAACGCCAACGTGGCCGCCTACCTGGCCCTGCTCGAGCCCGGCGACACCGTGCTCGGCATGCGCCTGGACCAGGGCGGCCACCTCACCCACGGCTCGCCCGTGAACATCAGCGGGCGCATCTACAGGTTCGTCTCCTACGGCGTGACCGAGAGCGACGAGCGCCTCGACCTCGACCAGGTGCGCGACCTCGCCCTCGAGCACCGGCCCCGCATGATCGTGGCCGGCGCCACCGCCTACCCCCGCCTCATCGACCCGGCGCCGCTGCGGTCCATCGCCGACGAGGTCGGCGCCCTGCTGCTGTTCGACGCCGCCCACGTGGCCGGCCTCATCGCCGGCGGCGTCCACCCCGACCCGGTGCCGCTGGCCGACATCGTCACCTTCACGACCCACAAGACGCTGCGCGGCCCCCGCGGCGGCTGCATCCTGTCCACCGAGGAGCACGCCAAGGCCATCGACAAGGCCGTGTTCCCCGGCCTGCAGGGCGGGCCCCTGGAGCACGTCATAGCGGCCAAGGCGGTGGCGTTCCGGGAGGCGGCCCAGCCCGCGTTCAGGGAGTACGCGGCCCAGATCGTGCGCAACGCCCGGGCCCTGGCCGAGGCGCTGGCGGGGGAGGGGTTCCGCATCGTGTCCGGCGGCACCGACAACCACCTGATGCTGGTGGACCTGCGCACCTTCGACCCCGAGCTCACCGGCAAGGAGGCGCAGGAGGCACTCGACCGGGCCGGGATCACCCTCAACAAGAACCAGATCCCGGGCGACCCCCGATCGCCCTTCGTCACCAGCGGTCTGCGCATCGGCACCGCCGCCGTCACCACCACCGGGATGGGCGAGGCCGAGATGGCCGAGATCGCCGGCCTCATCGGCCGGACCCTGCGCCGGCGGTCGGCCGAGGCCGAGCTGGCGGCGGTGCGCGACGAGGTCGGCGTGCTCTGCTCCAAGTTCCCGCCCTACCCGGAGGGCTGACATGGTGGGCTACGGGGTGGTCCTGGTCGTGGCCGCCCTTACCACCTACCTCCTCGCCTTCGTGGTTCGCCGGGTCGCGGTGCGGCTGGGTGCGGTGGTCATGCCCGACGACCGCCACGTGCACGTCCTGCCCACGCCCACCGCCGGCGGGATCGCCATGTTCGGGGCCGTGGTCGTGGCCATGGGCGTGGCCCGGCTCCTCGGTCAGTTCGACCGGGTCTTCGAAGGCTCGTCGGAGCCGCTCGGGGTGGTGCTGGCGGCGGGCGTGATCCTGCTGGTGGGGCTGGTGGACGACGTCCGCGACGTGTCGGCGCCGGCCAAGCTGGCCGGCCAGGTGCTGGCCGGGAGCCTGCTCTCGTTCCTGGGCGTCACCATGTTGTACTTCCGGGTCCCGTTCCTCGACATCGTGTCGATCTCGCCCGACATGGCGCCCCTGCTCACCGTGCTGTGGGTGGCCGCCATCGCCAACGCCGTGAACCTGATCGACGGGCTGGACGGGCTGGCGGCCGGCATCGTGGCCATCGCCGCCGCCGCCTTCTTCGTCTACGGCGACCGCCTGTCGAACGCCGGGCTGCTGCCGGCCGACAACGTGGGTCCGCTGATCGCGGTCGTGGCCTGCGGCGTCTGCCTCGGGTTCCTGCCCCACAACTTCCACCCGGCCCGCATCTTCATGGGCGACGCCGGCTCGATGCTGCTCGGCCTGCTCATGGCCAGCTCCACCATGATGGTGGGAGGGCGCACGGCCGATCAGTTCAGCGGCCAGACCTACTTCTTCTTCGCGCCCATCTTCATCCCGCTGTTCGTGCTGGGCGTGCCCATCCTCGACACGGTCTTCGCCATCGTGCGGCGCTCGGTGCGGCGGGCGGGCGTGTCGACCCCGGACAAGGAGCACCTCCACCACCGGCTCATGCGCCTCGGCCACGGCCACCGCCGGTCGGTGGTGATCCTGTGGATCTGGACCGCCATCCTCTCCGGCCTCGTCCTCCTGCCCACCTTCACCAACGAGGGCCAGGCCGTCATCCCCTTCGCCGGCGCCGGCCTCCTCGTCGCCCTCTACACCCTGTTCCACCCCGGCGTCCGCCAGCGGGCCGAGGCCGAGGCCGAGGCGCGGGCCGAGGCCGACCAGGCCGCCGCCGGCGCCGCCGCCCCGAAGCTGGCCGACGTGGTGGAGCTGGCCGACCGCCGGCGCGAGGCCGACGGCGCCTGACGGTGCCCACCCCGTGCGGCGGCCGCAACACGGGCGAAACTTGCGGCTGGTCGCGGCGGGACCATAGATTGCGAACCGCTTCACAAGGCCGCTCCAGGGCCTCAGGAGCGGGACAAGAGGGGCATACGGTTGGACCTTCGCGAGAAGCGGGCGCTCTACAACGGGTTCGGTGACACGCTGACGCGGGCGGTGGAGTTCGTCGCCATCCCGGGTGTGTTCGCCGTCGCCGGCCGCCTCGTCGACGACCGCATCGGCACCACCCCGCTGCTCACCCTCCTCCTGGCCGCGCTGGCCCTGGTCGGCGTGTTCGTGCGCGCCTACTTCGCCTACGAGGTCGCCATGCGCGAGCAGGAGGCCCAGCGCCCCTGGAACCGCTCGGCCAAGCCGGCCGGAGGCCGCCCGTGAGCCTCGCCGAGGCGCCGCCCACCCAGGTGGAATGGCAGATGGCCACCGACATGGCCCGCCGCGGCCTGCCGCTGGCGCCCGTCCTCGTCGCCCTCGGGGCCGTGGGCTGGGGCGTGCACGGCGGGCTCTCGGCCGCCTACGGCCTGGTGCTCGTCCTCGCCAACCTGCTGCTCTCGGCCGCCATGATGCGCTGGGCCGCCCGCCGGTCGCTGGCCATGCTGGCCGGCGTCGCCGTCGGCGGCTTCGCCGTGCGCCTCGGGCTCGTCACCCTCGCCGTGTGGGCCGTCAAGGCGCAGGCCTGGGTCGAGCTCGTGCCCCTCGGCGTCACCATCCTCGTGACCCAGCTCGGCCTGCTGTGGTGGGAGACCCGCCACGTCTCGCTGACCCTCGCCTATCCCGGCCTCAAGCCCACTCCCGGACGGAGCTGAACCCTTGGCCATTCTCGCTCTCGAGTTCCCGCCCGTCAGCCACCTCATCGAGTGGCCCACCGTGTTCGGTTCCGGCGCCTTCGCCGTGAACAAGGTGGTGCTGCTCATGTTCCTGGCGGTGTTCATCGTGGCCGCCCTCTACATCACCGCCGGCCGGCGGGCCAGCCTGGTGCCCACCGGCGTCCAGAACTTCGCCGAGTCGGTGGTGGAGTTCGTCCAGGAGGGCATCATCCTGCAGACGATGGGCCCGGAGGGCCTCAAGTTCACGCCCTTCCTGCTCACCATGTTCAGCTTCATCTTCGTGTGCAACATCTTCGGGATCATCCCGATCCTGCAGATGCCGGTGAACGCCCGCATGGCCGTCCCGGCCATGCTCGCCATCCTCGTCTGGATCATCTTCAACGTCGTGGGCATCGCCAAGCAGGGCTTCTTCGGCTACTTCAAGTCGATGCTGTTCCCGCCCGGCGTCCCCAAGGCCCTGTACCTCCTGGTCACGCCCATCGAGCTGGTGTCCACCATCATCGTGCGGCCCCTCTCGCTCGCGGTCCGGCTCTTCGCCAACCTGCTGGCCGGCCACCTCCTGCTCGTGAGCTTCGCCGTCATCGCCACCGCGCTGTTCAAGTCGACGGTGGTGGGCGCCGCCCTCCCGGGGGCTCTCCTCGTCGCCCTCACCGGCTTCGAGGTGCTGGTCGCTGTCCTGCAGGCCTTCATCTTCACCATCCTCGCCGCCGTGTACATCGGCGGCGCCATGCATCCCGAGCACTAGGAGGAGCAGCGTGTTGGACGTATTTATGTTGGCTCAGGAGGCAGGCGGGGCCGATCCCACCGCCGGTCTCACCGCCATCGGACGAGGCATCGTCTACGGCGGGGCGGCCATCGGCCCCGGCATCGGCATCGGCCTGGTGGTGGGCAACGCCATCACCGCCATGGCCCGCCAGCCCGAGGCGGCCGGCATGGTGCGCACCACCATGTTCCTCGGCATCGCGTTCACCGAGGCGCTGGCCCTGTTCGGGTTCGTCCTCTCGTTCATCATCTCGGGCTGATGGCGCCCGCCGTCACCACCCGCGGCCTGCGCCGGGCGCTCGCCGTCGCCGGCCTGGCCCTGCTCGCGGTGCTCGGGACCGGCGGCGTGGCCGTGGCCGCGGAGGCCGAGGGCGAGATCAGCCACGAGGCCGAGGAGTGCATCCACATCCTCGAGGACGGCGGCGACGTCGACGAGTGCCACGAGGCGCCCAGCCCCATCATCCCGGAGACCTCCGAGGTCGTGTGGGGCACCATCTCGTTCTTCACCCTGCTGTTCTTGATGTGGAAGTTCGCCTACCCCGGGATCAAGAAGGGGATGGAGGGCCGCACCAACCGCATCCGGGAGAACCTCGACGACGCCGAGCGCGTCAAGGCCGAGGCCCAGGGCGTGCTGGAGGAGTACCAGCGCCAGCTGGCCGACGCGCGCAACGAGGCCAACCGGATCATCGAGGAGGCCCGCCAGACGGCCGACCAGCTGCGGCGCGACCTGATGCAGCGGGCCGAGGCCGAGGTCGCCGAGCTGCGCCAGCGCTCGCGTGAGGAGATCTCGTCCGCCACCGAGCGGGCCACCGCCGACCTGCAGTCCCGGGTGGGGGAGCTGGCCATCGAGCTGGCCGAGAAGGTGGTCGAAGCCAATCTCGACCGCGACACCAACCTCCGCCTCATCGACCGCTTCATCTCGTCGGTGGGGACCAACGGCCGATGAGCGAGCGGGTCGACGCCTACGCCGCCGCCCTCTTCGAGGTGGCGCGCGCCGAGGGCGCGCTGGAGACGGTGGAGGACGAGCTGTTCCGCATCGCCCGCACCTTCGAGGCCAACGAGGAGCTGCGCTCGACCCTCACCAACCCGTCCATCCCCGTGGAGCGCCGGCTGAGCATCGTCGACGACCTCCTCGGCGGGGGCCGGGCATCGAACGTCACCACCGCCCTGGTGTCGTTCGTGGTGGCCGCCGGCCGCGGCCGCGAGCTGCCCGCCATCATCGACAAGCTGGTGGAGCGGGCCGCGGGCGAGCGCCAGGAGGTCGTGGCCGAGGTGCGCACCTCGATCCCGCTCGACGCCGCCCTCCAGGAGCGCCTGGGCGCAGCCCTTTCGGCCGCCACCGACAAGAACGTGAGCGTCAAGGCCGTCGTCGACGCCACCGTCCTCGGCGGCGTGGTGGCCCGCATCGGCGACACCGTGTTCGACGGCTCCGTCCGCTACCGCCTCGATCAACTGAAGGAAGCACTCTGATGGCAGAAGAGGCAAACGGCTTCAGCATCAACGCCGACGAGATCGCGGCGTCCCTGCGCCGGCGCCTGGAGGGGTTCACGCCCACCATGTCGTCGGCCCAGGTGGGCCGCATCGAGGAGGTGGGTGACGGCATCGCCCGCGTCTCCGGCCTGCCGGACGCGGCCGTGAACGAGCTGCTCGAGTTCGAGGGCGGCGCCCTCGGGCTGGCCCTGAACCTGGACGAGGAGTCGATCGGCGCCGTCATCCTGGGCGAGGCCACCCACATCCAGGAGGGCCAGTCGGTCCGCGCCACCAACCGCATCCTGTCGGTGCCGGTGGGCGACGCCCTGATCGGCCGGGTGGTCGACGCCCTGGGCCAGCCCATCGACGGCAAGGGCGCCATCGCGTCCGACACCAGCCGCCGCCTCGAGGTGCAGGCGCCCGGCATCACCGGCCGCCAGCCCGTGCACGAGCCGCTGCAGACCGGCATCAAGGCCATCGACGCCATGGTGCCCATCGGCCGGGGCCAGCGGGAGCTGATCATCGGCGACCGCAAGACGGGCAAGACCACCGTCGCCGTCGACACCATCTTGAACCAGAAGGGCCTCGGGGTGAAGTGCATCTACGTCGCCATCGGCCAGAAGGGCTCCACCGTCGCCCAGACGGTGGCCACCCTCGAGTCCGCCGGCGCCATGGACTACACGGTCGTGGTGAACGCCCCCGCCGACGACGCCGCCCCGTTCAAGTACCTCGCCCCCTACGCCGGCTGCGCCATGGGCCAGCACTGGATGGAGAACGGCGAGCACGCCCTCATCGTCTACGACGACCTCTCCAAGCAGGCCGAGGCCTACCGCCAGGTGGCCCTGCTCCTGCGCCGGCCGCCGGGCCGCGAGGCCTACCCCGGCGACGTGTTCTACCTGCACAGCCGCCTGCTCGAGCGGGCGGCCAAGCTGAGCGACGACCGGGGTGCCGGCTCCCTCACCGCCCTGCCCGTGATCGAGACCAAGGCCGGGGACGTGTCGGCCTACATCCCCACCAACGTGATCTCCATCACCGACGGCCAGATCTACCTGGAGGCCGACCTCTTCAACGCCGGCGTCCGGCCCGCCATCAACGTGGGCATCTCGGTGTCCCGGGTGGGCGGCGCGGCCCAGATCAAGGCCATGAAGTCGGTGGCCGGCACCATGAAGATCGACCTGGCCCAGTTCCGCGAGCTGGAGTCGTTCGCCACCTTCGGGTCGGAGCTCGACAAGACCTCCCAGGGCTACCTCGACCGGGGCTACCGGCTCACCGAGCTGCTGAAGCAGCCGCTCCACACGCCGATGCCGGTGGAGGAGCAGGTGGTCACCATCTACGCCGGCACGGCCGGCTTCCTCGACGCCATCCCGGTGGCGTCGGTGCGCCGCTTCGAGAACGAGCTGCTGGAGTACGTGCGCACCCGCCACGCCGACCTGCTCGAGACCATCCGCTCCACCGGCAAGCTGCCCGACGGTGACGCGGTGAAGACCGCCGTCAAGGGCTTCGCCGACGGCTTCACGCCCGACACCGGCGAGGAAGCCGCAGCCTGAGATGGCCGGTGGCAAGGAGCGGATCCTCCGGCGGCGGATCAAGAGCGTCGAGTCGACCAAGAAGATCACCAAGGCCATGGAGCTGATCGCGGCCTCGCGCATCGTCAAGGCCCAGCAGCGGGTGGCGGCGGCCCGGCCCTACAGCGAGCAGATCACCGAGGTCATCCGCAGCCTGGCCGCGGGCGGGGCCGACCTGAGCCACCCCCTCCTGGGCGGGGCCGGCGACGTGGCCAGGGTCGGCTACGTGGTCGTCACGGCCGACAGGGGCCTGGCCGGCGCCTACAACTCCAACGTGATCCGCGCCACCGAGCGCGACCTGCGGGACGAGCAGTCCAAGGGCCGGGAGTACTCCCTCGTCCTGCTGGGCCGCAAGGCCGAGTCCTTCTTCCGGTTCCGGGGCTACGACATCGCCGCCTCCTTCACCGGCATGAGCGAGCAGCCCACCTACGAGGACGCCCGGGCCGTGGCCGAGGCCGTCACCCAGCCCTTCCTCGACGGCGAGGTGCAGCTGGTCAAGCTCGTGTACACCCAGTTCCTGTCGTCGTCGTCGCAGCGCACCGTGGTGCGCCAGTTCATGCCGCTCGACACCGAGGCCCTGGCCGAGGCCGCCGCCTCCGACGACGGCCCCGGCGCCGTCTACGAGTTCGAGCCGGAGCCGGGCCAGATCCTGTCCCGCCTCCTGCCCCGCTACGTGGAGGCACGCCTGTTCGCGGCCATGCTGGACGCCGCCGCCTCCGAGCACGCCGCCCGCCAGCGGGCCATGAAGTCGGCCACCGAGAACGCCGAGGAGCTGATCGTCAAGCTCTCCCGGATCATGAACCGGGCCCGCCAGGACTCCATCACCACCGAGATCATGGAGATCGTGGGCGGGGCCGAGGCGCTGCGCAAGGCCAAGTCCGGCGGCGTGGACTACCTGCCCGACACGCTCGTCTCCCGGGACGTGCTTCCCGATCGGATCGATCCGTACATGTCAGGAGCCAAGAGGCGATGACCGCCACCCAGACCACCGAGACCACCGAGACCAAGAGGGCGGACGGCCGGGTCGTGGCCGTGGCCGGCCCCGTCGTCGACGTCGAGTTCCCTCCCTCCGAGCTGCCCGAGATCAACACCGCGGTGGAGATGGAGATCACCCTGGAGGGCACCACCACCAAGGTGACGGCCGAGGTCGCCCAGCAGATCGGCGACTCCCGGGTCCGGGCCATCTGCCTCAAGCCCACCGACGGCCTCAAGCGGGGCGCCACCGTGGTCAACACGGGCCGGGGCATCACCGTGCCGGTGGGCCCGGGCGTGCTCGGCCACGTGTTCAACGTCATCGGCGAGCAGCTCGACACCGGCGAGGTGGGCGAGATCGAGGACCGCTGGGAGATCCACCGCAACGCCCCCCTGTTCGCCGACCTCGAGCCCAAGTCGCAGATGTTCGAGACGGGCATCAAGGTGGTCGACCTGCTGGAGCCCTACGCCCAGGGCGGCAAGATCGGCCTGTTCGGCGGCGCCGGCGTGGGCAAGACCGTCGTCATCCTGGAGATGATCAGCCGGGTGGCCAAGCAGCACGGCGGCGTGTCGGTGTTCGCCGGCGTGGGCGAGCGCACCCGCGAGGGCACCGACCTGTGGCTGGAGATGCAGGAGAGCGGCGTCATGGAGAAGGCCGCCCTCGTGTACGGCCAGATGGACGAGCCGCCGGGCGTGCGCCTGCGGGTGGCCCTGTCGGCCCTCACCATGGCCGAGTACTTCCGGGACGTGCGCCAGCAGGACGTGCTGCTGTTCGTGGACAACATCTTCCGCTTCGTGCAGGCCGGCTCCGAGGTGTCCACCCTCCTCGGCCGCATGCCCTCGGCCGTGGGCTACCAGCCCACCCTCGCCGACGAGATGGGCGAGCTGCAGGAGCGCATCACCTCCACCCGGGGCCGGTCGATCACCTCGCTGCAGGCCGTGTACGTGCCCGCCGACGACTACACCGACCCGGCGCCGTTCACCACCTTCACCCACCTCGACGCCACCACCGAGCTCTCCCGCGACATCGCGGCCCAGGGCATCTACCCGGCCGTGGACCCGCTGTCGTCCAGCTCCACCATCCTGACCCCACAGGTCGTGGGCGACCGCCACTACGACGTGGCCCAGCGGGTGAAGAAGATCCTGCAGCGCTACAAGGAGCTGCAGGACATCATCGCCATCCTCGGCCTCGACGAGCTGGCCGAGGAGGACAAGATCATCGTGTCCCGGGCCCGCCGCATCCAGCGCTTCTTGTCCCAACCGTTCTTCGTGGGCGAGGTCTTCACCGGCCTGAAGGGCGTCTACGTCCCCGTCGAGCAGACGGTGGAGAGCTTCGAGCAGCTGGTGGAGGGCGAGCTGGACGACCTGCCCGAGCAGGCCTTCCTCAACGTGGGCGACGCCGACTCGGCCCGGGCCAAGGCCAAGGAGATCTCCTCCTAGTGGCTCTCCAGGTGGAGCTGGTGTCGCCCGAGCGCATCCTGTTCTCGGGCGAGGCGGAGATGGTGGTGTGCCGCACCACGGGGGGCGAGATCGCCTTCCTCACCGGCCACGCCCCGTTCCTGGGCGCCCTCGGCATCGGGGTGGTGCGCATCCACCGCGAGGGCGGCGAGGTCGTGAGGGCCGCCGTCCACGAGGGCTTCGTCGAGGTCAAGGACAGCCGGGTCATCATCCTCTCCGATGTGGCCGAGCTGCCCGACCAGGTCGACGCCGACCGGGCCCGCCGGGCCCAGGAGGAGGCCGAGCGCCTCCTGCGCGAGGGCGGCGACGCGGCCGAGGGCGCCGAGGCCCGCCTCCGCCGGGCCCAGGTCCGCCTGGAGCTCGCCTCCGCCTGACGATCCCTCCGCTTTCGAGTAAATAACTCGCCAAAATGGCGAGTTATTTACTCGGGAAGCGGGGGAGGCGTCAGCTGGCCAGGTACTGGACGCTGACGTCGACGGTGGTGGCGGTGTCGAGGCCGGCGCTGTCCCAGACCCGCAGCTCGATGGTGTAGAGGACCTTGCCGGTCTCGAGGCCGTAGCCGGCCTCCAGCTCGATGTCCACGGTGGTGCAGTCCTTGGGCAGGACGATGCCGCCGCCCCCGCCGGGCACGGCCGAGCCCTGGCACACCACGTGCTCCTTCTCGTCCGGCCCGGTGACGGTCCAGCGGAACCGGGTGCCGGCGAGGGCGCCGTCCTCGTGGTCGGAGGCCATGCCCTCCAGGGTCACCGCCACGGGGTGGCCCTCCACGCTGCCGAGCGTGCCGGCCTCGGGCGTGACGATCACCGGGGTGGGCGGGGTCTGGCCGGCGGGCACGGCCTTGACCGTGAACGAGGCCGTGTCGGACGCCGTGGCGCCGTTGTCGCCGGTGAGCTCCACCGTGTAGCTCCCCGGGGCGAGGGCGCCGGGCGGGACCTCCACCTGGTGGCCCGCGGCGCTGAAGACCGTGGGGCCGCCGCCGGACGTGCGCACCGTCCAGCGCACCGCGCCCTCGGGGAGGGGGGCGTGGGTGGCGGGGTCGCCCGACTCGCCCGAGAGGGCGATCCCGGCCGTCTGCCAGAACGCGTCGCCGCTGCCGGGCGTGGCGATGCGCACCTCGGGCGCCGGCCGCACCACGTGCACGGTGATCTCGTCGGCTGCGGTCGCCCCGTTCAGGTCCACGGTGGTGGCCGTGATGCGGTGCTCGCCCACCGCCTCCAGCTCGAGGCCGATCGGCGACGTGACGGGGCCGCCGCCGTGCACGGCGCCGTCCACCGCCCACTCCACCGCCAGGCGGGTGCCCTTGAAGTCGACGGCGTCGGCGGTGAGCTCCACCCACTCGCCGGGGAGCAGCTCCTCGCCGTCGCCCGGCGCCGTGATCGACACCGAGGGGGCACCCTGGGCCACGCCCAGGGCGGCCGCCACCGCGTCGAGGGCGTCGACCCGGCGCCGGTGGCCGCTCACGACCTCGGCGAAGCCCACGCCGTCGCGGTGGGCGGTGTCGCGCAGGAAGGCCCAGATCTGGCCGGCGTCGAGGCCCGGGTCGGCGGCCCGCACCAGGGCGGCCACGCCGGCCACGAACGGGCTGGCGAAGCTGGTGCCGCTAACCAGCATGGTGTCCGGGTACTTGGGGTTCCCGAGCCCGACGGTGGTGTACGGGCCGTAGATCTCCACCGTCTGGCTGCCCGTCTTGGTGCCGTAGTTCGAGCCGGTGTCCTTCCACGGCGAGTTGGGGGCGAGGCCGCCCACGCAGATCACGTGGGTGCTCTCGCACGGGTAGACGAGGCGGGTCTCCCAGCACGTCGACCCGATGCAGGCCTCGGAGTCCACGTCGATCCCCCGGTTGCCGGCCGAGGCGAAGGCCAGGACGCCGTCGCCGGCGATGTCCTCCAGGGCGCCGTCGTAGAGCGACTTGGCGGCGGCCATGGCGAAGGTGATCTCGCTGCCCCAGCTCATGTTGAGCACGTGGGGCACCTCCTCGTCCACCATGTCGCGCACCCGCTTCAGGGCGTCCCACATGCCGTGGGCGTGCGATACGGCCACCAGCTCGCCCACCGGCCCGGCCGGGCCGGCCGTCCCGTACCCGTTGTCGAGGGTGCCCATGGCGGTCAGGGCCACGTTGGTGCCGTGGAAGACGAACTCGTGGCCGTCGCCCCAGTCGGCCTTGCGGATCTTCCGCCACGAGGGGAAGTCGGGGTTCTCGTGGAAGCCCCCGTCGTCGATCATCATCCGGACCTTGTTGGAGAACCGGTCGTGGTGTTCCAGCAGCTGCCAGGCCGCCCCCACGCCGGTGTCCTGGCCGCCGCCGGCCCGGATGAACGACCAGTCGAAGGCGTTGGGCTTGGGGGCGAACCCCTCCACCACCCGGCCACCGGCGACGTCGTCGGCGGCGGTGACCCAGTTGAGGGCGACCTCGGTCCCGTGCCCGGCCGTCTCGCGAGCCAGGGCGGCCAGGAGGTCGAGGGTGGCCTGGTCGCTGGCCCGGGTGACGCCGCGGTGCACCGGCTCGAACCGCTCGAGGTCGGCGGCCAGACGGGAGGTGTCGACGACGTCGGGCGCGATGCGCACCAGGGCGGTGCCGGCGTCGAGGCGGTCCACCACCCGGCCCTGCCAGCGGGCCAGGAACGCGTCGAGGGCCTCGGCGTCGGCGGTGCCCACCACCAGCTCGGAGAGCACCACGTCGGAGGCGGTGCCGTCGGCGGTGACCAGGCGGCCGACCGGGCGGGGGCGGTCCTCGCCGTCCAGGCCGGCGATCTGGGGGCGGGCCGGGCGCACGGCCGGGTCGACCACGAAGGTCGCCGGCTCGCCGGCCAGCTCCACCCGGCTGGCGGCCGGGTGCGTCTCGGGACCGTCGCCGGACCCGATCGGGGTGCCGGCCGCCACCGCCGGCCCGCCCGGGCCGGTCCCGCCGCCGGGCAGGGCCAGTAGGCCGGCCCCGGCCACCACGCTCACGAAGGCGGCGGTGCCGGCCATGAGCCGCTTCCGGCCTCTTCCCACCCGCCGGGACCTCCTGGTGTCGACGTCCTTGCGCATCCCCGTTCCTCCTCGGGCTCGGGGCCCTCGTCGGCCCCCGCAGCCAGGACGCGCCGGCCCGCGGCCCGGTCACGGAAATCCCGCGACTTTCCGTGACCGGCGCCGGGCGGGGCGCGTCCCACCTGCACACACGCTCGGGAGGACACCATGAGGACGCTCACCCGCATCGCCGCCGTCACGGCCGCCTCGGCGGCCTGCACCCTCGCCGCCGCCCTGCCGGCCGCCGCCGCGGCGCCCGGGCCGGGCGTCCTGACGAGCGGGGGCGAGGGCCCCGTCTTCATCACCGTCGTCGACGCCACGGCGGTCGAGGGCGACCACGGCACGACCCAGCTCGTGTTCCCGGTGAAGCTGAGCCGGCCCAGCGGCCAACCCCTGGAGATCGTGGTGAAGACCTACGGCGCCCTCTCGCCCTCTGCCGCCGACGCCGGCGTCGACTACGAGCCGCTGGAGGACCAGCGGGTCTTCGCGCCGGGCACCACCGAGCTGGGCGTCGCCGTCGCCGTCAAGGGCGACCCGGTGCACGAGCCGGGCGGCGACGAGATCTTCGACCTCACGATCGACGACAGCTCGGCCGGCGTCATCTCGGACGGGTCGGCCTGGGGCCGCATCCAGGACGACGACCCGATCCCAACCCTCTCCGTGGGCGACGTGGCCGCCGGCGAGGGCACGGGCGGGCCCACCGGGTTCCACTTCCCGCTCTCCCTGTCCAACCCCAGCGACGAGAAGGTCAGCGTGGACCTCTCGGCGTCGCCGGGGTCGGCGGCCGAGGGCGTCGACTGGCAGGCGGCGCCGGCCACCGTCACCTTCGAGCCGGGCCAGACGGCTGGCGCCTACACCGTGTCGGTGGTGGGAGACGGCGAGGCCGAGGGCGACGAGTCCTTCACCGTCTCGGCCGCCGACCCGGCCGGCGCCCAGATCGGCGACGGCAACGCCACCGGCACCATCGAGGACGACGACGACGCCGTCCCGCCCGGCCCGGGCCCCGGCCCGGGTGGCACCGGCGGCCCTGGCTCCGGCGGCGACGGCAATGGGGCCGGCGCCGGCGGCGCCGGCGGCTCGCCGTCGGGCAGGGCCGCCTACGTCCCCGCCGGCGCCGCCGGGGCGGAGCCGGGCGACGGGGCGGCGGTGCGGGTGCCCGCCGGCGACGGCGCCGGCGGCCCGGGCCGCGCCGTCCCCGGCCCGGCGGCGGCCGGCGGGTCGCAGCCGGCCCGGGCCGTGGCCGGCCTGGTCCTGGTCCTCCTCGGCCTCGTCCTCCTCGTCCTGCTCCTCGTGGGCGGCCGCCGCTCCCGCCCGGTCGACGTCGGGTCGCCGGGCCGGCCGCGGGCCCTGTGAGCAGGGGGCCGGCGTGGGAACGGTCCCGTACGCTGGCCGGGTGGACGATGCGACCCTCGTTCACCGGGCCGCGGCGGGCGACCGCGCGGCGTGGGCCGGCATCTACGACCGCTACGCCGACCGGCTCCACGACTACTGCTGCTCCATCCTGCGGGACCGCCACGAGGCCGAGGACGCCCTCCACGACGCCTTCGTGGTGGCCGCCGGCCGCATCCACCAGCTGCGGGACCCGTCCCGGCTGCGGCCCTGGCTGTACGCCATCTGCCGCACGTCGGCCCTGGCCCGGGCCCGGCGGCGCGCACGGGCCGTGCCCACGGAAGGGGCGGCCGACATGAGCCCGGCGGCGGTGGACGAGCCGGGCGCGGAGCGGGCCGAGCTGGCCCGCCTGGTGCAGGACGCGGCGGGCGGGCTGGCGGCCCGGGACCGGGCCGTGCTCGACCTCCACCTCCGGCACGGCCTGGAGGGCGCCGAGCTGGGGGAGGCCCTCGGCGTCGACGCCCACCACGCCGCCGTGCTCCTGTCGAGGGTCCGGGACCTGGTGGAGCGCTCGCTCGGGGCCCTGCTGGTGGCCCGCACCGGCCGGCGGGAGTGCCCCGAGCTGGACCGGCTGCTGGCCGGGTGGGACGGCGGCCTGTCGCCCCTGCTGCGCAAGCGGGTGGCCCGCCACCTCGACCGGTGCGAGGTGTGCGGCGAGCGGCGCCGGCGGATGGTCAGCCCCCTGGCCCTGCTGGCCGCGGCCCCGCCCGTGCTGGCCCCGTCCACCCTGCGCGAGCGGGTCCTCGGCGACGTGGTGCGGGTGTCCTCGGCCGGCCCCGGCGGGGGAGGGGGCGGGACGGCCGGCGGCCGGCGCCGGCCCGGGCCCGTGGCCGGGGCCGGGGCGCCGAGGCGGGGCCGGGCCCTGGCCGCGGCCGCCGCCGCGGCCGTGCTGGTGGGCCTGGGGGTCGCCGCCCTCACGGCGGGGTGCGGGTACGGCTCTCCGGTTCCCACGGTGGCCGCCTCCGCCGGCCGCCCCGCCGGGTCGGCCGCCTCGTCGTCATCCTCCACCGCCGGGGGCCCGGCGCCGTCGACCACGGCCGATCCGGCGGTGCCCGGCACGGGGCCGGCGCCGGCGGCCACGGTCCCGCCGGCTACCACCGCCCCGGCCACCACCGCCCCGCCGGTGACCACCACCGCGCCGGCGCCCGCGCCCGTGCTGGTGGTCGCCACGCCGGCCCTGGACCTGGGGACGGCGGCCACGTCGGCCCCCCTGCGGTTCGCCAACGGCGGCGGCCAGGCCCTGGCGTGGACCGTCACCAGCCCCGCCCCCGCCCTCACGGCCGCGCCGGCGTCGGGCGTCCTGGCGCCGGGGGCCGAGGCGACGGTGACGGTGACCCTCGACCGGGCCGGCGTGGCGGAGGGCGAGGTCCGGGTGGAACTGCTGGTGGGTGGCCGGGGCGCGGCCGACGGCGCCGCCGTGGCGCCGGCCGCCGTGCCCGTCACGGCCGTGCAGGAGCGGCCCCCCGTGGTGAGCGGCCTGGCCACGGAGCGGCCCCGCCTGGTGTTCGCCTCCTCCACCTGCGCCACCACCCGGGCCACGGCCGACGTGTCGGACGAGTCCACCCTCACGGTCGTGCTCACCTGGCGCCAGGCCACCGGCCCGGCCACCGAGGTGGCCATGGGAGTGGTGGGGCCCGGCCGCTACGGCGCCACCATCGGGCCGGTGCCCACGCCCGGCGGTGGCGACGTGAGCTGGTTCGTCACCGCCACCGACGCCCGGGGCAACCGCACCCGCAGCCCCGACCGGGTCCTGCCCGTCGCCACCGCCTGCTGAGCAGCGGGCGCCACAAGCTGTCCACAGCCGGGCCCCCCGCCTTCCACAGCCTTTGCCCCCTTGTGTTCCACAGGTCGGGTTGGCGATGGTTGGAGGCAGTCGAGGGACGAGGTCGCCGCATGGTCATCGACACGACCGAACTGGCCCAGGAGCTGCGCCGCCGGCGGGTGGGCCGGCCCGCCCTGGTGGACTCCCTGGCCGCTTCCCGGGGGTCCACCTGGCTGCCGGGCGAGCTCGACCAGGTGCCCTCGTCCCTGCTGGTCCTGGCCGCCATGTCGCTGGCCAGGCCCGACACCTCGCGCTGACCCGCGTTCCGGGAAGCCTCACGTCCGCATGGCGAACGTGAGGCTTCCCGGAATGGAGCGGGCCGGCGGTGCGAGCCCTCCACCGTGTGCGAAGGTCACCGGGTGCCCAAGGCCCGCCTCGGCGTCGCCCTCCTGCTGCCGCCGGCGCCGGCGGCCGAGGTCGACGGGCTGCGCCGGGCCCTGGGCGACGGCGCCCTGGGCCGGATCCCCGCCCACCTCACCCTGGTCCCGCCCGTCAACGTGCGGGAGGACAGGATGGGCGAGGCCCTGGCCGTGCTGCGGGGCGCGGCGTCGGCGGTGGGCGCGGCCGGCCTGACGCTGGCGCTCGGGCCACCCGCCACCTTCCTCCCCGACAATCCGGTGCTGTACCTGGGCGTGGGCGGCGACCTCGACCGGCTGCGCGCCCTGCGCGACGCCGTGTTCGCCGGCCCTCTGTCCCGGCCGCTCACCTGGCCGTGGGTGCCCCACGTCACGCTGGCCGACGAGGCCGACCCGGCCCGCATCGCCGCCGCCCTCGCCGCCCTGGCCGACTTCCGCCTGGACGTCGAGATGGACCGGGTCCACCTCCTGCAGGAGGGCCCGGGCCGGGTGTGGTCGCCCATCGCCGACGCCGGCCTCGGCCCGCCGGCGGTGGTGGGCCGGGGCGGCCTGGCCGTGGAGCTGGCCGCGTCGGAGCTGGTGGACCCGGAGGCGGGCGCGCTGCTGGCCGGCGCCGGCACCCCCCGGCCCGGCGCCGGCACCCCCGGCCGTCCCTTCGCCGTGACCTCCCGGCTGGGCGGGGTGGTGGTGGGCGTGGCCGCCGGCGCCACCGCCGGTGCCACCGCCGAGCTGACGGCGCTGCTGGTCGACCCGGCCTACCGCCGGCTCGGCATCGGCAGCCACTTGCTGGCCGCGGCCGGATCCCTCGCCGCCGGCCGGGGCTGCGTCACCCTCGGCGCCGGGCCGGCGCTGGAGGCGGCGGCCGCCGGCTTCCTGCGCCACCGGGGCTGGGCCGCCGGCGAGGGCCCACCCCGCCTGCGCCGCTCGCTCTAGGGATCAGGGCTTCGGGTTGTCGGGCAGGCCCTCGTTGAAGGCCCGGTACGTCTCGTAGATGTCCTTGCAGGTGGCGCACAGGGGCAGGCGGGTCGGGTCGCGCTGCGGCACGAACACCACGCCGCACAGCGCCTCCAGCGGCGTGCCGTAGACCCGGGCCTCGGTCACCTTGGCCGCGGCGTCGCCGTCGGCCTTGACGATGTGGGCCACCTCCGGCTTGCCGGTGCGGACCTCCTCGTCCGGGAGGGTGGAGGTGGCCTCGCCGACGCCGACGCCGGTGGCGAGGGGCGCCGGCACCGCTGCGACCGTCCCGGCCTCAGTCGAAGTCGACGGAGCTGAACTCGCGCAGCTTGTCGAGGCGGTGGCGGGCGTCGATGCGCCGCACGGTGCCCGTCTTGGAGCGCATGACCAGCGACTGGGTGGTGGCGCCCTTGGCGTCGTAGTGCACGCCCCTGAGCATGTCGCCGTCGGTGACGCCGGTGGCGGCGAAGAAGCAGTTGTCGCCCCGCACCAGGTCGTCGGTGCCGAGGACGGCGTCCAGGTCGTCGCCGGCCTCGAGGGCGGCCTGGCGCTGCTCGTCGGTGAGGGGGTTGAGCTTGCCCTGCTGCTCGCCGCCCATGCACTTGAGAGCGGCGGCCGAGATGACGGCCTCCGGGGTGCCGCCGACTCCCATGAGCACGTCGACGCCGGCGTCGGGCCAGGCAGTGGCGATGGCGCCGGCCACGTCGCCGTCCTGGATGAGGCGGATGCGGGCGCCGGTCTCGCGGATCTCGGCGATCAGCCCGTCGTGGCGGGGCCGGTCCAGCACGACGACGGTGAGGTCGCGCACCGACTTGCCCAGGGCCTTGGCCACGGCGTGGAGGTTGTCGGCGGTGGGGCGCTCGATGTCGATGGAGCCGGCCGCCTCGGGGCCCACGGCCAGCTTCTTCATGTAGAAGCAGGCGCCGGGGTCGAACATCGTGCCCCGCTCCGACACCGCGATCACCGAGAGGGCGTTGGCCCGGCCCAGCGACGTGAGGGTGGTGCCCTCCACCGGGTCCACGGCGATGTCGACCTGGGGCGGCGAGCCGTCGCCCACCTGCTCCCCGTTGAACAGCATGGGCGCCTCGTCCTTCTCGCCCTCGCCGATCACGATCAGGCCGTCCATGCGCACGCTCTGGAGGACGACCCGCATGGCGTCGACGGCGGCACCGTCGGCGGCCAGCTTGTCGCCTCGTCCGACCCAGCGGGCCGCGGCCAGTGCCGCCGCCTCGGTGACCCTGACGATCTCCATGGCCAGGTTGCGATCGGGGGCCTGCTTCTCCGCGGCTGACATGGGCCGGACCCTAGCCGGGACGCCCCTCCGGCCGCACCTCCGCAGCGGCCCGTGGAGGGTGGCGCCGGCAGGCACACTGGTGTCGTGGGCAGCAGGCAGGACTGGGAGGGCGCGGCAGCGGCGGCGCCGGCGCGCGACGCCGATTTCGAGACCATGTCGGGCGTGCCGCTGGCGCCGGTCTACGGCCCCGACGACGGGGAGTTCCCGGGCCAGTTCCCGTACACGCGGGGCCCCTACGCGTCGATGTACCGCTCGAAGCTGTGGACCATGCGGATGTTCGCCGGCTTCGGCACGGCCGAGGACACCAACGCCCGCTTCAAGGAGATCCTGCGCTCGGGCGGCGACGGGCTGTCCACCGCCTTCGACCTCCCCACCCTCATGGGCCGCGACTCGGACGACCCTGCCGCCCTGGGCGAGGTGGGCAGGGCCGGCGTGGCCGTCGACACCCTCGACGACATGGAGGACCTCTTCGCCGGCATCGACCTGGGCCGCGTCACCACGTCGATGACGATCAACTCGCCGGCCGCCATCGTGCTGGCCATGTACGTCGCCGTGGCCGAGTCCGCCGGCGTGGAGCGACGCCGGCTGGGCGGCACGATCCAGAACGACATCCTGAAGGAGTACCAGGCCCAGAAGGAGTACGTCTTCCCGCCCCGGCCCAGCCTGCGGCTGGTCACCGACGTCATCCGCTTCACCACGACCGAGATGCCGGCCTGGCACCCCGTGTCCATCTCCGGCTACCACATCCGCGAGGCCGGGTCGACGGCGGCCCAGGAGCTGGCCTTCACCCTGGCCAACGGCTTCGCCTACGTGGAGGCGGCCCTGCGGTCGGGGCTGGCGGTGGACGACTTCGGGCCCCGCCTCAGCTTCTTCTTCAACGCCCACGTCGACTTCTTCGAGGAGATCGCCAAGTACCGGGCGGCCCGCCGCATCTGGGCCGGCTGGATGCGGGACCGCTACGGCGCCCGGGACGAGCGGTCGCTGCGGCTGCGGTTCCACACCCAGACGGCCGGCGTCTCCCTCACGGCCCAGCAGCCCGAGGTCAACGTGGCCCGGGTGGCCATCGAGGCGCTGGCCGGCGTGCTGGGGGGCACCCAGAGCCTCCACACCGACGCCTACGACGAGGCCCTGGCCCTGCCCACCGAGCGGGCGGCCCGCATCGCCCTGCGCACCCAGCAGGTGATCGCCCACGAGACCGGCGTGGCCGATGTGGCCGACCCCCTGGGCGGGTCGTGGTTCGTGGAGTCGCTCACCGACGAGATGGAGCGCCGGGCCGGGGAGGTGTTCGCCCACCTGGACCGCCTGGGCGCCGGCTCGATGCTCGACGGCGTGGTGGCGGGGATCGAGACGGGCTGGTTCCAGGGCGAGATCGCCGACGCCGCCTACCGCTTCGAGAAGAAGGTGGCGTCGGGGCGGCGGGTGGTGGTGGGCGTCAACCGCTACACCGAGGCCGACGAGGACACCACGCCCATCCTGTCCATCGGGCCCGAGGTGGAGGAGCGCCAGCGCCGGCGCCTGGCCTCGGTGCGCGCCGCCCGGGACGCGGAGGCGGTCCGCAAGGCGCTCGGGGCGGTGGCGGCCGACGCGGCCCAGCCCGAGGTGAACCTGATGCCGTCGGTGCTGGACGCGGTGCGGGCCCGGGCCACCCTGGGCGAGGTCGTGGGCGCGCTGGCCGGCGTGTTCGGGCGCTGGACCGAGGACGCGGTCATCTGACGCCGGCCGGCGGGCTGCCCGTCCTCAGCGCGGCCGAGTGCGCGGGCGGGCGGTCCCTCTCCGACCCGGTGCTGTCGCCCGGTGGCGAGTGGGTGGCCTTCGTGGCCCGCGGCCCGGAGGGGGCGGCGGTGGTCGTGGCGCCGGCGGCCGGCGCCGGCGGGGAGACGCCGGTGGTGGGCACCGACCCCGAGCCGGCGGGCGCCGGCGGGGAGACGGTGGTGGCGGGCACCGACCCGGGGCCGGCCCGCGCCGGCGGGGAGACGGTAGTGGCCACCGACCCCGAGCCGGCCGGCCGGGGCGGGGTGCTGGCGTGGCTGCCCGGCGGGGGCCTGGCCTACCGGGCCCGGGACTCGGTGGTGGTGGTGCCGGTCGGCGGCCGGCCGTCGGTCGTGGTGGAGGGCATCGAGGGCGGCGCCGGCGGCCTGGCCGCGTCC
The DNA here is from genome assembly GCA_052387235.1 of Actinomycetota bacterium. Lineage (GTDB taxonomy): Bacteria > Actinomycetota > Acidimicrobiia > Acidimicrobiales > JBQTJJ01. Next base: position 34,661 of record JBQTJJ010000099.1, read on the forward strand.
CCCGACGGGTCGCACCTGGCCTACGTCGTGGACACCCGCGCCGTCACCGTCGTGGCGACGGCCGGCGGGCCGCCCGAGGTGGTGTCGGACCAGGCCGGCTTCGCCCTCGACCCGGCCTGGTCCCCCGACGGCGCCCTGCTGGCCTGGCACGAGTGGGACGTGCCGGCCATGCCGTGGGACGAGAGCCGCATCGTGGTGGCGCCGCCCCGGGCCGGCGCCGGCCGGCAGCGGGTCACCATCGCCGGCGGCGCCGGCGTGGCCACCCAGGAGCCCCGGTTCGCGCCGGACGGGTCCGCCCTCGCCTTCCTCTCCGACGCCGGCGGCTGGTCCAACCTGTGGCTCGCCGCCCCGTCCCCCGGCACTGGTAGCGGGATCGGTCCCCAGGGCGACGTATACCGCTACCAGAAACGCGGTGGGCGCCCCCTCGTGGCCGAGGAACGGGAGCACGGGGGGCCGGCGTGGGGGCCGGGGGCCCGGTCGTTCGCCTGGTCGCCGGACTCGACCGAGGTCGCCTTCTGCCGCAACGAGGCCGGGTTCGGCCGGCTGTGCGTGGCCGACGCCGCCACCGGGGAGGTGCGGGAGCTGGCCAGGGGTGTGTGGACGTCGCTGTCGTGGGCCGGCGGGCGCATCGCCGGCCTGCGCAGCGGGGCCCGCACGCCGGCGTCGGTCGTGGTGGTGGACCCGCGGACGGGCGGGAGGCACACCGTGGCCACCGGCCCGGCCCCGGCCCTGGCCGCGGTCGCGAGGCGGCTGCCCGAGCCCGAGGTGGTGGCGTGGGAGGCGGCGGACGGCGCCGTGGTGCGGGGCCGGCTCTGGCGCCCGCCCGCCGCCGGCGCCGGCGCGCCGCCGCCCCTGCTGGTGTGGGCCCACGGCGGCCCCACCGACCAGCGCAGGGTGACGTTCGACCCCCGCCTCGCCTTCTTCCTCACCCGGGGGTGGGCCGTGCTCCACCCCGACTGCCGGGGGTCCACCGGTTGGGGCCGGGCCTGGGCCCAGGGCCTCAGGGAGCGGTGGGGCGAGGCCGACGTGGCCGACGTGGCGGCCGGCGCCCGGGCGGCCGTGGACCGGCGCTGGGGCGACCCGGCCCGGCTGGTGGCGATGGGCGGCTCGGCCGGCGGCATGGCGGCCCTGCTCCTGGCGGCCCGCGACCCCGGCCTGTGGTCGGCGGCCGTCGCCCTCTACCCGGTCTGCGACCTGGCCGCCCTGGCCGGCGCCACCCACCGCTTCGAGGCCCACTACCCGCTGGGCCTGGTGGGCCCGCCCGAGGAGGCCGACCGCTACCGGTCCCGTTCGCCCATCCACGTCGCCGGCTCGATCACCGCGGCCGTCCTCCTGCTGCACGGCGCCGAGGACGAGGTGGTGCCGGCGGCCCAGTCCCGGGAGCTGGCTGGCGCGCTGCGGGCACGCGGCGTCGCCGTCGAGCACCACGAGTACGAGGGAGAGGGCCACGGCTGGAGGTCGCCGGCCACGGTCGAGGACGAGCTGGCGCGCATCGCCTCCTTCCTCGCCCGCCACGTGGGCTGAAACTGCCTGTTTCCACGGAGCGCCGGAGATGATCGAATGGGGCGATGACCACGAGCTTCTGTCCCGGCTGCGGTGCCGAGTGCCAGGCGGGGGTGGAGGTGTGCCCCGACTGCGGCGTCCTCCTCGCCGACGATGCCCTCGTGTACGAGATGGACGGGTGGGAGGAGGGGGAGCGGGATGCCCTCGACGCGCTCCTGAAGGCCGACGGCATCCCCCACCGCTGGGACGGCGACGACCTCCTGGTGCCCGAGCGGCACGAGGCCGCGGTCGACGCCCTCATGGACCGGGTGGAGTTCCCCGACGCGCTGGAGGCTCTCCCGTACCACGAGGCCGACGACATCGACGACGAGGCCGTGTACGCCGTCATGTCCGACCTGTTCGTGGCCGCCGACCGCCTGGCCGGCGAGCGCCTGATCGACGTGGAGATGGCGGGCGAGCTGGTCACCGCCTCGGCCAAGGCGTCGGCCGCCCCGCCGCCCTACGGCGTGGAGCCGGCCTCGTGGTCCCAGGTGCAGAAGCTGGCCGAGGGTATCGTGGGCGCCCTGGAGGCCGAGGCCGACGACGAGGTCGTGGTGCGCGAGGCCGCCTCCCTCCGGGACCTGCTCCGCCGCTACGTGTAGGTTCGCCGCCCGCCGCTCCGGGGTCCCCGGTAGCGTCCGGCCGTGGTCCTGGCCGAGCTCGAGATCCGCCACTCACGCGCCATCGCCCCCACCCGGCGGGTGGCGCTGGGCGAGCTGTTCCTGCCCACCGACGGGCCCGGGCACGGCGGCCTGCTCCTGGCCGGGATCCTCGGGGCCTGGGCCAGGGAGCTGCCCGACGAGGAGCGCGACGGCGTCGACCGGCTGCTGTGGGAGCTCGAGTACCGCGGCCGGGTGGCCCAGCCCCGGCTCCGGTACCGCTTCCAGACCGACGTCGTGGGCCTGGACCGCAGCCGCCACCGCCTCCAGGGCGAGGACGCGGCGCCGGCCGCCTTCGAGATCGACCGCCACGGCGCGCCCATGCCCCAGGTGCTGGGCGCCGTCTACGCCGCCAGCCGGCTGGAGTCGGCGGCCCGGCCCGGGGTGTTCCGCCTCCTGCGCCGGGCGACCCGGTGGGAGGGCGAGGCCGACGAGCGCCTGCTCCACTACCTGTCCAGCGACGAGGCCCCGTTCCGCGCCCTGCAGGCCCCGGGCGACGAGAAGTGGGCCCTGCAGGTGCTCGGGTTCTCCACCCGCAGCGAGCCGCCCCGCAGCGACATCCTGCGCCGGTTCCGCACCCTGGTCCGCGACGCCCACCCCGACCACGGGGCCGAGGCCGAGGGCGCCGGCACCCGCATCACCGAGCTCACCGAGGCCAAGCGCATCCTGCTGGCGGAGGGCTGAGTCCTGGAGAGACCGGCCGCCGGCCTCCTGCTCACCCCCGGCGCCGGCGCGGGGCGGGACCAGCCCTCCCTCGTGGCCATCGAGGCGGCGCTGGCGCCGGCCGGCGTGGCCGTGTCCCGCATGGACTTCCCCTACCGCCTGGCCGGCCGCAAGGCCCCCGACCGCCCGCCCGTTCTGCTGGCGGCGGTGCGGGAGGGCGCCGCCCGCCTGGCCGCCGCGACCGGCCTCCCGCCCGGGCGGGTCGCCCTGGGCGGGCGCTCCATGGGCGGGCGCATGTGCTCGATGGCGGCGGCCGACGGGCTGGCGTGCCTGGCCCTGGTCCTGGTGTCGTACCCCCTGCACCCGCCCGGCCGCCCCGACCGCCTTCGAGTCGACCACTTCCCCGGCCTCACCGTCCCCTGCCTGTTCGTCTCCGGCACCCGCGACGCCTTCGCCACCCCGGCCGAGCTGGAGCACCACGCCGGCGCCATCCCCGGCCCCGTCACCTTCGTGTGGGTCGACGGCGGCGACCACGGCCTGCGCCGGCGCGACGCCGAGGTGGCCGACGCCGTCGCCGGTTGGCTCACCCCTCTTTCGAGTAAATAACTCGCCAAAATGGCGAGTTATTTACTCGAAAGAGGGGGGTTCGGCGGGGCGTCCTCGGGGTTGAGGTCCTCCAGCTCGGTGTGGGCGGTCTCGGGGTACTTGGTCACCACCAGGAGGGCGAGGGCGGCGGGGCCGAGGGCGAGGAGGGCGAGGGCGGGGCCGAGGCGGTCGTCGAAGCGCGCGGCCAGGACGCCGGCGGCCACCAGGCCCACCACGCTGCCGGCCCGGCCCAGCACGGCGATGGTGCCGTTGGCCCGGCCCCGCAGGGACGTGGGGAACAGCTCGGGGCCGTAGACGCCGAGGGCGGGGATGGTGGCGCCGCCCACCACCGAGCCCACGATGGACCAGGCCCACAGCGGCCACCCCGACGACAGGTACATGGCCACGGTGGCGCCCACGCCGGCGGCCAGCGCCACCGCCCCCACCACCCGCCGGGTGCGCTCGGCCAGGCGGCCGCCCACCACCACGCCGATGGCGCCGGGGGTGGCGGTGAGGATGGTGAACAGGGAGATGCGCCCGGCCGAGAAGCCCCGCTCGGTGCGGAGGAACTCGTTGCCGAACTGGGACGCCGGCGTGAAGAACAGGTTGAACAGGAAGGCGGACGACGCCAGCAGCCAGAAGCGGGCGCCGTGGCCGGCCATGCCGGCCTTGCGGTGGGGGGCGACGAAGCGCCGGCTCTCGGGCAGCGTGCGCGCCACCATCTGCACGATGGGCAGGCCCAGGAGGCTGAGAGCGAACAGCACCCGCCATCCGCCGGCCAGGTCGGCCACCCGCAGGAGCAGGACGCACATGCCGGCGCCCAGGGCGGCGGCCATGGCCAGCAGGCTGACGGCGTAGGCCCGCGACCCCTTCGGCATCTCCTCGGCGGCGGTGACGGTGAGCACGATTGCGGCGGCGGTGACGAAGCCGCGGGTGGCAACCTGGCTGGCGGCCAGGAACGGCAGCGACGGCGCCAGCGCCCCGGTGGCGGTGAGGGCGCAACCCGCCGCGCTGGCCGCCAGCAGCACCCCGCGCCGGCCCCGGCGGTCGGCCATGGCCACCAGGGCGAGGGCCACCACCACGTCGAGGCGCACCGCGGCCAGGGCCAGGCCCTGGGCGCCCTTGCCGGCCCCGAACTCGTCGGCCGCGAAGGTGATGGTCTGGGTGAGGACGGTGCCGAGGTAGCCCACCACCACCGACAGGGCGCACAGCACGGACAGCGTGCGGGCGGCGCGCAGGTCGAGGCGGTCGGGCGGGGCCCACCACGGCACGCCGGCGCCCGGGTCCAGGCGGGCCAGCCGGCGCCGGACCGGGAACCGGAACAGCCAGCCCCAGAAGGGGAGGTCGAGGCGGTAGGCGACGGTCTGGGTGACCAGGAAGCGGCCGTCGGCAAGGGCCTGGCTGCGCACCGTGCGCCGGTAGCCGTCCACCGGGCCGTGCACGGCCTCGAACACGCCGTCGTCGCCCGCGCCCTCCCGGACCAGCCCGTCGCGGGGCAGGAGGATCCGGGCCAGCTCGCCGGCGTCGACGGTGGCCTCGGCGGTGGCCCGGGGGAGCGGCCGGTCCCGGGGAGGGGCCTCGGAGGTCAACCGTCGAAGGTGGCGAACAGCTCGGCGTAGACGGCGGCGGCGTCGGCCAGCTGGTCCACGGCCACGAACTCGTCGTTGGTGTGGGCCTGGGCGATCCCGCCCGGCCCGAGCACCACGGTGGGGATGCCGGCCTGGTTGCGCACGAACCGGGCGTCGGTGGTGAAGCGCATGCCGATCACCGGCGCCGGCTGGCCCAGCACGGCGGCGATGGCGGACTGCACGCCGGCCACGAAGGGATGGGAGCGGTCGAGCTCGGACGCCTCCCCGAACACCTCCTGGTCGAGGTCGTAGCGCAGGTCGGCGTCGCCGATGGCGTCGATGCGGGCCCGCACCTCGGCCTCGGCCGACCGGCCCGTGCTCCCCGGCAGCAGGCGGCGGTCGACCACCACCCTGCAGCGCTCGGCCACCGTGTTGTGGCCGGTGCCGCCCTCGATCATGCCGATGTTGCAGGTGGGCCGGCCCAGCAGCTCGTGCTCGGGGCCGCCGAAGTCGGCGGCGTGCAGGGCCAGCACCACCTTGGCCGCCTTCTCCACCGCCGACACCCCGTTGCGGGGCTCGCTGCCGTGGGCGGGCCGGCCGTGGACGGTGACGCTGGCGACGAACAGGCCCCGCTCGGCCACGCACACCGACAGCCCGGTGGGCTCGGGCACCACGCACGCGTCGCCCCGCACCTTGCCCGCCTTCACCAGGGCGGCGGTGCCGAACCCGCCGCCCCGCTCCTCGTCGGCCACCAGGTGGAACACCACGTCGCACGCCGGCTCCCGGCCGGCCCGCTCCAGGGCGGCCAGGGCCTCGACGGCGGCGGCGATGCCGCCCTTCATGTCGGCGGTGCCCCGCCCGTACAGGCGGCCGTCCTCCAGCTCGCCGGCGAACGGGTCGTGGGTCCACCCCGGGCGGTGGACGGGCACCACGTCGAGGTGGCCGTTGACGATCAGAGTGGGGCGCTCCCCGTCGCCGGCGCCCACGGTGGCGAGCAGCGAGGCCCGCCCCGGCGCCGGCTCGAACTCCTCGAAGCTGGCCCCGAACGGCTCCAGCAGCTCCCGGCACAGGCCCAGCGCCT
>JBQTJJ010000100.1:0-7178 GCA_052387235.1 Actinomycetota bacterium
AGAGGGGGGTGCTTGGCATCGGCGGGAGCCACGCACGCCTATCACCACCACGAGATAGCGAACCTCCCCGCGCCCGCTTCATGTTGCGTCCGCCCGCGAACCGCCCACGGAAGGGAGAGGAGAGTCCAAAATGGCGAGTTATTTACTCGGGAGTGAGCAGGTAGGCTCGGCGGGGTGGCCAAGGCCCAGCTCCACCTCGCCCAGCACGCCGGCGCCGACAAGCTGCTGTCGTCGAGCCCGCTGGCCCTGCTGATCGGGATGGTGCTGGACCAGCAGATCCCGCTGGAGCGGGCCTTCCGCAGCCCGTTCGACCTGAAGGAGCGCCTCGGCGGCCGCCTCGACGTGGCCGCGATCGCCTCCTACGACCCCGAGGAGCTGGACCGCATCTTCGCCACCCCGCCGGCGCTGCACCGCTTCCCCCGGGCCAACGCCCGCCGGGTGCAGGACCTGTGCCGGATCGTGGTGGACGAGTACGGCGGCAGGGCCGAGCGGGTGTGGACGGGCGCGAAGACCGGGGCCGAGCTGCTGCGGCGGGTGAAGGCCCTGCCCGGGTTCGGCGAGCAGAAGGCCCGCATCTTCGTGGCCCTGCTCGGCAAGCAGCTCGGGGTGCGGCCCGAGGGCTGGGACGAGGCGGCCGGCGCCTTCGGAGAGGCCGGCTCGTTCGTCTCGGTGGCCGACATCGTCGACGCCGACAGCCTGGCCCGGGTCCGGCAGTTCAAGCAGGAGCGCAAGGCGGCGGCCAAGGCCGCGGCCGCAGCCGCCCGGTAGTGGGCGTGCGGGTGACGGCCAACGGCGACGGAGTGGACCTCGCCGACGGCGCCACCGTCGAGGACCTGCTCGCCGCCCTCGGGCTGGGCGGGCGGTGGGTCCTGGTGGAGCGCAACGGCGAGCCCGTGCGCCGGGCCGAGCTGGGCACCACCGTCCTGGCCGAGGGGGACAGGCTCGAGCTGGTGCGAGCCGTGGCCGGCGGGTGAGCAGCCCGCTCGACGGCACCGGCCCGCTGGCCGGGCGCCGCCTCTACCTCTGCACGCCCGACCGGCCCGACCTGGCCGAGTTCGTCGCGGCGTGCATCCGGGGTGGCGTCGACGTGGTCCAGCTGCGGGACAAGCACCTCGAGGCCCGGCCCCTCCTGGCCCGGGCCGCGGTGGTGGCCGGGGTGTGCCGGGACGCCGGCGTGCCGTTCATCCTCAACGACCGGCCCGACCTGGCCCTCGAGGTCGGGGCCGACGGCGTCCACGTGGGCCAGGACGACGCCCCGCCCGCCCTGGCCCGCCGCCTCCTCGGCCCGGACGCCATCGTCGGCCTGTCCACCCACGCCCCTGCCGAGCTGGACGCCAGCCGGTCCGAGCCGATCGACTACGTGTCGGCCGGGCCGGTGACGCAGACGCCCACCAAGCCGGGGCGGCACGGCACCGGCCCCGGCTACGTCACCTACGCCGAGCACCACACCGGCCGGCCCGTGTTCGTCACCGGCGGCGTGACGCCCCGGTCGGTGGGATCGCTGGTGGCGGCGGGGGCCCGGCGCTTCGTGGTGGTGCGCTGGCTCACCGAGGCCGCCGACCCCGAGGCCGCGGCCCGGGAGCTGTCGGCCGCCATCGCCGGCCTGGTCCCGGACGAGCCGTAGCGGCCGGCTAGGACTGGCGGTCGAGCCAGCCCAGCAGGACGGCGATGGCGCGGGGGTCGTGGCGGAGGCGGCTGCCGGCGCCGCTCACGATGCGCAGCTCCACGTGTCCCTCGGCCGCGTCGGCCAGGGCCCGGGCGTCCATCACCGACACCAGGTCGTCGTCGGCACCGTGGACGAGGAGCACGGAGCGGGGCGGCACCTTGCCGATGAGCGACATGGGCCGGATGTCGGTGAGCTCCCGGGCCCAGGCGCCGAAGTCCCGGGGGAACCGGGGGTCGCGCACGACACCGATCGACCGGCAGTGCTCCAGGAAGCGCTTGGGGTCCGAGGCCCAGGCGTCGAAGTCGGAGGGCGCCGAGAACGCGGCCACGCCGCCCACCCGGTCGTCCTCGCCCGCCGCGCACAGGGCCAGCGAGCCGCCGGTGCTGAAGCCGGCCAGCCACACGCCGTCCACGTCGGTCACCTCGAGCAGGTGGTCGACGGCGGCCTTCAGGTCGGCCACCCATCCGCCCAGGGAGAAGTCGCCCTCCGAGTCGCCGGTGCCGCGGAAGTTGAAGGTGAGGACGACCCACCCGGTGTCGGCCGCGATCCTGTCGGCCAGGTGCGGATAGGTCCGGGCCGCGGTGGCGGCGCCGCCGGGGCCGGCGGGGAAGCCGTGGCAGACCACCAGGCCGTGGCGCACCGAGCCGGGCCCGCCGGCGGTGGCGGGCGGGCGCGCCAGGTGGCCGCGCAGCCGCAGGCCCTCGGAGTCGATCACCGCATCCACCTGACTCACGGTACGTCGGCCGGAGCCGACATGGGGGTCATCCTGCCGAAAGGTTACGAACCCGGAGGATGGGCCTCAAGGGCGCGAGCGGCCCCGGCACCGGCGGCAGGGACGGTACCCCCGGTTGCGGGCCTCGGCCAGCGTGTCGGGCCCGAAGGTGGCGAACCGCTGCGACGCCAGCAGCTCGTCGATGCCGCACCCGGTGCCGGGCTCGTCCAGGTCGTGGACGACCATCGCCCGCTTGTCCCCCAGCCAGCGGTGCGAGGCGAACCGCGCCGGGCGGGCCATCACGGGAGCCCGGGGCGGGACGCGGGCGAGGGGGCGCCGAAGCGCCCCCTCGCCGAAACACCACTGGAAAGGACTCGATCTCCGGACTGCATCGGATGGGACCAGGGTCCGACCGGTTCGTCGAGCGGTAACTGGCTGAGTTTCGCCGGGTGGTCCAGCTGCCGCGTCAGCGGCCAGCCACCTCCAGGGTCCCGCAACGTTGACTGTGCAGTTGGACCACCTCCTTTCTCTGGTACGGATATGAAACCACATCCGCCCCACCGTGCGTACGTCATTCCGGGGCGAGTGGAGTCAGTCCGGACGCTGGTCGGGGGGCACCTCGGGGCCGATGGCGCCGATGGCCTCGAGGTAGGTCATCTGGGCGTCCAGCACGGCGTGCACCTGGGTCGGCGTGTACGGCGCCTCGAGGGTCTCCGGGTGGAGGCGGGCCAGATCCTGGGCCCGGGCCAGCACGTACTCCACCGTCTCGGCCCCGCCCACCACCACCGGGCCGTCGGGGTTGGCCGAGTGGCCGTTCCCGGAGACGCCCTTCATGCGGAAGTACTCCAAATTCCAGTCGATGATCCGGCGCACGTCGGCGTGGCTCAGCACGGCCCGCACCTCGAAGGGGAGGTTCTCGGCCACCCACTGGACGGCCTCGTCGAGGTCGAAGGTGGGCCGCGGCGGCACCGCGTCCAGGCGCCGGGCTTCCCGCCCGATCACGATGGCGGCGATGGCGAAGACGAGGGCCACCACCACGAACCCGTAGATCACGATCACGTCCGGCGGACAGTAGCGCCGCTCGGCGCGCCGCCCGTACTAGACCGGGCGGGATGCTGCACCACGAGAACGACCGGGCCGAGGTCCACCGGGTCGTCGTCGGCCCCCTGGACAACAACGTGTTCGTCCTGCGCTGCAGGGCCACCGGCGCCGCCGTCCTGATCGACGCCGCCGACGACCCGGCCCAGCTGCTGGGCCTGTGCCGCGACCTCGGGGTGGAGCAGGTCCTCGAGACCCACGGCCACCGCGACCACATCCGGGCCGTCCCCGCCCTGCGCGCCGCCGGCTACCGGGTCGGCATCGGCGAGGGCGACGCCGCCATGCTTCCGGACCACGACTTCACCATCGCCGACGGCCAGGAGTTCCGGGTCGGATCGCTGGGCCTGCGGGCCATGGCCACACCCGGCCACACGCCGGGATCCACGTCGTTCCTCCTCGACGGCGAGGTGCCGGTCGTCTTCGCCGGCGACACCCTGTTCCCCGGCGGCCCGGGTGCCACCCGGGGCGACCGCGCCGCCTTCGCCACCATCATCCGCTCCATCGAGGAGCGCCTGTTCACGCTCGACCCGGCCACCCTCGTCCTGCCCGGCCACGGGTCCGACACCACCATCGGCGCCGAGCGACCCCACCTCCAGGAGTGGGTGGAGCGGGGCTGGTAGGCGACCCGTGGACACCCTCGACGCCGTCTTCGCCCGACGCTCCACCGGCCGCCTCACCGAGCCCGCCCCCCGGGGCGACGACCTCACCCTCATCCTGGAGGCGGCGGCCGCCGCACCCGACCACGGCGAGCTGCGGCCCTTCCGCTTCGTGATCCTCGACGGCGAGGCCAAGGACGCCTTCGGCCGGGTGCTGGCCGACGCCTACCAGGCCCGCTGTGCAGCCGTCGACGCCACCCCCACCCCGGGCCAGCTGGAGAAGGAGCGCACCAAGCTGGGACGGGCCCCGCTCGTGCTGGTGGTGGGCGCCGTCCGCCAGGGCGGCACCGCCATCCCGTGGGAGGAGCAGCGGGCGGCGGCGGCGGCCGCGGCCGAGAACGCGCTGCTGGCCGCCACCTCCCTGGGCTACGGCTCCATGTGGCGCACGGGCGACCCCGCCTACGACCCCCGGGTCAAGGCCGCGCTGGGGATGGACGAGCACGACGAGGTGGTGGGCTTCCTCTACCTCGGCACGCCCCACGAGGGCGGCGCCAAGCCGCCCCGCCGGCCGTCGCTCGACGGCCTCGTCCACTGGTGGCGCCCTCCGACCGATCCCGCCACTCCCGAGTAAATAGCTCGCCATTTTGGCGAGCTATTTACTCGGGAGTGGACAGATCGGTCAGCGGGTGACGGGGTCGGCGGCGGTGAGCGGGTCGCGGGGGGTGGTGACGACCTCGACGTCGGCGGGCAGGCCCTCGATCTTCACGTCGCCGTCCACCGCCGTCACGCCCACCCGCCGGCCGCCGAGCGGGATGCGCTCGACCCGCAGGCGGCCGACCTCGGGCGGCAGCGCCGGCGACAGCCAGACCCGCCCGTGGGGGACCCACGGCTCGAGGCGGAGCAGGGTGCGCAGGAACAGCAGGGGTGACGCCGCCGACCAGGCCTGGGGCGAGCACGAGGTGGGGTACCCCACCACGCCGGGGAACTCGTCGCGCTCCAGGCCGGTGAACAGCTCCGGGAGCCGGCCCCCCTGGGACTCGGCCGCGTCGAGCATGGCCAGGATCACGCGCTGGGCCTCCTCCACGAACCCGTACCGCATGAGGCCGGCGGCGATGAGGGCGTTGTCGTGGGGCCAGACCGACCCGCAGTGGTAGCTGATCGGGTTGTAGCCGGCCATGGACGTGGCGAGGGTGCGGATCCCCCAGCCGCTGAACATCTCGGGCGACAGCAGGTGGGCCGCCACCCGCGCCGCCTTGTCGACGTCGACGATGCCGGTCCACAGGCAGTGGCCCATGTTGGAGGACAGCGCGTCCACCGGCCGCTTGCGGTGGTCCAGGGCCATGGCGAACCAGCCCCTGTCCTCCAGCCAGAAGTCCCGGTTGAACGCCTCCTTGAGGGCGGCCGCCTTGGCCCGGTAGCGCTCGTAGGTGGCGGTGTCGCCGTACTCGTGGGCGAAGTGGGCCCGGGCCAGATAGGCCGAGTACACGTAGCCCTGGACCTCGCACAAGGCGATGGGGGCCTTGGCCACCTCGCCGTCGGCGAAGCGCACGCCGTCCCAGGAGTCCTTCCAGCCCTGGTTCACCAGGCCCCGGTCGGTGGCCCGCTTGTACTCGACGTAGCCGTCGCCGTCCCGGTCGCCGTAGTGCTCGACCCACTCGAGGGCGCGGTCGGCGTGGGGCAGGAGCTGGTCGACGATCTCGCCGGCCAGGCCCCACCGGCGCATCTCGCCCAGCAGCATGACGAACAGCGGAGTGGCGTCGGCCGTGCCGTAGTACACGTGCCCGCCACCCAGCGAGAGCGAGGCCGCCTCGCCGAAGCGCATCTCGTGGAGGATCTTGCCCGGCTCCTCGTCCTGGGCCGGGTCGACCCTGGTGCCCTGGAACCGGGCCAGCGTCTGGAGGACGCCCAGCGCCAGGTCGGGATCGACCAGCAGGGCCATCCAGGCCGTGATGATGGAGTCCCGGCCGAACAGGGTCATGAACCACGGGGCGCCGGCGGCCACCACCGTGCGCTCCGGGAAGTCGGGGTCGAAGATGCGCAGGGCGCCCAGGTCCTCGGCGCTGCGCAGCACGGCCCGGCGCAGGCCCTCGTGGTCGGTGGCCACGGCCGGCATCTGCTTGCGCCAGCGGGCCATGCGCTCCACCGGCGTGGCCCGGCCCACCGGCTCGCCGCAGGGGTAGCGGGGCTGGATCACCTCGGCGTCGATGACGGGGGTCAGCTGGATGCACGTCTGCCACGACGAGCGGGCCGGGACGATGACCTCGAACACGGCCCGACCGGTGCCGAGCTGGGCCGGCTTGGAGAACGACACCCGCGCCGCCCGGCGCATCGCCCCCCTCCGGACCCGGAAGACCAGGGTGCCGTCCTCCACCACCACGTCGAGCTCACGGTCGGTGTCGTTGCCGGCCCGACCCTCCTTCACCTCGAAGAGGTGGGCGAAGTCGGCCTCCATGACGAGCTCGATCTGGCAGTAGGAAGGTTCGTCGGCGAAGTTGCGGACCACCAGGTCCTCCCGCATCCCCCGCCCGATGTAGCGGTGGCGGAAGACGAGCACGGTGCTGTCGGCCCGGCCGGCGCTTGGCCGGGTGCGGGAGATGAAGACCGCGCTGAAGGGGTCGCTGGTGGACGCGGCCAGGCTCTCGGGCCGCTGGCCGTTGATCCGCAGCTCGAGCCGGGACAGGAACCGGTTGTCCCGGAAGAACAGGCCGTGGGGGGCGCCCGCCGACAGGTCCCCCGACGAGCCCGAGATGCAGAACGCCGAGCCCTGCACCAGCGTCACGATGCCGTCGTGCTGGCCCAGTGCGACACTCTCGCCGCTGAAGTTCCAGGCGTCCGCCATCCCGGGAGGCTAGGCCACTCCGGGTGGGAGCGGCCCGGGGCCGCCCCGGTCATTTCCCCTATCCGCGTAGTGCTAATACACTTGGGTGCGGCTCTTCTGGAGTGAGGCTCAGGCGGCCTGAGGGATGACGCCGTCGGCGGAGCGGGACTCGTGGATTCGCCGTCGTTCCTGATCGAGGTGGAACCGCCAGTACGTGTCGAAGTCGCCATTGGCCCGAACGGCTCGCAGCTTGAGGACCGCCTCGGCACCCTCCACGCTCCAGCGAGC
>JBQTJJ010000101.1:0-20885 GCA_052387235.1 Actinomycetota bacterium
GTTCCTCACCCGCTCCGAGGCCGAGGCCCGCCTCGTGGTGGCCATGGCCGGCCGGGCCGCCGAGGAGCTGCACCTGGAGGGCGACTTCACCCAGGGCGCGGCCAGCGACTTCGCCTCGGCCACCTCGCTGGCCCTCGCGATGGTCACCGAGTACGGCATGAGCGACCTGGGGCCCACCAGCCGGGCCACCTACACCCACCTGGGCAGCGGCCAGGCCGACCGCATCGGCGAGGCCGTCGACGCCATCCTCGACCAGGCCCTCACCAGCGCCCGCCAGCTCATCGCCGCCAACATCCCCCTGCTCGAGTCCCTCGTGGCCGACCTCCTGGCGGACGAGACGGTGAACGGGCACCAGCTGTCCACCCTGGTGGCCCGCCACGGCGCCGTCGCCCCCTCCCCCGCCTACGCGGCCGAGCGCCACGCCGGCTGATCCCGCCCACCCCGAGTAAATAGCTCGCCATTTTGGCGAGCTATTTACTCGGGAGTGGCGTTTGGCGACGGTCAGCCGGCGTCGAGGGCGGCGCGGAAGGCGGCCACGGCGTCGCCGACCTGGTCGGGCGAGGCGCCGTCGAGCAGGAGGCGCATGAGGGCGGAGGCCACGATCACGCCGTCGGCCTCGGCGCAGGCCTCGACGGCGTGGGCCGGCGTGGACACGCCGAAGCCGAGCAGGACAGGCTTGTCGGTGTGGGCCTTGAGGCGCTTGGCCATCATCCCGGCCGAGGCGGCCAGGCTCCGGCGCTCGCCGGTGATCCCCATCACGCTCACGCCGTAGACGAAGCCGTGGGACTGCTCGCAGATGCGGGCCAGGCGGTCGTCGGGCGTCACCGGGGCGGCCAGCAGCACCGTCTCCACGCCCTGCGACCCCGCGGCGCGGGCCCACGGCTCCAGCTCCTCCAGGGGGACGTCGGGGAGGATGGCGCCGGACACGGCGCTCTCGCCCAGAGCGTGGGCGAAGCGGCGGTGGCCGGCCCGGAAGACGATGTTGTAGTAGGTCATGGCCACCAGCGGCACGTGCACGTCGGCCGCCGGCAGGGCGTCGAGGATGCCGTTGGGGGTGGCGCCCAGCTCCAGCGCCCGCTGCGACGCCTCCTGGATGGTGGCGCCGTCCATCACCGGGTCGGAGAAGGGGATGCCGATCTCCACCGCGTCGGCGCCGGCGGCGGCCATGGCCTCCAGCACCCGCACCCAGTCCGGGCCCAGGCCGCCGGTGACGTAGGGGACCAGGAGCTTGGCGCCGGCGGCCCGGCGCTCGCGCAGGTGGGCCTCGAGGAACCCCGGCGCCGGCGGGCTCACCGCCCCACCCCGCTTCTCGTCCGCAAACCGCGGTGAACACCAACGCGTTCTGCGGACCAGAACCGCGTCATCCGGCCACCGGGGCGGCGCCGCCGGGACCGTGGCCGAGGAGGCGCATGACGTGCTCGGCGTCCTTGTCGCCCCGGCCCGACATGGTGACGAGGACGGTGGAGCCGGCCGGCAGCTCGTCGGTGCCGGCGGCCCGCACGACCCAGGCCACGGCGTGGGCCGGCTCCAGGGCCGGGATGATGCCCTCGGTGGTGGCCAGGAGCTGGAGGGCGGCGAGCACCTCGGCGTCGCCGGCGGGGACGTAGCGGGCCCGGCCCACGTCGGCCAGGTGGGCGTGCTCGGGGCCCACGCCCGGGTAGTCGAGGCCGGCGGAGACCGAATGGGCCTCCAGCACCTGGCCGTACTCGTCCTGCAGCAGCTGGGAGAGCGAGCCGTGGACCACGCCGGGGATGCCCCGACCCACCGCCGCGCCCCCCGCCGGCTCGACGCCGACCAGCCTGGCGCCGGTGTCGACGAAGCCGGCGAAGGTGCCGGCCGCGTTGGACCCGCCCCCCACGCAGGCGACCACGTAGTCGGGGTCGGCCCCGCCCAGCAGCTCCCGGCACTGGCCCACGGCCTCGTCGCCGATGACCCGCTGCAGCTCCCGGATCATCCACGGGTAGGGGTGGGGCCCGGTGACCGAGCCCAGGCAGTAGTGGGTGGTCTCGACCGACGTGACCCAGTCGCGGAAGGCCTCGTTGATCGCGTCCTTGAGGGTGCGGCTGCCCGAGCCCACCGGGCGCACCTCGGCCCCCAGCAGCTTCATGCGGAACACGTTGAGGGCCTGGCGCTCCACGTCGACCTCGCCCATGTAGATCACGCAGTCGAAGCCGAACATGGCGGCGGCGGTGGCGGTGGCCACCCCGTGCTGGCCGGCGCCGGTCTCGGCCACCACCCGCGTCTTGCCCATCCGCTGGGTGAGCAGGGCCTGGCCGATGACGTTGTTGATCTTGTGGGAGCCGGTGTGGGTGAGGTCCTCCCGCTTCAGCAGCACCCGCACGCCGAGGCGCTCGGACAGGCGCCGGCACTCGGTGACCGGGGTCGGCCGGCCGTTGGCCCCCAGGATGGCGAGGTACTCGCCCTTGAAGGCGGGGTCGGACCACGCCGTGCGGAAGGCGGCCTCCAGCTCCTGGCAGGCGGGGACAAGAGCCTCCGGGAGGAAGCGCCCGCCGAACCGGCCGAAGCGGCCCTCGGGCGTGGGCTCGCGCATGAGCGGCCCCGTCTCGGCCACGTCGGTCATCAGTCGCCCGCCTCCCAGTCGAAGGGCTCGTCGTCGCCGGCCCGGTAGTCGTCCGGCTCGGCCGCCTTGGCCGCGGCCACGAAGGCCCGCAGCTTGCGTGCGTCCTTGCGCCCCGGCTCGGACTCGACGCCCGTGCACACGTCCACGCCCCAGGGCCGGGCCTGGGCGACGGCGTCGGCCACGTTGTCGGGGGTGAGCCCCCCGGCCAGCAGCAGGCGCGAGCCCGGGGGCACGCCGTCCACCAGGGACCAGTCGAACACCTGGCCCGAGCCGGGCGACGGCGCGTCGAGCATCACGATCTGGGCCCCGTACTCCTTGGCGCGGCGGATGGCGCTGCTCCCGGCCGGGAAGGCGTTGATGACGAGGGGCACGCGCTCCACGACCCACTGCACCTGGGCCGGCGTCTCCCGCCCGTGGAGCTGGGCCGCCTTGAGGCCGAGGCTGTTCACCACCTTCACCACCTGCTCGGGGGCGGAGTCGCGGAACACCCCCACCGTCACGACCTCGGGTGGGAGGCGGCCGATGATGGCCGCCACCTTGGCCGGGGCCACCTGGCGGGGCGACGGGGCGAAGATGAACCCCACCGCGTCGGCGCCCATGGCCACCGCCACCAGGGCGTCCTCCTCGGAGGTCGTCCCGCACACCTTCACGAACACGGGTCCGCCGATCGCAGGGCCCGCACCGCCGCCGCCGGGTCGGCGCTGGTGACGAGGGACTCCCCCACCAGGACGGCGGCGTAGCCGGCGCCGGCCAGCCGGGCCGCGTCGGCGGGCCCGCCGATGCCGGACTCGGCCACCCGCACCACGCCGTCGGGGATGGCGGCCGCCACCCGCACCGCCCGCTCCCGGTCGACCTCGAAGGTGGTGAGGTCGCGCTGGTTGACCCCGATCAGGGTGGCGCCGGCAGCCAGGGCCCGCTCCACCTCGGCCTCGTCGTGCACCTCCACCAGGGCGTCCAGGCCGAGCTGCACGGCCAGGGCGTGGAACCGGGTCAGGTCGGCGTCGGAAAGGGCGGCCACGATGAGCAGCACGGCGTCGGCACCGAGGAGGCGGGCGTCGCACACGTCCCGCTCGGAGACGGTGAAGTCCTTGCGCAGCACCGGCAGGTCGACCGCGGCCCGGGCCTCGCCCAGGTCGGCGGGCGAGCCCCCGAAGAACTCGGCGTCGGTGAGCACGGACAGGCAGGCGGCCCCGCCGTCGGCGTAGGCCCTGGCCAGCACGGCCGGGACCAGCTCCGGCGCCAGATCGCCCCGTGACGGGGAGCGCTTCTTGATCTCGGCGATGACGGCCAGACCGCCGGCGCCGGCGGCCCGGGTCACGGCGGCGGCGAAGCCCCGGGTGGGAGGCTCGGCCCGGGCCTGGGCCACCAGGTCGTCCACGGGCCGGGGATCGGCCGCGGCCGCGGCCCGGTGCACGTCGAGGATGGTGTCGAGGTAGGTGGCCACGGCGGCGGCCAGCGTACCGGCGGCCCGATCAGCTCCTGGTGGAACGGTGGAGCACGCCGGCCGACTGCTGCACCCATCCCTCGCGCCCGGTGGCGGCCAGGAGGGCGTCGATCCCCTCGGCGGCCAGGGGACGGGCGAAGTGGTAGCCCTGGGCCATGCCGCAGCCCAGGCGGGCCAGCTCGGCGGCCTGGGACGGGCGCTCCACGCCCTCGGCCACCGTCTCGATGCCCAGGGTCTGGGCCAGCTTGATGATGGCGAGGGCGAACGCCGACGCACCGGGCCCGGCGTCCACGCCGTCGATGAACTGCTTGTCGAGCTTCAGCACGTCGAAGGGGAGCGTGCGCAGGTAGCTCAGGGAGGAGTAGCCGGTGCCGAAGTCGTCGATGGCCAGGCCGACGCCCAGCGTCTTCAGGGCGTCGAGGCGCTCGTGGATGACGGCGATGTCGCGCACCATCACGCTCTCGGTGAGCTCCAGGACAAGGTCGGCCGGCGCCAGTCCCGAGCCCCGCAGCGCGGCGTCGACGGCGTCCACCATGTCGGTGTCGAACAGCTGCCGGGGGGACAGGTTGACCGCCATCGAGATCGGGTAGTCCCGGTGGCGCTCCTTCCAGACCCCCGCCTGCCGGCAGGCTTCCCCGAGCACCCAGCTGCCGATGCGCACGATGGCGCCCGACTCCTCCGCCTGCTCCAGGAAGGCGTCGGGGGTGAGGAGGCCGCGGGTGGGATGGTTCCAGCGCAGCAGGGCCTCGAGGCCGGCCAGCCGTCCGGTGGCCAGGGCGACGACCGGCTGGTAGTGCAGGACGAGCTGGCCCAGGTCCACGGCCTGGTCCAGCTCCTGCTGGAGCTCGACCCGCTGGACCACGGCGGTGTGCATGCCGTGCTCGAACAACCGGAAGCGGCCCCGTCCCGCCGCCTTGGCCGTGTACATCGCCACGTCGGCGTTGCGGAGCAGCTCCTCGGTGCTCATGCAGCTGTCGTTGAGGGCGATGCCGATGCTGGCCCCGATGGACATCGTCCGGGCCCGGAGCTCGAACGGCCTGGCCAGGGCCTCGAGGAACCGCTCGGCCAGCCGGATGGCGCCGGCGTCGCCGTCGATGTCCTCGAGCAGGACGGCGAACTCGTCGCCGCCGAGGCGGGCGGCGGTGTCGGCCGAGCGCAGACACGCCTGCAGGCGCTGGGCCACTGCCGCGAGGATCTCGTCGCCGGCGGCGTGCCCGAGGGTGTCGTTCACGTCCTTGAAGCCGTCCAGGTCCACGAACAGCACGGCCAGGACGCCGGGCCGGCGCTGCGAGCGGGCCAGGGCGTGGCCCACCCGGTCCTGGAACAGCGTGCGGCTGGCAAGGCCGGTCAGCCCGTCCTTCAGCGCGTGCTCCTCGTTGAGGCGCCAGGCCACCACGCTGGCCACGCTGGCGGCCAGCACGAAGGCCCCGTGCACCAGCGCCCACCGGAAGGGATGGGCGAGCGCCGACGGGTGGTTGTAGACCTCCCCGGGGGCGATGGCGCCCATGCCGGCGTGGTGGACCACCACCATGGCGATGGCGATCAGGAACGGCTGCCAGTCCTGGTACAGGGTGAGGATCCCCACCACCACGAAGAAGTGGAAGTGCATCTCGATCATGCCGCCCGACAGGTGGACGAGCACCGCCGACGACATCACCAGCCCGACGGCGCACATGGCCGAGCTGAACTGCCGGCGGCGGCTGGCGGCCAGGACGGCGAACACGCCGACGATGGCGGCCTCGCCCAGCGAATGCAGGACCGACTCGCCCCGCACGAGGGCGAACACGAAGATGGCGGCGACGTGGAACTGGAGCAGGATGGTGAGGATGCGGTGGCGCGCCCGCCACACGTCCTCGGGCAGGACCTGGCCCCTGGGGAGCCACTCGGCCACCTCCGCTGCCAACCGTCCGAGGCGGTTGGTCCGGGCCACATGGTTCTTGTCGGCGGGCCCAGGGTCGCACTTGAGGCATTTCGCCCTCTTCCCGGGCGATCACACTTCGCTCACACCGGGGTGCCACGCTTCTCGTGTGCACCCCGATCACGGGACCATCGTCGTGGTGGAGGACGACCCCAACATCGCCGGCCTGGTCGACCTCTACCTGCGCCGGGAGGGCTACCGGGTCCTGCAGGCCGGCACGGGCGAGCGGGGGATGGAGCTGGTGGCCACCGAGCGGCCCCGGCTGGTGGTGCTGGACGTGGGCCTGCCCGGCGCCATGGACGGTCTGGAGGTGTGCCGGCGCCTCCGCGGCACCGACGGGGCGCCGGCCGTGCCGGTGGTGATGCTCACCGCCCGCGACGGCGAGGTCGACCGCGTCCTCGGCCTGGAGCTGGGCGCCGACGACTACGTCACCAAGCCCTTCTCGCCCCGCGAGCTGGTGGCCCGGGTGAAGGCCGTCCTGCGCCGCTCCGGCGGGCCGGCGCCGGCCGGGCCGGACGTGCTGGCCGCGGGCCGGGTCACGGTGGACACGGGCCGGCGGGAGGCGGCGGTGGACGGCGTCGCGGTGCCGCTCGCCACCCGGGAGTTCGACCTGCTGCGGTTCCTGGCCGAGCACCCGGGCCTGGCCCTGAGCCGGCGCCAGCTGCTCGACGGGGTGTGGGGCCCCGGCTGGTACGGCGACGAGCGGACGGTGGACGTCCACGTGCGCCAGCTGCGCAGGAAGCTGGGCGACGCCCTCCCCCTCACCACGGTGTGGGGCCTGGGCTACCGGCTGGACTGACGGGGCCGCCGGTGCGCAGGCGCCTCTCGCTCACCATCGTCGGCGTGGTGGCCGCCGCCCTGGCCGTGGCCGGCCTCGGCACCCTGCTCCTGGCCCGCACCGCGGCCCGGGCCGAGACCCGCGACGACCTGGTGGAGCAGGCCCAGGCCCTGGCCGGGCTGGTGGACGGCCTCGAGGGGCGTCCCGTGCTGGCCGCCCTGCGCCGTTCCCTGCGGCTCGAGGGGGCCGAGGTGGTCGCCCTGCCGGGGCCGCGGGCCGCCCGCCGCCCCGCCCTGGCCGCTCCGCCCGCCGGCGCCTTCGAGCTGGCGCCGGCTGACGTGGCCCGGCTCCAGGCCGGGACGGCGGTGTCGGGCTGGCGGGGCGACGTCGCCTACGCCGCCGCGCCCCTCCGGCGGGGCCCGGTCCCGCGCGCCGCCGTCGTCCTCACCCGCCGGCAGGCCTCGGGCCTGGGCGTGGCCCTCCCCTGGTTCGTCGTCTCGGCCCTGGCCGCCCTGGGCGCGGCCGCCGTCGCCGCCGACCGCCTGGCCCGCCGCTTCGCACGCCCCCTCACCGCGGCGGAGCAGGCCACCCGGCGCATCGCCGCCGGCGACCTGGGGGTGCGGGTGGACCCGGGCGGGCCGGGGGCCGAGGCCGAGCTGGCCCGGCTGGCCGGGTCGATCAACTCCATGGCCGCCGACCTGGAGCGGGCCCGGGGCCTCGAGCGCCAGTTCCTGCTCTCGGTCTCGCACGAGCTGCGCACCCCGCTGACGTCGGTGCGGGGCTTCGCCGAGGCCATCGCCGACGGTGCCGCTCCCGACGACCGGCGGGCGGCCGAGATCATCGGGGCCGAGGCCCGCCGGCTGGAGCGGCTGGTGGGCGACCTGCTCGACCTGGCCAAGCTCGACGCCCGCGCCTTCTCGCTCGACGTGGTCCCGGTCGACGCGGCCGAGGTGGTGGCCGACACGGCCGAGGGGTTCCGGCCCGCGGCCGAGGCGGCCGGCGTGGCCCTCGACGTCGAGGCCATGGACCCCGGCCTGGTGGTGGCGGCCGACCCCGAGCGGCTGGCCCAGGTCGTGGCCAACCTGGTGGAGAACGCCCTCAAGTTCGCCACGTCCCGCATCTCGGTCGCGGCCGGGCGCGACGGGGACCGGGTGGTGGTGACCGTGTGCGACGACGGCCCCGGCATCCCCGACGCCGACCTCCCCCACCTGTTCGACCGCCTGTTCCAGTCGTCCCGGCGGCCGGCCCGCCAGGTCGGGTCGGGTCTGGGGCTCGCCATCGTGGCCGAGCTGGGCGCGGCCATGGGCGCCGTGGTGGCCGCCGAGTCCCGCCCCGGCGCCACCCGCATGGTGGTGGGGCTCAGGGGTTCTTCGGCTTCGTCGTCGGCGGCGCCCGCGTCGTCGTCGTGGCCGTCGACGGCGGACGGGTCGTCGTGACCGCCGGCTTGGTGGTGGGCGTGCCCGGGACGGTGGTGCCCGGGACCGTGGTGGTGGACGGCGGCGGCGGCTCGCCGCACGCCGGCAGGGCGAGCTGGAACTGCTCGGTCCCGTTCACCACCAGCCGCAGCGGCTGGACCCCGACGCCGGCGCAGATCAGCTGCCACCTGGCCCGGCCGCCGGCGTCGGTGGTGGTGGGGTTCGGGGCCACGACGGTCCAGCCGGCGCCGCCGCCGAGCTCCACGGTGGCGCCGGCGATGGGGATCCCCACCACCACGCCGGCCGTGTCCACCGACCGCGTCGTCAGCTGCAGGGCCAGGTTGGTGGGCTCGCCCACCAGGGGCTTGAGAGGGGCGACGGACGGCACCGGGGTGGTGCCCCAGTGGCGCCCCAGCCTCAGCTCCACCGCCCCCTCCTGGCTGGCGCCGAGGAAGACGAGGGCCGGCTCCACCAGGGCCATGTCGGGCTGGCGCCAGGCCCGGATGCGGTAGCGCCCGCCCAGCACGCCGGGCACGGTCCAGGCGCCGTCGGCGACCGAGAGCAGGTCGAGGGTGGCCACCCCCGCTCCCGACAGGCGCTCGACGCGCACCGTGGCCCCCTCCACCGCCACGCCCTCGGAGGTCACCACCCGGCCCTTCAGGCTGGCCTGGCCCGGCCCCATGGCGACCCCGGTGGTGGTGGTGCGCCCGGAGGCCACGCCGGGCAGGGCCACGCCGCTGTAGTCGACGGGGGCGGTGGTGGGGGCGAGGGCCGCCGTGCTGGGGGGCGGGGGCAGCGGCTCCACCGCCGTGTCGGCGCCGCTGCAGGCGCCGGCCAGCGCGCTCAGGGCCAGCGCCACCACCACGGCGGGGGCGCGCGCGCCGGCGACGTCGGGGCGCCGGCGTCGGGGTGCGGCGGCCAACGGTTCAGCCGACCAGCGGGAGGGACTCCACGCGCGCCGGCGCCGAGCCGCCCTCCCAGCGCAGCTCGGCGTCGGCCGGAGGCTCCACGTCGCGGCGGACGTAGGCCAGGGCCACGGTGCCGTCGGGGCGGGCCGCCACCGAGGTCACGGTGCCGACCTCGCGGTCGCCGGAAACCACCGCCGCACCCACCGGCGGGACCGCGTCGCCGGCCGCCACCACCACGCCCCTCAGGTGGCGGGGGACGTTGCCGCCCCGGGAGTCGATGCGGGCCACCAGCTCCTGGCCCGTGTAGCAGCCCTTGGTGAAGCTGACCGTCCGCTCCACCACGCCGGCCTCGGCCGGGATGGTGCGCTCGGTGAGCTCGGCTCCCATGGCCGGCACGCCCGCCTCCACCCGCACCGCCTGCCACGCCTCCATCGAGCACGCCCGCACGCCGGCGGGGAGGGCCGGTTCCTCGCCCACCACGTCGACGCCGGGCAGCCCGGGCCAGTCGGCGGCCAGCACCATCCCGCCGGTGGCGCCGGCCGCCACCTCGGCCGCCCGCGGCCCCCGCACGGCCAGGCAGCGCCACTCCAGCGGCTCCAGCTCGGCCTTGACCCGGATCTTGAACCGGCGCAGCCGCGCCGCCACCGCCTCGCCGAAGCCGCCGTCGACGTCGATCACCATCGCGTCGGCCGCGGTGCGGGTCACGCGCACCAGCGCCTCCACCTTGCCCTGGGGCTGGAGGAGGAGGGAGTCGGCCGACGCGCCCACCGCCAGCTTGGCCACGTCCTGGCTGAGCTGGCCCTGGAGCCACGACACGGCGTCGGGCCCCGACACCCGGAGGAAGTCCCGGGGCAGGGCCACCGCGCCGGCGCCGTGGCGCAGCGCGTGGTAGTCGGCGGCCAGGTCCATGCCCGCATTCTGGCCCAGCCGGCGCCGGTCCCCACGCCGGCCCCCGGACGCGGGAGACTGGGACCATGGACGACGCGCCGCTCACGGGCCGGCTCCTGGTGGCGACCCCGGTGCTCGGTGACCCCAACTTCGACCGGACCGTCGTGCTGGTGCTGGAGCACTCCGCCGAGGGAGCGGTGGGCCTGGTCCTCAACCGCCCCAGCGAGACGGCGGTGGGCGAGCCCCTGCCCGAGTGGGACGACGTCACCGCCTCGCCGGCGGTGATCTTCGTGGGCGGCCCGGTGTCCCAGAGCGCCGTCATCGGCCTGGCCCGGGGCCGCGACCCGGCGTCCACCGAGGTGTGGCGCCCGGTGGTGGCCGGCGTCGGCATCGTCGACCTGGCCGGCAGCCCCGAGGAGGTGGCCGCCGCCGTCGAGGACCTGCGCCTGTTCGCCGGCTACGCCGGCTGGGGCGACGGCCAGCTGGAGGAGGAGATCGACGCCGGCGCGTGGTGGGTCGTCGACGCCGCCCCCGCCGACGTGCTCGGCGCCCGCCCCGAGCGCCTCTGGTCGGCCGTGCTCGGGCGCCAGCCCGGCCGCCTGGCCCTGTACGCCCACTTCCCCGCCGACCCGTCGACCAACTGACCCCCTTTCGAGTAAATAACTCGCCATTTTGGCGAGTTATTTACTCGGGAACGGGGGAGGACGACCGGCGGGCGGCGGTCATGCGGCGGGCGGCGGGGACGGCGGCGAGGAGGGCGGCCGCCTTGTTGCGGCACTCCAGATCCTCCTGGGCCGGGTCGGAGTCGGCCACGATGCCGGCGCCGGCCTGGACGCTGGCCCGCCCGTCGGGGCCGACCATCATGGTGCGGATGGCGATGGCGGTGTCGAGGTTGCCGGAGAAGTCGACGTAGCCCACCACGCCGGCGTACGGGCCCCGCTTGGTGGGCTCCAGCTCGTCGATGATCTCCATCGCCTTGACCTTGGGGGCGCCGGAGACGGTGCCGGCCGGCAGCGTGGCCCGCAGCACGTCGATGGGGCCGAGGCCCTCCCGCAGCCGGCCCGACACCTGGGACGTGAGGTGCATGACGTGGCTGTAGCGCTCCAGGGTGAGCAGCTCGTCCACCTGCTCGGTGCCGTAGCGCACCACCCGGCCCACGTCGTTGCGGGCCAGGTCCACCAGCATCACGTGCTCGGCCAGCTCCTTGGGGTGCTCGCGCAGCTCGCCGGCCAGGCGGCGGTCCTCCTCGTCGGTGCGGCCCCGGCGGCGGGTGCCGGCGATGGGACGGGACACGACCCGGTCGCCCAGCAGCTGGACCATGGGCTCGGGCGACGACCCCACCACGGTGATGGCGGGGTGGCGGAGGAAGTACATGTACGGCGACGGGTTGACCTGGCGCAGGGCCCGGTACAGGTCGAACGGGTCGGCCTCGAGGTCGAGGTCGAAGCGCATGGCCAGGACGACCTGGAAGATGTCGCCGTCGAGGATGCGCTCCTTGGCCGCCGCCACCGCCGCCGCGTAGGCCTCGGGGGTGACGGTGCGGCGCACGCCGGGCGGCGGTTCGTCCCGCTCGGGCGGCTCCACCACCGGCTCGTCGAGGGGGCGGGCGCCGTCGGCGGCCAGGCGGTCGAGCCGGGCCGAGGCGGCGTCGTAGAGGGCGTCGACCTCGTCTGCGCCGGCGCCGGCCGGTACCACCGCGTTGGCCACCAGGGTGACCCGCTGGCGCCAGTGGTCGTAGGCCGCGATCTCCCCCACCACCGACAGCACGGCATCGGGGAAGCCCAGGTCGTCGGCCGGGACGTGGGGGAGGCGCTCGACCTCCCGGACCACGTCGTAGCCCAGGTAGCCGACGACGCCGCCGTGGAGCGGGGGCAGGTCCGGCACCGGCGGCGACCGGTAGGCGGCGAGGATCGCCTCGACCGCGGCCAGGACGCCCCGGTCCAGCGGCACCGAGGGCGGCAGCGCGCCCTCCACCTCGATCCGCCCGCCCCGGGCCACCAGGGTGGCCGACGGGTTGCGGCCCACGAACGACCACCGGCTCCACCGCTCGCCGTGCTCCACCGACTCGAACAGGAAGCCGGGCTCGTCGCCCACCACCCGCAGGAAGCCGGCCACCGGCGTGGTGAGGTCGCCGAGGATCTCCCGCCACACCGGCACCACCGGGGCGGTGCGGGCCAGGGCGCGGAAGTCGTCCCTACTGGGGCGGAGCACCGAAGGAGCGGTAGAAGCAGCTGAATGCGCCGGTGTGGCAGGCGCCCTTGCCGGCCTGGTCGACCACGAAGAGCAGGGCGTCGGCGTCGCAGTCGTAGGACGCCTCCACCACCGTCTGCACGTCGCCCGACGTGTCCCCCTTGGCCCACCGCTCCTGCCGGGACCGGCTCCAGTAGACCATCCGTCCCGTCGCCAGGGTCTCCCGGAGGGTGTCGGCGTTCATCCAGGCCAGCATCAACACCTTGCCCGTGCCACGGTCCTGGGCGATGGCCGGCACCAGGCCGGCGGCGTCGAACTTGACCTGCTCGAGTCCCGAGAGCGGGTCGCTCACGACGGGTACCCGGCGAGGCTGCGAGGCGCGACCCTCACAGGTAGAGCCCGGTGGCATCGTCGATGCGGTCGGAGGCCACGGCATGGATGTCGCGCTCACGGAGGATGAGGTACTCCTCGTTGCGGACCTCGACCTCGAAGCGGTCCTCGGGGTTGAACAGGACCCAGTCGCCGGTGCGCACGCTGCGCACATGGGGCCCCACGGCCACGACCTCGGCCCAGGTGAGGCGCTTGCCGACCTGGGCCGTGGCCGGGATCAGGATGCCGGCCCGGGAGCGGCGCTCGCCCTCGGCCTGGGGAAGCTGCACGAGCAGGCGGTCGGCCAGCATGGTGATGGGCTGCTTGTGGTCCCGCTCCGGCACCCTCCCACCGTACGCGGTCGGCGCCGGCGCCGATGATTACTTCGATCAATGTAACCTTGACTGATGGCAACGTCGTGATACGGTGGCGCCGTGCCGGTTGCGGACCGTTCGGGCGGGATGACCATCGACGAGCTGGCCCAGCGGGCCGGGTGCACCACCCGCACCGTGCGGAACCACCAGACGGCCGGCCTGCTCCCCCCGCCCACCCTGGTGGGACGGGTCGGCCGCTACGACGAAGGCCACCTGGGCCGGCTCCGCCTCATCAGCCAGCTCCAGGAGCAGGGCTACTCCCTCGCCGGCATCGCCGGCCTGCTCCAGGCGTGGGAGTCGGGCCGCAGCCTGGGCGACGTCCTCGGCTTCGAGCAGGTCCTCACCGCCCCGTGGACCGACGAGGAGCCCGAGCTGGTGACCCCCGAGCACCTGTTCACCCTCTTCCCCGAGAGCGCCACCCGGCCCGACCTCATCCTGCGGGCGGTGCAGCTCGGCCTCCTCGCCCCCGAGGGGCCGATGGTCCGGGTCCCGAGCCCGCGCCTGGTGCACGCCGGCGCCGAGCTCGTCGCCGTGGGCGTCCCCCTCGAGGCCACGCTCGAGGAGGTGGCGGAGCTGCGGGAGGACCTCGACCGCGTGGCCCGCCGGTTCGTGCGCATGTTCGAGGACCACGTCTGGAAGCCGTACGCCGACGCCGGCATGCCGGCCTCCGAGCTCCCCCGCGTCACCGACGCCCTGCGGCGCATGCGCCGGCTGGCGTCCACCACCGTCCAGGCCGTGCTCGCCTCCGCCATGGAGCAGCGGACGGCCGCCTCCACCGCCATGACCCATTCCACCCCGTGACCGACAGCCGTCGAAAGGGATCCTCATGACCGCCGTCAGCTCCTGGGCCGTCGACTGGCCGTACGTCGTCGCTCCCTACGTCTTCTACTCGTTCTGCGTGTTCTGGCTGCTGGTCATGGGCGAGCACGGCGACGAGCGCAACCCCGTCAAGATCTTCTTCAAGCGGATCTCGTACAGCCTGGAGTGGATCACGGGCCGGCCGGGGTGGGCCATGGCCGGGGTGCTGACCGGGCTGCTGGCGCTGGCGGTGGCGGTGATCGGCCTGTACTGGGACGTGGCCTGGCACATCGACTTCGGCCGGGACAAGGACCTGTTCACGCCCAGCCACACCATGATCCTGCTGGGCCTCAGCGGGATGATGTTCGCCTCGCTCATCGCCGTCATCTTCGCCACCCTCGACAAGGCGCCGGTGGGCTTCC
Organism: Actinomycetota bacterium; assembly: GCA_052387235.1. GTDB lineage: Bacteria > Actinomycetota > Acidimicrobiia > Acidimicrobiales > JBQTJJ01. The sequence goes on from JBQTJJ010000101.1 coordinate 14,086, forward strand.
GCTTCGCCGGCCTCACCATCCCGTGGTCGGCCCTGATGCTGGCCGTGCTCGGACTGGGCGGCACGGCGGCCTTCCCGCTCGACGAGCTGTGGCACCGGGCCTACGGCGTCGACGTCACGCTTTGGAGCCCGAGCCACCTGCAGCTGGTGGCCGGCGGGTCGCTCGGCCCCATCGCCGTGCTGCTCATGCTGCTGGAGGGCCGGCCCCGGTCCCAGTCCACGATCCTCGGCCACATCATCGAGGCCACCACGGCCGGCGCCGTCCTGGTCGGCCTGTCCACCTTCCAGGGGGAGTTCGACTTCGGCGTGCCGCAGTTCCAGGCCCTGTACCTCCCCATCCTGATCACCGTCGCCGCCGGGTTCAGCCTGGTCCTGGCCCGGCTGGCCCTGGGCGCGGGCGGCGCCATCTCGGCCCTGGCCGCCTTCCTGTTCCTGCGGGTCAGCATCGGGCTGATCGTGGGCGGGGCCCTCAACCACACCTTCCCCCGCTTCCCGCTGTACCTGGCCGGCGCCGTCTGCGTGGAGGTGGTGGCCCTGCTGGCCGGCACCCGCAACACGCTGCGGTTCGGCCTGATCGCCGGCGCCGCCGTCGGCACGGTGGGCCTGGCCGGCGAGATGTTCTGGGTCGACGCCTCGGGCTGGTTCGACAGCTCGCCCCGCCTCCTGGTGCCGGCCGCCGTCCTCGGCCTGATCGCCGGCCTGTCGTCCGGCGTCATCGGCGCCGGCATGGGCCGGGCATGGCGGCGGGGCGACGAGGTCGCCGCCACCCGGATGCCCCTGGCCGCCCTGGCCGTGGCCGGGCTGGGCGTGGTGCTGGTCCTGGCCTACCCCCTCCCCCGCAACGTGGGCGACGTCCAGGCCACCATCCGCCTCCTGGACCAGGCCCCCGACGGCTCGACGGCCCGCATCGGCGTCGACCTCACGCCGGCCGGCGCCGCCGACAAGGCCGTCGCCTTCGGCGTGATGTCGTGGCAGGGCGGCGGGACCCAGTACGAGGAGCTGGAGGAGGTGGCGCCCGGCCGCTACGAGACCGCCACCGCCTCCCCCCTCACCGGCACGTGGAAGACCACGGTGAGCCTGCTGCGGGGCGACGAGGTCATGGCCACTCCCGTGTACATGCCGGCCGACGCCGAGATCGGTGCCTCCGCGGTCCCGGCCCTGCCCGAGCGCCGGGCCGCCTTCGAGCGCAACACCGACGTCCTGCTCCGCGAGGCCAAGGACGGGCCGGCCTGGCCGGCGCTCCTGGCCTACACGGGGGTGGCCCTGGTGGTCGCCGTCTGGGTCGGCTTCTTCTCCGTCACCGGGCGCCGGCTGGCCGAGCTCAACGAGGCCCCGCCCGCCGGCGGGTCCAACGCCGGCCTCCCCACCCCCCAGCCCTCGCCCGGCGTCCCCTACGCCCGCACCTGGGCCACCACCCCGTCGTGATCCCCCCGTCCCGAGTAAATAACTCGCCATTTTGGCGAGTTATTTACTCGGGAGTGGCGTCAGGCGACGACGGTGACCGTCCGCTCCGCCGGCGGCACCTCCTCGGACGTGGCCACGGTGGCCACCAGGTCGTACTCGCCGGGCTCGACGGCGAGCTCGGGGTCCTCGAGGGCGAAGGTGAGGGTCTCGTTGGGGCCGGCGCTCATGGGCCGCACGCCGGCGGTGAACATGCGCCCGGTGCTCCACCGGTAGCGCTCCCTGCCGCCCTGCAGCAGGACCACGTCGCCGTCCTTGCCGGACGGGAACTCGAGGTCGAGCTGGCGCGGCCTGTCGTTGCGGAGGACCAGCGTCCACCGCACCGGCCCTCCCGCCCTCAGCGGCTCCGAGTGCCGCACCTCGAGTGACACGCCCACGCCGGCGCCCGGCTCCCCCCCGCCCCCACAGCCGGCGGCGGCGACCAACATCACCAACCCCGAGTAAATAGCTCGCCATTTTGGCGAGCTATTTACTCGAAGTCGGCCGGTCACGACGGGCGGACCATCACGCCGGCGGCGGCCAGGTGCTGCTTGGCCTGGCGGATGGTGTACTCGCCGAAGTGGAACACCGAGGCGGCCAGCACGGCGTCGGCCCCGCCCTCGGTGGCACCCTCCACCAGGTGGTCGAGGGTGCCCACGCCGCCGCTGGCGACCACCGGGAGGTTGCAGGCGCCGACGACGGCCCGGGTGAGCCCGAGGTCGAACCCGTGGCGGGTGCCGTCGCGGTCCATGGACGTGAGGAGGATCTCGCCGGCGCCGAGGCGCTCGCACTCGGCCGCCCACGCCACCGCGTCCAGGCCGGTGGGCGTGCGGCCGCCGTGGGTGTACACCTCGAATCCGCCGCCCTCCGGGCGCCGCCGGGCGTCGATGGCCACCACCACGCACTGGGCCCCGAACTCCGCCGCCAGCTCGGTGACGAGCTGGGGCCGGGCCACGGCCGCCGTGTTGACGCCCACCTTGTCGGCGCCGGCCCGGAGCAGCCGGCGGGCGTCGTCCACGGTGCGGACCCCCCCGCCCACGGTGAGCGGGATGAACACCTGCTCGGCCGTCCGCCGCACCACGTCCACCATGGTGGCGCGGGCGTCGGACGAGGCCGTGATGTCGAGGAACACGATCTCGTCGGCGCCGGCCTCGTCGTAGCGGGCCGCCAGCTCGGCCGGGTCGCCGGCGTCGCGCAGGTCCACGAAGCGCACGCCCTTGACCACCCGGCCGGCGTCGACGTCGAGGCAGGGGATGATCCTCACGGATCGCACGCCGCCACCGCCTCGCTCACGCTGAACACGCCCTCGTGCAGGGCCGTGCCGACGATCACGCCGGACAGGAGCCGGCCGTCGGCGTCCACCCGGGCCAGGGCCCGGATGTCGTCGAGGGTCCCCACGCCGCCCGACGCCACCACCGGGTGCCGGGCCGACCGGAGCACGGCGGCCATGCCGGTGACGTCGGGGCCGCCCAGCATCCCGTCGCGCGAGATGTCGGTGATGACGACGGCGCCGAGGGGGGCGTCGCCCACCGCCTCCAGCACCTCGTCGAGCGACCGGCCCGAGCCCTCGGTCCAGCCCCGCACCGCCACCTCGCCGTGGCGGGCGTCGAGGCCCACCGCGACACGACCGGGGTGGCGGGCCGCCACCCGTCGCAGCAGGCCCGGGTCCTCCAGGGCGGCGGTGCCGAGGACGATGCGGCTCACGCCGGCGTCCAGCAGGGCCTCGGCCGAGAACTCGTCCCGGATGCCCCCGCCGGCCTGGACCGGGACGTCGACGGCCTCGGCGATGGCCACCACCACAGCCCGGTTCTCGGGCCGGCCGGTGCGGGCCGCGTCGAGGTCGACGACGTGGATCCACGGCGCGCCGTCGGCCTCGAACTCCCGAGCCACGGCGACGGGGTCGCCGCCGTAGACGCGCTCGCGGGCGTAGTCGCCCTGGACCAGGCGCACGCACTTGCCGTCCCGCAGGTCGATGGCGGCGTACAGGTCCACTAGGAGCAGGCCTTGGCGAAGTTGGCCAGCACCCGGGCCCCCACCGGGCCCGACTTCTCGGGATGGAACTGGGTGGCCCACAGCGGGCCCCGCTCCACCGCCGCCACCACCGGGCCGCCGTAGTCGCACGTGGCCACCACCTCGGCGGTGGGCTCGGGGGCGTAGGAGTGGACGAAGTAGACCCACGGCTCGGGTCCGAGGCCGTCCAGCAGGGCGCTGTCGGCCCGGGCCGGGACCAGCACGTTCCACTGCATCTGGGGCCGCTTCACGCCCTCGGGCAGGGCCCGCACCTCGGCGTCGATGACGCCCAGCCCGGCCACCCCGGGGCTCTCGTCGGACGCCCGGTACAGCAGCTGCATCCCCACGCAGATGCCGAGGAACGGGGTGCCGGCCTCGAGGGCGGCCAGGGCGGCCCGGTCGAGCCCGGTCTCGCGCAGGGCCTCCATGCAGCGCCCGAACGCCCCCACCCCGGGCAGCACCACGCCCGAGGCGCCGGCCGCGCCGGCGGCGTCGGTGACCAGCACCGCCTCGGCCCCGGCCTTCTCCAGCGCCTTCTGGGCCGAGCGCAGGTTGCCGATCCCGTAGTCGAGGACGGCGATCACGCCCGCCTCCTCCGCCTGGCTGCAACGGCCGGCGGCCGCCGGCGCCGCCGGAGGCGGCCCTCCCGGATGCCGGCCAGGAAAGGTCGGGCGGAGGACGGCCGGCTCTGCCGGTCGGTCGGAGCGCCTTCGGCTCGCCGAGCAACCTCTGGTTGCGAGGCGATGGTCACAACTGGCCTTTCGTGGACGGCACGCCTCCACCCTCCACCCGGACCGCGTCGCGCAGGGCCCGGGCCACGCCCTTGAAGGTGGCCTCCAGGATGTGGTGGGTGTTGCGGCCGCTGCGCAGGCGGACGTGGAGGGTGATGCCGGCGCTGGTGGCGAACGACTGCCAGAAGTGCTCGCCCAGCTGGGGGTCGAACGGGGGCGTGCCGAGCGGGAGGGCGTCGGTGCCGCAATCCACCTCGTAGACGATGAAGGGGCGGCCCGACAGGTCGAGGGCCACGTCGACCAGGGCCTCGTCGAGCGGGAGCGAAAGGGAGCCGAACCGGCGGATGCCGGCCTTGTCGCCCAGGGCCTCGCGCACCGCCTCGCCCAGCACGATGGCCACGTCCTCCACGGTGTGGTGGGTGTCGACGTCCAGGTCGCCCCGGGCGTGGATGGTGAGGTCGATGCCGCCGTGGCGGCCCAGCTGGCTCAGCATGTGGTCGAAGAACGGGAGCCCGGTGTCGACGGCGGTGACGCCCTCGCCGTCGAGGTCGAGGCGGACCTCGATCTGGGTCTCCTTGGTGGAGCGGGTCCTCGTGGCCGTCCGGGTCATGCCAGCACCTCCGTGAGCGCATCGAGGAAGGCGTCGTCCTCGTCGGTGGTGCCCACCGTGACCCGCAGGCACCCGTCCAGCCCGGGCCACGAGCTGCAGTCCCGGATCAGCACCGAGCGGTCGAGCAGGCCCTGCCACACCTCGCGGGCGGGCCGGGAGCGGGGCCGGAACAGGATGAAGTTGGCGTCCGACGGCCACGACGCCACGTCGAGGCCGGCCAGGGCCGCCTCCAGGCGGGCCCGCTCCCGGGCGACGGCCTGCACCCGCGCCTCCATCTCCGACCGGAACGGCAGGGCCAGGCGGCCCGCCGCCTGCTTGACGGCGTCGAGGTGGTAGGGCAGGGCCCGGCGCTCCAGCTCGGCCACCAGCGGGGCGGGGCCGACGAGGTACCCGAGCCGGGCCGCCGCCATCGACCACGTCTTGGAGTAGGTGCGCACCACGGCCAGGCCGACCTCGTCGTCCACCAGCTCGAGGGCCGACCACGGCGCGAACTGGCCGTAGGCCTCGTCCACCACCACCAGCCCCGGCGCCAGCTCCAGCACCTCGGCCACCACCGCCGCCGGCTCGGCCCGGCCGGTGGGGTTGTTGGGCGAGCACACGAAGGTGACCGAGGGCTTCGCCTCGGTGAGCACCCGCTCGACCTCGTCGAGGTCGAGGGTGAAGTCGGCGGCCCGCGCCCCCGACGCCACCGCTGTGGCGGTGAGGCGGGCGATGTGGGAGTGCAGGGCGTAGGTGGGCTCGAACACCGCCGCCGACCGCCCCGGCCCGCCGTAGGTGAGCAGCAGGGTCTGGAGGACCTCGTTGGACCCGTTGGCGGCGAAGACCTGGTCCGGGCGCACGCCGTGCAGCTCGGCCAGCGAGGCCCGCAGGGCCCAGGCGCTGCGGTCCGGGTAGCGGTTGAACGGGATGACGGAGATGGCGTCGGCCAGGTTGTCGATCCAGGCCCGGGGCGGCGGGTAGGGCGACTCGTTGGTGTTGAGGCGCACGTCCACCGTGACCTGGGCCGAGTGGTAGCCCGCGCCGAGGCCCTGGTCCTCCCTCGGGCCGATCAGCGCGCCCATCGGATCCGGACCGACTCGGCGTGGGCGGGCAGGCCCTCGGCCTCGGCGATGGCGCCCACGTGGGGCCCGATGCGGCCCAGGGTGGAGGCGTCGAGCGACACCACGTGGATGGCCTTCACGAAGTCGTCCACCCGCAGGGCGCCCGAGAACCGGGCCGAGCCGTAGGTGGGCAGCACGTGGCTGGGGCCGGCCACGTAGTCGCCCACGCTGGCCGGGGCGAACGGCCCGCAGAACACGGCGCCGGCCGCCTTCACCAGGGGCAGGAGGGCCTCCGGGTCGGCGGTCATCAGCTCGAGGTGCTCGGGGGCCACGGCGTTGGCCACGGCCATGGCCTGCTCGGGCCCGTCGACCAGGGCGGTGTAGCCGTTGGCGGCCAGGTTGGCCTCGATCACGGCCCGGCGGGGCGACGCCGCCGCCAACCTGGCCACCGCCGCCTCGATGCGGTCGGCGGCCTGCTCCGACCACGTGATGAGCCAGCCCACGCTGTCGGGGCCGTGCTCGACCTGGACGATGACGTCGATGGCGGCGAAGTCCACCGGCGTGGTGTCGTCGGCCACCACCACCACCTCGGACGGTCCCGGGAACGACCCCGGCACACCCACCACGCCCTCGGCCGCCACCTGCTGCTTGGCCACGGTGGTGTAGAGGCCGCCCGGCCCCACGATGACGTCGACGGGGCGGATCGTCTCGGTGCCGTAGGCCATGGCGGCCACGGCCTGGGCCCCGCCGATGCGGTACACCTCGTCCACGCCGGCCAGGGCGGCGGCGGCCAGGATGCCGGGCGCCACCGTGCCGCCGGCCGTGGGCGGCGAGCACAGCACCACCTCGGGCACGCCGGCCACCCGCGCCGGGATGGCGGTCATGAGCACGGTGGACATGAGCGGGGCCTCGCCGCCCGGCACGCACAGGCCGGCCCGGTCGACGGGGCGGAACAGCTCGCGCACCACCA
>JBQTJJ010000102.1:0-7274 GCA_052387235.1 Actinomycetota bacterium
TCACCCACCGGCATCCATCCGTTCGCCGGTTGCAACCAGCGGGACTGGACAGGAGGGAGGGTTGGTCGTTGGCGTCACGAGCCGAGCGCGTCGAGGAACGCGTCCAGCTCCTCCTGGGTGGCCGAGACGTCGGCCAGTGCGTCAAGGTCGTCGATGGCCGCCACACCCTGCTCCGCGGCCAGATCCTCGACCCGGTGGTGCCGGAGGAACTCCGGGTCATCCGGCACGACCCGGAGCCTACGCCCCGCCGCCGACGGGGTCGATGGCGTCGTCCGTCGGTGCCGCCAGACCCCGAGATGCGCCGGGAAGATCTGGCACGCTCTGGCACGCCGGACCTATCAGCTGCCCTGCCCGGCGCCCCGCACCCCCGCTGAGCTGCGGGTTTGTGGTGGTCGGGACCGGCGTCGATCCGGTGACCTCGCGCTTTTCAGGCGCGCGCTCTACCAACTGAGCTACCCGACCGCGGTCCTGACGGGATTTGAACCCGCGACCTCCGGCTTGACAGGCCGGCGTGCACTCCAAACTGCACCACAGGACCTTGGAGTTTGCAGCAATCCCAAGGGCTACGAAGGTGCAACCTTAGCGGAGCGGCGGCGTCCTCCCCCTTGGTGGAGGCGGTGCGGTCCTACCCTGGGTCCGATGCTCCGCATCGGCGCCGGCCTGGCGCTCGTGGTCGACGTGTGGCTCCTGCTGCTCGTGGCGGCGCAGCGCCTGCCGCCCGGGCTGGCCCGGGACCTGGCCCGGCTCCTCCCGGACTGTGCCACCCTCCTGCGCCGGCTGTGGCGGGACCCGGCCCTTCCCCTCGGCAGCCGCCTCCTCCTCGGCGCCGCCGCCCTGTGGGTCGTCTCGCCGATCGACCTGGTCCCCGAGTTCCTGCCCGTCATCGGCCCCCTCGACGACGTGGTGGTCGTGGCCCTGGCCCTGCGCCTGGCCCTGCGCCGGGTGCCGCCCGACGTCGTGAGCCGGGCCTGGCCGGGCGACCCCGGCCTGCTGACCAGACTGGTCCCTCAGCTGGCCCGGGCCACGTAGCCGGGCCGGCAATTCGGTCGCTTCGGCGTGGATCGTGGACGGGTTGGGAAGCATCCGCTCCGTGGACGCGAGAACGAGACTCAGGGCCGACCCTGGAAGCGCGGCCGCGGCCCGGCGCTTCGTGGCCGACGTCCTGTGGCAACGGGGCTTCTCCCGGTCGGGGATCGAGGCCGCCGTGCTCATCACCAGCGAGGTCGTCACCAACGCGGTGATCCACGCCGGCACCGAGGTCGACGTGGTGGTCGTGGCCGACGGCGGCCAGGCCCGGGTCGAGGTGCACGACGGCCGGCCCGATCCTCCCGTCCCCCAGCCACTGGAACCCGAGACCCCCACCGGGTTCGGTCTGCACGTCATCGACGCCGTGGCCGAGTGCTGGGGCGTGCGCGAGCACGACGGCGGCAAGTGCGTGTGGTTCGAGGTCCGCTCCTGACCCACCCGCCGGGCGGGCTCAGCTCGGCGCCACCCGGTCCAGCACCGCTCGCAGGGACCGAGTCGAAGGGGCCACGGCCCACAGCACGACTGCGCCCGGCGCCGGCTCGACCCAGGCCGCCCGGCCGCCGCCCTCGACCGCCCCTTCCGGGTCCAGCCCGCAAGCCGCCGACGCGGCGGCAGCGGCGGAAGCGCCCACCACCACCAGGGTCCCCACCGCCCGGAGGCCGCCGGCGCCGGCCGGCCCGTTCGACCCCGGCCAGCACGGCCCCAGGGCGTGCTCGGTCCGCAGGAGCGCCACCCCGCCCCGGTCGATCTCCAGGCGCTGGAGCACGGAGCCGCCGGGCTCGCCGTGGCGGCCGAGGACCAGCTCCTCCCGCCACACCAGGCCGGCGGTGGGGGCGAGGTCGATCCGCGCCACGGCCCGGTGGTCGCAGCCCCGCACCGCCACCACCGGCTCGGGCCGCCAGCGCAGCTCGGCTCCGTCGCCCACCGTCACCCGGCAGTCGGAGCGCGACGGCGCCGGCACCGGTCCGGGCAGGGCGAGGGTGGCGGCCACCGTGCGCACCTCGAGCACGGCGCCCGGGCCGACGTGGACGTCCAGCTCGACCTCGTCGCCTCCCACCGGGCCGGCTGCGCTGGCGGCCAGGTAGACGGCGCCGGCCGCGTCCCGCAGGGTGAGGGGCGGGTCGGACCGCAGGGTGGTCAGGCGGGTGGCGCCGTCGATCAACCGGGCCCCCACCGCGGCCCGGGCCCGCAGGGCCGAGCTCACGCCACCCGGCGCTGCCTGAGCCGGTCCTGCACCCAGGCCGTCACCGGCCCGGCCGACGGGTCCTCCCGGAGTGACACGAACGCGGTGGGGCGCTCGCCCCGCTGGGCCGCCGCGTCCCGGCGCATGACGTCGAGGTCGGCCCCCACCAGAGGGGCCAGGTCGACCTTGTTCACCACCAGCAGGTCGGAGGTCGCGATCCCGGGCCCGCCCTTGCGCGGGACCTTGTCGCCGCCGGCGACGTCGATCACGAAGATCTGGACGTCGACGAGGGCCCGGCTGAACGTGGCCGTGAGGTTGTCGCCGCCGCTCTCCAACAGCAGCACGTCGGGGGCGAACCTCTCGTCCAGGAGGGCGAGGGCGTCGAGGTTCTCGCTGATGTCGTCGCGGATGGCGGTGTGGGGGCAGCACCCGGTCTGCACCGAAAGGATGCGCTCCGCCGCGAGGACCTGACGCCGCTCGAGGATGGCGGCGTCCTCGCGGGTGAAGATGTCGTTGGTCACCACCGCCAGGGACAGCCGTGACCCGAGGGCCCGGCACAGGCACGCCACCAGCTCGGTCTTGCCGCTCCCCACCGGACCGCCGATGCCGACCCGCAGGGCGCCCCCCGGGGCGCGCGCGGCGGCGCCGTCGGTGCCCGGCCCGTGGTGGTGCTGCGATCCCATGACCCTCCCTACGTGACGAACAGCCGCCGGTCGGAGGCGGCGTGGTGGACGGCGGCGATGTCGACCAGCGGCCCGGTGCTGCACGGGAGGTCCCTGAGGGGTCCCTCCGCCGCGGCCAGGGCCTCGGCCACCACGGCCCGGCCCTCGCGGGCCAGGCCGGCGACGACGGCGGCGGCGGTGAACGGGTCCAGGCCGAGGAGCCGGACGGCGGCCTGGGCCGGCGTGGTGAGGGCGGCATGCACGGCGAGGGTGGCGGCCGCCTCGGGCCCGGCCCCGACCGCCACCGTGACCACGCCCAGGGCCACGGGCTGGTGGGGAGGGGGATCGAGGCGGGCGGCGGCGAGGAGCACCTGCGCCGGCCAGCACCGGCCGGCGGCGCGCACCAGCTGGGCGCCGAGGCGGCGGGACGAGGCGCGGAGCGCCGGCGCCGGCACCCGGGCCTCGGCCTCGGCGTCCAGGGCGGCCAGCACGGCGGCGCCGGCGGCCGCCCCCTCCCACTGGGCCAGGTGCACGGCCGTGGCGGCGGCCAGGGCCGCGTCGGTGAGCCCGGCCGTCCAGAGCCGGCCCCGCACGTAGTCCTCCAGCGAGGCGGCGTCGTGCACCCGCCCGTCGGCCACCGCCGCCTCCACGCCGGCCGAATGGGCATGGCCGCCCGCCGGGAAGCGCCCGTCGGCCAGCAGCAGCACCGCCAGCGCCGCGGCACCCGGCTCGGCGTTCACAGCGCGGGGTGCACGGGGCGGCCGGCGCCGGCAGGCCGCCGGCGGGGATGGGGACCCCGCCGGGCGCGGCGGGCGTGTTCCGGAGGAACCGGGTGCCCGCCGCCGTGAACACAGCCCGCGGCCATCAGAAGAGGAAGTAGCGCTGGGCCATGGGCAGCTCGGCCGCCGGCGCCGCCTCGACCAGCTCCCCGTCGATGGTGACGGCGAAGGTGTCGGCGTGGACCCGCACGTCGGGCCGGGCGCCGTTCTCGGGCAGGTCGGCCTTGGTGAGGCGGCGGGTGTCGGCCACCGCCACCAGCCGGGAACGGAGCGACAGGCGGTCGGCCAGGTCGCCCGAGGCCAGGGCGGCCGGCGCCACGAAGGTGATGCTGGACCCGGCCGCCACCGCCGGCGCGGCGCCGAACATGGGCCGGGGCAGCACGGGCTGGGGCGTGGGGATCGACGCGTTGGCGTCGCCCATCTGGGCCCAGGCGATCACCCCGCCCTTGAGCACGGCGTGGGGCCGCACGCCGAAGAAGGCCGGGTCCCACAGCACCAGGTCGGCCAGCTTGCCCGGCTCCACCGAGCCGATCTCGGCGTCGAGGCCGTGGGCCACGGCCGGGGCGATGGTGTACTTGGCCACGTAGCGCCGGGCCCGGTGGTTGTCGGCCGGCCCGTCGCCCGGCAGCGGTCCCCGCCGGCCCTTCATCACGTGGGCCGTCTGCCAGGTGCGCAGCACCACCTCGCCCACCCGTCCCATGGCCTGGGAGTCGGAGCCGATGATCGAGATGGCGCCCAGGTCGTGGAGGACGTCCTCGGCCGCGATGGTGGAGGGCCGGATCCTGCTCTCGGCGAAGGCCAGGTCCTCCGGGATCGACGGGTTCAGGTGGTGGCAGACCATCAGCATGTCGAGGTGCTCGCTGACGGTGTTGACGGTGTGGGGCCGGGTCGGGTTGGTGGACGACGGCAGCACGTTGGGCTCCGACACCACGGTGACGATGTCCGGCGCGTGGCCGCCGCCGGCGCCCTCGGTGTGGTACGTGTGGATCGTCCGGCCCGCGATGGCGGCGAGCGTGCTCTCCACGTAGCCGGCCTCGTTGAGGGTGTCGGTGTGGATGGCGGCCTGCACGCCCTCGGCGTCGCACACCCGCAGGCAGGCGTCGATGGCGGCCGGCGTGGTGCCCCAGTCCTCGTGCAGCTTGAAGCCGGATGCGCCGGCCACCAGCTGCTCCCGCAGCCCCTCCTCGGACACGGTGTTGCCCTTGCCCAGCAGGGCCACGTTGACGGGCCAGCCGTCCAGGGCCTGCAGCATGAAGCCCAGGTTGAACGCGCCTGGGGTGACGGTGGTGGCCTTGGTGCCCTCGGCCGGGCCGGTGCCGCCGCCGATGACGGTGGTGATGCCCGAGGCCAGCGCCTCCTCCAGGATCTGCGGGCAGATGAGGTGGACGTGGCTGTCGACGGCGCCGGCCGTGACGATCCTCCCGTTGCCGGCCAGCACCTCGGTGGACGGGCCGATCACCAGGCCGGGGTGGACGCCGTCCATGGTGTCGGGGTTCCCGGCCTTGCCCAGGGCCACGATGCGCCCGTCCCGCACGCCGATGTCGGCCTTGACGACGCCCCAGTGGTCGAGGATGACGGCGCCGGTGATGACCAGGTCTGGGGTGCCCTCCGCCCGCGTGGCCCGGGACTGGCCCATCGACTCGCGGATCACCTTCCCGCCGCCGAAGACGGCCTCGTCGCCGCCGCCGGCCGAGCGGTCCTCCTCCACCTCTATGAGCAGATCGGTGTCAGCCAGGCGGACGCGGTCGCCGGCGGTGGGGCCGTAGAGGGCGGCGTAGCGGGCCCGGTCGAGCTGCATCAGGCCGGGCCCGACCCGCCGGGGGGATCGAGCGGGCCCGCCACCTTGCCCCGCAGCCCGGCCACCACCCGCCGGCCGCCGAGGGGCGCCAGCGACACCACCGTTTCGATGCCGGGCTCGAACCGCACCGCCGTGCCGGCCGGAATGGCCAGGCGCTGGCCGTGGGCCGCAGCCCGGTCGAACGCCAGGGCCGGGTTGGCCTCGGCGAAGTGGTAGTGCGAGCCCACCTGCACCGGCCGGTCGCCCGTGTTGGCCACCTCCAGCTCCACCAGCTCGGCGTCGTCGAACAGCACCACCGGCTCGTCGCCCGGCAGGACCTCTCCCGGCTTCACGGGATGGGCTGGTGCAGGGTCACCAGCTTGGTGCCGTCGGGGAAGGTGGCCTCCACCTGCACCTCGGGCAGCAGCTCGGGGATGCCGTCCATCACGTCGTCACGGCCCAGCACGGTCCGGCCCGCCTCCATCAGGTCTGCCACCGACCGGCCGTCCCGGGCCCCTTCCAGCACGAACGAGGTCAGCACCGCCACCGCCTCGGGGTGGTTGAGGCGCAGGCCCCGCGCCCGGCGGTCGCGGGCCACCATGGCGGCGAGCGAGATCAGCAGCCGCTCCTGCTCGTGAGGCGTCAGTTGCACCGGGGCAAGGGCCTATCAGACGGCGACGAGGTCGGCGAAGCTCGACCGCTCGGCGCTGGCCGTGTCGCCCGAGCGGACGATGACGCCGCCGTCCATGACGGCGTAGCGCTCGGCCAGGCGAAGGGCGAACTCCACGTACTGCTCCACCAGCAGGATGGAGATGCCGGTCTGGCGGTGCAGGTTGGCGATGGCGTCCTCGATCTCGAGGATGATCGACGGCTGGATGCCCTCGGTCGGCTCGTCCAGGACCAGCACCCGGGGCCGGGTCACCAGGGCCCGGGCGATGGCGAGCTGCTTGGCCTGGCCGCCGCTGAGCAGGCCGGCGGGGCGGTCGAGCAGCTTGCGCAGGGCCGGGAAGACGTCGAGCGCCTCGTCCACCGCGGCCGGGTCGGTGCCCCGCACCCGTTCGTGCACGACCCGGAGGTTCTCGCCCGCCGTCATGTGGGGGAAGACCTGGTGGCCCTGGGGGGCGTACCCGAGCCCGAGCCGGGCCCGCCGGTGGGAGGGCCACCTGGTCACGTCCTCGCCGTCGACCAGGACGGCGCCGGCACGAACGGGCAGCACGCCCATCAGGGCGTTGAGCAGGGTGGTCTTCCCCACGCCGTTGCGGCCCATGAGGCAGACCAGGGCGCCGGCCGGCACGTCGAGGGACACGCCGAACAGCACCCCGGTGCGGCCGTAGGAGACGTCGAGGTCCCGCACCTCCACGTTCACTGCGCCACCTCGGTGAGGTCGATGACGGCGCCCGATCGCTCGTCGCGGGAGCGGCCCAGGTACACCTCGCGCACGGCCGGGTCGGCCTGCACCTCCTGCACCGATCCCTCGCACAGCAGGCGGCCCTCGTGCAGCACGGTGACCTTGCGGGCGAAGCGGCGCAGGAAGGCCATGTCGTGTTCGATCACCACCACCGTGCGGTGGGCGGCCAGGCCCTCCAGCAGTGCGCCGGTGGCCAGACGCTCCTCGGGCGTCATGCCGGCCACCGGCTCGTCGAGGAGGAGCAGCTTGGGGTCCTGCACGAGCAGCATGCCGATCTCCAGCCACTGCTTCTGCCCGTGGCTCAGCTCCTTGGCCGGGCGGTGGGCCTGGGCCGTGAGGTTGACCTGGGCCAGGGTGGTGGCCACGCCCTCGCTCACGCCCCGCCGGCGCCGCAGGAGGGCAGGGAGGCGGCGGCGGAACGACTCGGCCAGGTCGAGGT
>JBQTJJ010000103.1:0-1699 GCA_052387235.1 Actinomycetota bacterium
GCGCACCTGGCGCTCGAACAGCTCGGCGAGCGGCGCCCGCTCCACCGCCACGGCCGTGTCGTTCCAGCCCGCCACCACCTGGTGGCGCTCGGCCGGCGACAGGAGCTCCACCGCCCCCACCCCCAGGCCGGGGTCGGCCGCCACCTGCGCGAGGAGGCGCACCAGGCGCTCGGCCAGGACCTCGACGCTGGCGGCGTCGAACAGCTCGGTGGCGTACTCGATCTCGGCCCCGGTGGCCGACCCGTCGGCCTCCTCCACGAAGCTGAAGGCGAGGTCGAACTTGGCCGTGGCCGTGCCCACCTGGCGCCGGCGCACCTCCAGCGCCTCCCAGGGGGCCTCGTCGCCGGCGTAGCCGTGGGCCACCATGACCTGGAACAGCGGGTGGCGGGCGGCCGAGCGGGGCGGGTTGAGCGCCTCCACCACCGCCTCGAAGGGCACGTCCTGGTGGTCGAACGCCGCCAGGTCCCCGGCGCGCACCCGGGCCACCAGCTGGGCGAAGGAGGGGTCGCCGGACACGTCGGTGCGCAGGACCACCGTGTTGACGAAGAACCCCACCACCTCGTCGAGGGCCTGGTCGGCCCGGCCCGCCACCGGCGTGGCCACCACCACGTCGTCGCCGGCGCCGAGGCGGGCGAGGAGGGCGGCCAGGGCGGCGTGGAAGACCATGAGCATGCTCGCCCCCTCCCGCCGGGCCAGGCACGCCAGCCCGGCGTGGACCTCGGGCGGCACGCGGAACGACACCGTGGCCCCCCGATGGGAGGCCACCGGGGGCCGGGGGCGGTCGGTGGCCAGGCCGTGCTCGGCGGGGGCGCCGGCCAGGGTGGCGCGCCAGTAGGCGAGCTGGGCCGCGGCGGGGGCGGCGGGGTCGTCATCGTGGCCCAGCACGGCCCGCTGCCAGCGGGCGTAGTCCCGGTAGCGCACCGAGGGCGGCGCCCACGCCGGGGCCCGGCCCCCGCACCGGGCCCGGTAGGCGCCGGCCAGGTCGGCCAGCAGCTGGGACAGCGACCACTCGTCGACGGCGATGTGGTGGGCCACCAGCACCAGCACGTGGCGGTCGGGCCCGGCGGCCAGCAGCTCGGCCCGCAGCGGAGCCTCGGCCCCCAGGTCGAAGCAGTGGCGGGCAGCGGCCGCCACCGCCGCGTCCACGTCGTCGTCGGCCACCACCCGCCGGACCAGGGCCACCGGGGCCCCGGCCGGGTCGAGCACCCGGGGGGCGGGCTCGGCGTCGAGGTCGACGTAGACGGTGCGCAGGGCCTCGTGGCGGGCCACCACGTCGCTCAGGGCGGCGTCGAGGGCGTCGGGGTCCAGGCGCCCCGACAGCTCCAGGGCCACCGGCACGTTGTAGAGGGGGCTGGGGCCGTCGGCCGCCGCCTGGAACAGCAGCCGGCGCTCGGCGAACGACAGCGGCGCCCCGTCGCCGTCGTTGCCGGGCACCAGGGCGGGAGCGGCGGCACCCGCGGCCCGGGCCAGGTGGCGGGCCAGGTCGGCCGGCGTGGGGGCGTCGAACACCGCCCGCAGCCCGACGTCGACGCCGAGGGCGGCCCGCAGGCGGGCGGCCAGGCGCACGGCCGACAGCGAGTGGCCCCCCAGGTCGAAGAAGTTGTCGTCCACCCCCACCCGGGCCAGGCCCAGCACCTCGGCCACGCACTGGGCCACCAGGGCCTCGCGCTCGTCGCGGGGCGGGCGCCCGGGCGGGGCG
>JBQTJJ010000104.1:0-25355 GCA_052387235.1 Actinomycetota bacterium
GGCTCGATGGTGAGGTCGCGCAGGTAGAACCAGTAGGTGCGCTTGCGGCACACCCCCCACAGGGCCCACAGCTGGCGGAACATGTGCCACGTGCGGCGGTACCCCTCCCGCCAGCCGAACTTGTCGCGCTTGGTGCGGTGGGTGACGCCCTGCATCACCCGGGCCGCGCACGGCATGCGGGCCTCGGTGACCACCTCGTTGAGCATGATCTCGATGAGGTAGCCGTCCCGCTTGCGGGGCGGCACCGCCTCGAACACCCACCTGGGCACGATCCGCTCGCCGGACGTGGGCGGGAACCGCAGTACCAGCGGGTTCCACACGCCGTAGTCGAACACCCCGAGGGACATGGAGGCCCGCCCCTCCAGGTACGGGCGGCAGATGTCGTCGAGGTGGGCGCTGGTGATGCCGAGGAGGTCGGCGTCCACGAAGAGGATGGCGTCGGCGTCGCTCAGGCCCACGCCCGCCTCCATGGCCAGCGCCTTGGAGCCGGCGGTGGGGCCGGGCCCGCCGGGGCGCCGGAGGACCTTGGCCCCGGCCGCCAGGGCCCGGTCGGCCGTGTCGTCGGTGGACCCGTCGTCGACCACGATCACCTCCCGCACGGCCGCGCAGCCCAGGCAGGCGGCCACCACCGACGCCACGGTGGGAGCCTCGTTCCTGGCCGGGACGACGGCGTCGACGATCGACTCGTGGCGCAGGCGCACGATCAGGCCAGCGGGGCCATCTTGGCGTGGTCCCACGACACCACCCGCTCCACGTCGATGCGCACCGCGACCCGCTTGGCGCTCATGCGCTCGAGCAACGGGCGGTCGGCGTCGGCGAGCGGCCCTCTGTACCGGTCGAACACGCTGCGGCCGGCGGCCAGGACCGTGGCGGGGTCGTCGTGGATGGCGGCCCGGCCCAGCAGCTCCACGCCCTTGAGCTCATCGTAGTGGCGGCCGGACTCGGCCAGGCACGTGACCCGCGGGTCACGCCGCAGGTTGACCACCTTCTGGGAGCGGCCGTAGGTCCACAGGGTGATGGCCTCGTCGACGAAGCCGTACCACATGGCCACCAGGTGGGGCCGGCCGTCTCGGCCGATGGTGGCGACCACGAGATGGTGGGGGCCGCGCAGGAAGTCGTGGACCTCGGCCTCGCTCATCCGGATCGCGGCTCGCCTGCTCACCGCGAGAGGCTACGTGCCCCTCGCGCCGCCGGGACGCGGGATCGGGGCCCCACGCCCGGGCAGGCCCTACGCGGAGATGAGGTCGCGGAGCCCGGAGCCGGAGAAGTCGCGCAGCTTGGCGATGGCCTTGGACTCGATGTGGCGGATGCGCTCCCGGCTGACCCCGAACCGGGCCGCGACCTCGGCCAGGGTGCGGGGCTCGCCCCGGTCCAGCCCGTAGCGCAGGCACAGGATCTCCTGCTCCCGCTGGTCGAGGCGGGCCAGCAGCTCGGCCACCTGGGTGGGCAGCATGGCGGCGAACGCGGCCTGGTCGGGCGCCGGCGTGGTGGCGTCCACCATCAGCTCGCCCAGCTCGGTGTCGCCGGTGTCGCCCCGGGGCTCGGACAGCGACACGGGGTCGACCAGATAGGGCAGCAGCTCCTCCACCTTGGCCAGCGGCAGCGAGGCCACGTCGACCAGCTCGCCCGGGGTGGGCGGGTGGCCGTGGGTCATCTCGAAGGCGGCCACCGCCTTGCGCAGCCGGAGCAGCTGGTCGACGGCGTGGACGGGCAGGCGGATGGTGCGGCTGGTGTTGGCGATGCCCCGGGTGATGGCCTGGCGTACCCACCAGGTGGCGTAGGTGGAGAACTTGAAGCCCCGGGTGGCGTCGAAGCGCTCGACGGCCCGGATCAGGCCCATGTTGCCCTCCTGGATCAGGTCCAGGAGCGGCAGGCCGGAGGACCTGTAGGCCTTGGCGATGGACACCACCAGGCGCAGGTTCGACTTCACGAACCGGGTGGCCGCCTCCTCGCCGGCCCGCACGAGGGCCTCGAGGTCGCTGCGCCGGGAGGAGGCCTCGACGGTGCCGGCGGCCAGCTCGTCGGCTGCCTTCCGTCCCCGCTGGATGAGGCCGGCGAGGTGGACCTCGTCGCTCTTGGTGAGCAGGGGATGACGGGCGATCTCGTTCAGATAGAGGCGGATGCTGTCATCTTCGCCGTTCCGAGCAACCCGCTCGCCTGCCACGTTTCCTCCCGATGGAGACCCACCCCCGCCCCGGCCCTCACGAGCCTAGCGGGAAACACCCCGGTGTGGTCAACGGGACGTTCAGACGGGGCGGCGGAGCAACTCGGGAGCAACCGGGCAGGTGGCCTCCGCCGCCTCGGCCGCCGGCGCCGGTCCCCCCGGCCCCACCACCACGTCGCACAGGGCCAGGGGGGCGAGCTCGTCCGACCGGAGCCAGGGCGGCGCGCCCGACCGTGCCAGCCCGTGCTCGAGGGCGTCCCACAGGGGGCCGGGCAGGACCCGCCCCACGCCGGCCACCAGCCACACCGGGACACCGCCGGCCCGGGCCACGGCGGCGGCGGCGTGGGAGCCGGGGACGGCGGCGAAGCGCTCAGGACCGAGGGCGCTCGCCTCCAGCAGCACCAGCGCGCCGGCGCCGGCCACGGCCGCGGCCAGGCCGGCGTCGGGCACGTCCTCCACCGCCGTGCCGGCGGCCCGCAGGTGCCCGGCCAGGCCCGAGGACCCCCCGCCGGCCGACACGAGCCGGACGTCGAGGTCGCCCCGGCGGACCACGGCGTCGAGGGCCTGCTCGGGCCAGCCCAGCAGCACCACCGTGGCGTCGTCGGGCAGGGCCGCCGCCAGCGCGGCCACGGTGGCGTCGCCGGCCAGGTCGGCGGCCGCCCGCCTGGCCTCGGCCACCGGGTCGGCGGCGCACAGCACGCTCGACGCCAGCCACCACATCGGCCCGCAGGCCGGGTGGCGCTCCACCAGCCGCCGGCACGAGGTCACCAGCGCGGCGTGGTCGGGCCCGAGGCCGGCCAGCGCGGCGGCCGCCTCCCGGGCCAGGGTGCCGGGGCCGGCGTCCGAGGCCCGGGCCACCGACCGCAGGCGCTCCATCGGGTGCATGGGAGGCCGACGCTACCCGCCGGCCCGGAGCCCCCGGCGGCGCCGTCTCGCTCGCGGAAATGGCGGTCGGCTACCTTGCCGCCGTGGCCAGCGCCCCCCCGCTCGACCTGAGCCTCGCCCCCCTGAACGGTCCGGCCCGCAGCGTGCAGCAGTGGCTGACCACGTTCCACCTGGTGTTCGTGGCCCTCGACCCGTTCACCTACGAGAGCGCGTGGCTGCTCCCGACCGCGAACCGGGTCCTCCTGAACTTCCAGGAGGCGGACTGCCGCATCGCCTGGCTGGTGGCCGGTACCCCCGAGGACTGCAGCGCGTTCCTGGGCCCGTGGTCCAAGGAGATCCTCACCTTCTCCGACCCCGACCGGGAGGCCATCAAGGCCTTCGGTCTGGAGCGGCTGCCGGCGCTGGTGCACGTGGGCACGGACGGGTCGGTGATCGGCTCGGCCGAGGGTTGGGACCCGGCGGCGTGGCGGGCCGTGGCCGGCGCCCTGGCCAAGATGATGGCCTGGACACCTCCCAACATCCCCGCCGCCGGCGACCCGGGCCCCTACCCGGGCTCCCCCGCCCTGGGCTGACCCACCCACTCCCGAGTAAATAGCTCGCCAAAATGGCGAGCTATTTACTCGGGAGCGGGGTCAGCAGGGGGGATGCCGCCCCGCGTCAGGGCGAGCACGTCGAGGGCGCGGTCCAGCTCCTCGCCCGTCATCCATCCCCGCTCCAGCACCAGGTCGCGGATGGAGCGCCCCGTGCGGGTGGACTCCTTCACCACCTCCGCCGCCCGCTCGTAGCCGATGAACCGGTTGAGGGCGGTGCCGAGCGAGGGCGACGACTCGGCGTAGGCCCGGCACCGCGCCTCGTCGGCCTCGATCCCGGCCACGCACGACTCGGCCAGCAGCCGGCTCACCGACGCCAGCAGGCGGACCGACTCCAGCACGTTCCTGGCCATCACCGGCATCATCACGTTCAGCTCCAGGTTGCCGGCGGCGCCGGCGAAGGCCACCGCCGCGTCGTTCCCCACCACCTGGGCCGCCACCTGGGCCGCGGCCTCGGGGATGACCGGGTTCACCTTGCCGGGCATGATCGACGAGCCCGGCTGGAGGTCGGGCAGGCGGATCTCGGCCAGCCCGGTGCGGGGGCCGCTGCCGAGCCAGCGCAGGTCGTTGGCCAGCTTGGTGAGGGAGACGGCCACGGTGCGGAGCATCCCGCTCGCCTCCACCAGGGCGTCGCGCCCGCCCTGGGCCTCGAAGTGGTCGCGGGCCTCGGTGAGGGGGAGGCCGGTCTGCTCGGCCAGCCGGGCGATGGCGCCGGCCGCGAACCCGGGGGGTGCGTTGATGCCGGTGCCCACCGCCGTGCCCCCCAGGGGCAGCTCGGCCAGGCGGGGCAGCGCGGCCCGGAGGCGCTCCACCCCGTTCTCCGCGGCCTGGGCCCAGCCCCCGAACTCCTGGCCCAGGGTCATGGGCGTGGCGTCCATGAGGTGGGTCCGGCCCGCCTTCACCACCTCGGCGAACTGGGCCTGCTTGGCCCGCAGGGCGCCGGCCAGCCGGCCCAGGGCCGGGACCAGCTCGGCCTCCACCGCGGTCACCGCGGCGAGGTGGATGGCGGTGGGGAACACGTCGTTGGTGGACTGCGAGGCGTTGACGTGGTCGTTGGGGTGCACCGGCCGGCCCAGGCGCTGCGACGCCAGCCCGGCCAGGACCTCGTTCATGTTCATGTTCGACGACGTGCCCGAGCCGGTCTGGAAGACGTCGACCGGGAACTGGTCGGCGAAGCGCCCCGCCGCCACCTCGGCCGCTGCCGCCGCGATGGCCTCGGCCATGTCGTCGTCGACCACGCCGAGGCGGGCGTTCTCCAGGGCGGCCGCCCCCTTGACCAGGGCCAGGGCCCGCACCAGGGCCGGGTCGATCGGCTGCCCCGACACCGGGAAGTTGTCGACGGCCCGCTGGGTGGAGGCGCCCCACCGGGCGGCGGCGGGCAGCCGCACCTGCCCCATGGAGTCCCGCTCTGTCCGGAATTCGGCCATGGCGAGGCACCGTACCGCCTCTCGATGACTTCCCAGCGCGGCACCCGGCCGGTAGCGTGACTCCCGTCGTGCATCGCTCCGGGACGACCCCGCGTCATCGGTGGCTGGGCATCGCGTCGACCGCCCTCCTGCTGTGCGTCGTCGCCGGCGCGGTCGCGCCCGCGGCGCCGGCCGGCGCCGACCCCATCGCCGACAAGAAGGCCGAGGCCGAGCGGCTGGCACGCGAGCTGGAGCTCCAGGGCGAGCGGGTGAGCGTCCTGGCCGAGCGCGTGAACCAGGCCCGCATCGAGGCCGACCGCCTGGAGGGCCAGGTCCGTACGGCCGAGGCCGACCTGGCCGCCGCCGACGCCCGGCTGGCCGAGGTGCGGGATCGGCTGCGGGACCGGGCCGTCTCGTCCTACGTGCGGGGCCGGCCCATGCCCATGGAGCAGCTGCTGGTGAGCGGGTCGGCCAACGACGTGGCCGTGCGGGAGGCCTACGTGACGACGGTGGCGGGCCGGGAGCGGGAGCTGGCCGGCGCGCTGGACGACGCCCGGGAGCGGCGGCGGGCCGAGCGCCGGGACCTGGACGCGGCCCGGCAGGCGGCGACGTCGGTCCTGGCGGACCTGGCCGGGCAGCGCAAGGCCGCCTCCGAGGCGGCGGCGGCGCGCCAGGCCACGCTCGACCGCGTCACGGGCGAGCTGGGGGCCCTGGTCGAGGCGGAGCGGGTGCGGCGGGCCGAGGAGGAGGCGCGCCGGGTCCAGGCCGAGCTGGCGGCCAGGCGGGAGCGGGCCGCGCGGGAGGCGGCGGCGCGGGAGGCTGCGGCCCGGGAGGCTGCGGCCCGGGAGGCGGCGGCGCGGGAGGCGGCCCGGCGGTCCAGCACGACGCCGGCGCCGAGGCTCCTCTCCCCCGTCCCGGTCCCGGACGCCGGCGACGGGAGCGGTGGGGAGCCGGCCGCCGGCGCCGAGGCGGCGGTGGCCGAGGCCAGGCGCCAGCTGGGCAAGCCCTACGAGTGGGGCGCCAGCGGCCCCGACAGCTTCGACTGCTCCGGCCTCACCAGCTGGGCGTGGCGGGCCGGCGGCCGTTCCCTGCCCCACTCGTCGGTGGCCCAGTACGGCGCCACCCGCCGGGTGGACGTGGCCGACGTGGCCCTCGGGGACCTGCTCTTCTACGGCAGCCCCATCCACCACGTTGGGATCTACGCCGGGGACGGCACCATGATCGAGGCGTCGGAGACGGGGACCCCGGTCCGGGTCGCCTCCATCTACCGGCGCGACCTGGTGGGCGTGGGCCGGGTCGGGTAGAACGCACGGCCGTGCCCGCCGCCCCCGCTCCGGAGCTGGGCGGGTCGGGCGGCTGGATCGGCGTCGGGCGGCCCCTGCCCATGGCCGCCCTGCGGGGCCGGGTGGCCCTGGTGTACTTCTGGGCCGCGTCGAGCGTGGAGAGCGCCCGCCTGGTCGACGACCTCCGGCCCCTCGAGGACCTGTTCGCCGACCAGCTGGTGGTGATCGGCGTGCACACGCCGCGCTACCCGCGCGAGGCCGACCACGGCGTGGTGACGGCGGCCGTGGCCCGCCTGGCCCTGGCCCACCCCGTCGTGGACGACGCCGACCTGGCGGTGGCCGGCGCCTACGGCGTGCAGGAGTGGCCCACCGTGGTCCTGGTCGACCCCGACGGCCTGGTCCACGGGAGCGTGGCGGGTGAGGGATGCGGGGCCGTGCTGGAGAAGGCGGTGGCCGGGGTGCTCGGGCGCCCGCCCTCGGGCGGCCGGGCCCGCCGGCGCCGGCTGCCGGACGTCGACCGCCTCCTGCTCCCCGCCGGCCCCCTGGCCTTCCCCGGCAAGGTGGCGGCGTCCGCCGACGGTCGCCTCATCGCCGTGGCCGACACCGCCCACGACCAGGTGCTGGTCTGCTCGCTCGACGGCGTGGTGCTGGAGGCCCACACCGGCTTCCTGCGGCCGCAGGGCGTGCGCTTCGACCCCGGCCCGGACCGGGGCGTGGTGGTGTGCGACACCGGGGCCGACAGGGTGGTGCGCCTGGACGGCGAGGTGCTGGCCGACAACGTGGCCTCGCCGTGGGACCTGGTGGCGGACGGCTCCTCGTGGGTGGTGGCCGAGGCGGGCGGGCACCGCCTGGTGCGGGTGCGGCCGGGCCAGCTGGCCCAGCGGCCGGTGGCGGGCACCGGTGCCGAGGGCTCCTCGGACGGCCTGGCGGCCAAGGCCACCCTGTCGCAGCCGTGCGCGGTGGCCCGGGTGGCCGAGGGCATCGTGTGGGCGGACGCCGGCGCCAGCACCCTGCGGCTGGTCACCGAGGACCGCGGCGGCGGCCGAGTGGCGACCCTGCTGGGCGGCGGACCCCTCGAGTGCGGGAACGAGGACGGCCCACCGGACGTGGCCCGCCTCCAGTTCCCGCTGGGCCTGGCCGCCGACCCCGCCGGCGGGCCCGTCTACGTGGCCGACACCTTCAACGACGCCCTGCGGGTGTGGGACGGCGCCACCCTGCGGACCCTGCCGGTGGCCGGGCTCGACCAGCCCGGCGGCCTCGACCTGCTCCCCGACGGCCGCCTGGTGGTCGCCGACACCGGCAACCACCGCATCGTGGTGGTCGACCCGGCCTCCGGGCGGGTGGACCCGGTCGACATCGACGAGACCTGGGTCCACGGCTCCGACGGGGCGCCGGTGCGCGCCGGCGCCGGCGGCCCGGCGGTGGTCGACGTCGCCATCGACCTGGTGGACGAGGAGCTGGACGCCTCATCGGGCCCCCCCGTGCAGGTGGTGGTGCGGTCCCGGCCCGCGGCCCTGCTGGCCGGCGGCCACCCGGTGCGCGTCGACCTCGACCGCCCCTCGGGGCGGGTGGAGGTCCGCGCCGGCGCCGCCGGGGCCGGCCTGCTGCTGGTGGAGGTCACGGCCCGCACCGCCGGCCCGGGTGGCCCCGCCGTGCGCACCCACCGCCGGCGCCACCTGCTCGACGTCGACCCGCCGTAGACGCTTGGCTACCGTCGGCGGCGTGCAGGCCGCGACGGTGGTGGACGGGGCGGTGGTGGTGCGCGAGCACGCCGACCCGGTGCCGGGGCGGGGGGAGGTGCTGGTGCAGGTGGGCTCGGCCGGCGTGAACGCCGCCGACCTGCTCCAGGTCGCCGGCCGCTACCCGGCGCCGGCCGGCGCTCCCGCCGACATCCCGGGGCTGGAGCTGGCGGGGCGGGTGGCGGGCCTGGGCCCGGACGCGAGCCGGTTCGCCCTGGGCGACCGGGTGATGGCGGTGGTGGGGGGCGGGGCCCAGGCCGAGCTGTGCGTCGTGCACGAGCGGCTGGCCATGCCGGTGCCGGCCGGGCTGGCGCCCGAGCGGGCCGGCGGGTTCCCGGAGGCGTTCACCACCGCCCACGACGCCCTGTTCAGCCAGTGCCGCCTGGCCATGGGCGAGTCGGTGCTCGTCTCGGGCGCGGCCGGTGGGGTGGGCAGCGCCGGCGTGCAGCTGGCGGTGGCGGCCGGCGCCCGGGTGACGGCCAGCGTGCGCGACCCCGCCCTCAGGCCGGCGGTGGCGGCGCTGGGCGCGACCGCGGTGGCCCCCGAGGACGTGGCCGGCGCCGGCCCGTTCGACGTGATCCTCGAGCTGGTGGGCGGGCCCAACCTGGCCGTCGACCTCGACGTGCTGGCCCGGCGGGGGCGGGTGGCGGTCATCGGCGTGGGCGCCGGCAGCCGGGCCGAGATCGACCTGCGCCGGCTGATGGACCGCCGGGCCGTGCTGTCCGGGTCCACCCTGCGGTCCCGGTCCCTGGAGGACAAGGCCGACGCGGCCCGGCGGGTGGAGGCCCAGGTGCTGCCCCTGGTGGCGGCCGGCACGGTGACGGTGGCGGTGGCGGCCGCCTTCCCCCTCGACGAGGTGGCGGCGGCCTACGAGCGCTTCCGGGCCGGCGCCAAGTTCGGCAAGATCGTTCTCGTGCTCGACCCGGACGCCGGCGTGACCTACGGGCCTGCGAGTCAACTACCTGCTCGGCGCGCTACTGGTCGTCGAGGAGGGTGCTGAGCAGGTTCACCAGTCCGGGGAGGCGTTCGGTCGCGACCTCCCAGACGATGGCGTCGTCGATCGTCGCGTAGCCGTGGATGAGGACGTTGCGGAACGCGACGATGCGAGGGAGGTCTGCGATGCGCTCCGCGGTCTCGGGGTCTACGTGGCCCAGGCGGTTGAGCGATTCGCCGATGATCTCGAACTGGCGTTCAACAGCCGAGCGCAGCATCGGGTCGTCGAGGTAGTCGCTCCAGGTCCGGCCCGTGATGAACGAACCGATGAACCCGGCCGCTCGACGTGCGTCCCAGAGCAGCGCACCCGATTCAGGCTCCATAGAGCTCTTGGCGGCTGCGCTCGACGGACGCCGCGAAGTACGGGTTGTCCAGCGACTTGGGCATCACGAGATCGACGGGCCGGCCGAGGATGCGCTCCAGTTCGTCCTTGAGCCCGAAGTACGCATCGAAACGACTCTCGAGGTCGGTGTCGAACTCAACGAGGAAGTCGACGTCGCTCCGCTCGGGTGAGAAGTCACCGGTGACCGCCGAGCCAAAGACCGACAGCCGACACACACCGAACCGCTTGCACAAGGCGGCGATCACGTGCTGATCGAGGTCGAGTCCTGCATCCATCCGGGAGCCTCCTTCGCCGTCAAAGTCTCCCACGCCAGCACCACCCGCCCACGCCGGCTCGCCGCCGCCGAGAGCGCGCCGGTGAGGGTGATCGTCGGGTGACCAGGGCAAACGCCGATCCCCGGATTGCCCGCGGCTCTGATCATTTTCCCGGTCAGATCGGCCAGCTGGTGCGGGCGCTCGGACCGCTCGGCTCGCAGGCGGCACATCACGATGCTCAGCCGGCGAGCAGGAGCTGGTGCAGGTAGCCGTCGTCGAGATCGGCGATGGCGTCGGCGAGATCGGTGTCGGGCATGGCCCCAACTTGTGGACCCGGCGCCGGCCGGCCCCTACAGGCCGAGGCCGAGCTGCACGGCGGGCTCCCCCGCCGGCCCGGCACCCGCCGGCCCGGCACCCGCGGCTGCCGGCGGCGCGGGGTGGCGCAGGGCCGGCCGCCGGGGCGAGGACCGGCCCCGGGCCGCCGCCACCAGCCGCCGCACCAGGGCGGTGACCTCCTCCTGCTCCCGCCCCGGCAGGTAGGCCCGCCGGTAGCGGCGCTCGTAGCCCTCCACCAGGTCGGGCCGGTTGGCGGCGAGCCAGGTGAGGAAGTGCTCCCGCACCCCCGGCCGCAGGTGCAGCGGCAGGGCGGCCACCGACACGGCCCCCGCCCCCACGCACGCCCTGACCACCTCCTCCAGCTGGGCCGGGTCGTCCGAGATGCCGGGCAGGACGGGCGCCACCAGGACGCCGCACGGGATGCCGGCGTCGTTCAGCCGGGCCACCGCCTCCACCCGCCGGCGGGGGTGGGGCGTCCCCGGCTCGGTGGCCTTCCAGACCTCGTCGTCGAGGCTGCCGATCGACAGGCTGGCCCGGACCGAGGTACGGGCCGCGGCCTCCTGCAGCAGGTCGAGGTCGCGCAGGATGAGGGTGGACTTGGTGAGGATGGAGAAGGGGTTGGCGGCCTGGCCCAGGACCTGCACGATGCCCCGGGTGAGGTGGTACTTGGCCTCGCACCGCTGGTACGGGTCCGTGTTGGTCCCCATGGCGATGGCCGCGCCCGCCCACCGCTTCGAGGCCAGCTCGGCCCGGAGCCGCTCCACCGCGTTGACCTTCACCACCAGCCTGCGCTCGAAGTCCTCCCCCATGTTCAGGCCCAGGTACTCGTGGGTGGGCCGGGCGAAGCAGTACACGCAGGCGTGGCTGCAGCCGCGGTAGGCGTTGATCGTGTACCGGAAGGGCATCCGCGACGCCTTCGGCACCTCGTTGATGATGCGCCGGGCGTTGACGTGGAGGAACTCCATCCCCCGGTACTCCCCCCGGCCGGCGTGGCGCTCGACCAGCTCCTCCTCGGCGAAGAACACGCCCTGGCCCCCCAGGTCGTCGGCCAGCTTCCAGCGCAGGTCCGTCACGCTCCGCCAGCGTAGCCGAACACACGTTCGTGACGCTACAGGAGGTCGAGGGCCTTCTCCGGGGGCCGGGCGATGACGGCCCTACCGTCCTTGATGACGATGGGCCGCTCGATCAGGATCGGGTGCTCCGCCATGGCGTCGAGCAGCGCGTCACGGCCGGCGCCGGCCAGCCCCAGCTCCCCGTAGACCGGCTCCCCCGTCCGCATCATCGCCCTCGGGTCGTCGGTCCCGAGCATGGACAGCACCCGCTCGAGCTCGTCCCGGCCCGGGGCCTGGTCGAGGTAGCGGACGTAGGTGGCCTCCACGCCCCGCTCGGCCAGCAGGCCCTGCACGGTGCGGCACTTTGAGCAGGACGGGTTGAAGTAGACCTGCGGCTCCATGGGGGACGGAGTGTACGCGGCGGGGACGCACCCGGATCCGTCGGGCGGACCCCCCGAGATGTGCCACGCTGTCAACCATGGCTGACCGGGGGAGGCCGGCGTGAGCGCCGCCGTCACCGCGCCCGAGATCGGGCCGGTCGAGCCGCGCCCCGAGCCGGCCGGCCGTGGGCCGAGGGCGCCGGTGCGGCCCATGACGGCGTGGTTCTTCTTCGCCCTCGTGGTCTACCAGGGCTTCCACCATCTCGAGCACACCATCGAGACCGTGCAGCTCCAGCTCCTGCACCACGCCTCATCCGACACCCTGCTGGACGGCGTCGACTTCGAGTACGTGCACTTCGGCGCCAACTTCCTGCTGCTCTACGGGCTGGCCGCCGTCGTCATCGGCGCCGGCCCCGCCGTCCGGTCCCGGTGGCGGGTGGAGCGGCGATGGGGCTGGCACGCCATGGTGGCGGCCATCGTGGTGCAGACCTTCCACGTGTTCGACCATGCAGTCCGGCTCATCGAGTACGTCCAGGGCGGGGGCGACGTCGTGCCGGAGGGAACGGTCACCCACTTCGTGAACCCGGTGTGGTTCCACTTCTTCATGAACCTGACGGTGTTCGTCGGCATGGTGGCCGCCTTCTCCGGCCTGCGGGTGCACCGCACCCTGGCGGCCTCCCTCCGCCCGGGCCGGGTCCGGGCCCCCGGCGCCTAGCCTTCTCCGGCCCGGGGCCGGCGCCATGCCCGACGTCCTGCCCGAGCCCGTCCGCCGCCGCCTCGACCCCGAGGGTCGCTACGGCCTCCGGGTGACGCTCCTCGCCGTCGCCGTGACCCTGGTGGCCGTGCCCTTCGGGCTGCTGCTGGACCAGGTCGTCCGCGACGGCCCCTTCACCCGGCTCGACACCTGGGCCGCCGTCCACCTCCACGAACGGGTCCGCGCATCGCCGCCGGCCGTGGACGCGCTCCGCGCCCTCACCTTCACCGGCGCGCCCCCCTTCCTCGCCGTCGTGGCCGCCGCCGCCATCGCCTACACGCTGCGCCGGCGCCACCTGCGCCTGGCCCTGTTCGTGGTCGCCACCAGCCTGGCCGGCGGCCTCGTCAACACCGCGGTGAAGGAGGCCGTCGACCGGGACCGGCCCTCGCTGGAGGCGCCGGTCGCCACCGCCGGCGGCAAGAGCTTCCCGTCCGGCCACGCCACGGCGTCCACCGTCGTCTACGGGGCCGTGGCGCTCACCCTCCTACCGGCCGTGCCGCCCCGCCGGCGCCGGGCCCTGGTGGCCGGCGTGACCGTCCTCGTCCTCGCCATCGGGGCCTCCCGGCTCGCCCTCGGCGTCCACTACGTGAGCGACGTGCTGGGCGGCTTCGCCCTCGGCCTGGCCTGGCTGGCCGCATCGACGGCCGCGTTCAGCATCTGGCGGGTGGAACGCGGGCGGCCGGCGGTGGCGGCGATGGAGGGGCTGGAGCCGGAGGCGGCCGCCGACCTGGAGCCGTAGCCCCGCCGGCCGCTGCCTGCGGGCGAGTTGCCCAACTGCGGCCGACCTGGGCCCGCCGGCGTGAGCGGTCGACGAACGAGCAGGTCAGTCGCTCGGCTGACCCGTCGATCACCACGCTTCTACGCTTGGACGGCACACGGTGAAGGGTCGACCGAGGGATGCGGACGTGACGGACCAGGAAGGCGACCGCACCACCACCGGCCTCGACCCCGCCGGGGCCGGCGAGGGTGGCGCCCCCTCCGTGCTCGTGTGGACCGCCGATCAGGCGGGCCGCTGCACGTCCCTCGGCGAGGAGTGGGCCGCCTTCACCGGGCAGCCGACCGAGGCCGCCCTCGGCGACGGATGGACCGAGCCGGTCCACCCCGACGACCTCGGGGCCCGCCGGGCCGCCCACCGCCGGGCCGGCGCCGGCTGCGAGCCGGTGGAGGTGGAGTTCCGGCTGCGCCGGCGCGACGGGACCTGGCGGTGGATGCTCGAACGGGCCGTGGCCCGCGCCGGCGAGGCCCCGGCGACGGTGGTGGCCGGGGCCTGCTTCGACGTGACCGAGCGCCGGCGGAACGAGGTCGAGCTGCTGCGCAGCCGGGAGGACCTCAGGCTGGCCCTGGCCGCCGGCCACATGGGCACGTGGGTCTGGGAGCGCGCCACCGGCCGGGTGTGGCGCGACCCCAACCTGCAGGCCCTGTACGGCCTGCCGCCCGAGCCCTCGAGCGGCAGCTTCGACGAGTGGGTGTCGCTGGTGCACCCCGACGACCGCGAGCGGGTGGTGGGCGAGGTCGAGCGGGCCATGGCCGAGGGGGGCGTCTACGAGCTCGAGCACCGGGTGCTGCGCCCCGACGGCGGGGTGCGATGGCTCGAGCGCCGGGGGGAGGTGTACTTCGACGAGGCGGGCGAGGTCGCCGGCACCCGCGGCCTGGTCATCGACATCACCGACCGCAAGCTGGCCGAGGAGGAGCGCAGCCGGCTGCTGGCGGCCGAACGGGAGGCCCGCCGGGCGGCCGAGGTGGCGGCGGGACGCGTGGCCCGGCTCCAGGCAGTGACGGCCGGGCTGGCCCACGCCCGTACGGCCGACGAGGTGGCCGAGGTCGTGGCGGGGCAGGGGGCGGCCGGCCTGGAGGCCGACAGCAGCGCGCTCTGCCTGGTGTCCGCCGACGGCACCTCGCTGCGGGTGGCCCGGGCCGTTGGGTACGACGCGTCAGCCCTGGAGCGCTACCGGACCTTCTCGGTCGACGCCCCCCTCCCGGCCAGCCAGGCCATCCGCACCGGCGAGATGGTGCTGCTGGCCTCCATAACCGAGCGGGACGAGCGCTTCCCCGCCCTGGCGGACGTCCCGGCCCAGAACCAGTCCTTCGCCGTCGTCCCCGTCTTCCTCGACGGCCGCCCGGCCGGCGCCATCGCCCTGGGCTGGCGGGCGCCCCGCCGCTTCGACGACGACGACCGGGGCTTCCTCACCGCCCTGGCCCAGCAGGCGGGCCAGGCCCTCGACCGGGCCCGGTTCTCGGAGGCCCAGCAGCGGCGGGCGGGGCAGCAGGCCTTCCTGGCCGAGGCCAGCCGCATCCTGGGCTCGTCCCTCGACCACGAGGCGGCGCTGGCCGAGGTGGTGCGGCTGGCCGTGCCGGCCATGGCCGACTCGTGCGAGGTGGCCCTGCTCGAGGAGGGCGCCCTGCGCACCCTGGCGGCGGTGCACGCCGGCGCCGAGCGGGCGGGTGCGGCCGGGCGGCTGGCGGGCCGGCCGTGGTGCGCGGGCGAGGACCAGCTGCTGGCGGTGGCCCAGGGGACCGAGCCCCTGGTCGTCGCCGGCGCCGGCGCCGAGTGCCTCCCTGCGCCGGCCGGCGACGACGCCGACCGCCTGGCCCTGCCCGGGGCCCCCGCCACCGTCTCGGCCATGGCGGTCCCCCTGCGCTCCGGCGACCAGGCCCTCGGTGTGGTGATGGTGGCCACCTCCGGTCGCCCGTACGGCCCCGACGACGTGGCCTTCGTGGAGGACCTGGCCGCCCGTGCCGCCGCCGCGGTGGCCAACGGCCGTGCCCACCAGGCCCGCACCGCCATCGCCCACACCCTGCAGCGCAGCCTGCTGCCACCCGAGGTCCCGCTGGTCCCCGGACTGGAGCGGGCGGCCCGGTACCGGCCCATCGGGCCCGACGTCGAGGTGGGCGGCGACTTCTACGACGTGTTCGCGGCGGGCGGGGGCCGGTGGGGGATCGCCATCGGCGACGTGAGCGGCAAGGGCGTGCCGGCCGCCTCCCTCACGGCGCTGGCCCGCTACACCCTGCGGGCCACGGCCCGGCGCGAGGCGAGCCCGGCCGCCGTGCTCGACGCCCTGAACAGCAGCATCCTCGACGACGACGGCGACGAGGAGCGGTTCTGCACGGTGGCGCTGGCCTTCCTCCACCAGGGCACGGGTGGCGTGCACCTCACGCTGTCGTGCGGAGGCCAGCCCCTGCCCGTCCTGCTCGACCGGAGCGGGGCCATCCGGGCCCTCGGCGAGGCGGGCACGGCCGTGGGCCTGTTCGGGAGCCCCGCGCTGACGGACGCCACCTACGTGCTGCAGCCCGGTGACCAGGTGGTGTTCTTCACCGACGGCGTGGTGGAGGCCCGCTCGCCCGACGGCGGGTTCGCCGACGGCCTGCTGGAGCGGACCCTGGCCGGCTGCGCCGGCCTGCACGCCGAGGACGTGGCCGAGGCGGTGGAGCAGGCCGTCCTCGACTTCGGCGGCGGGCGCCAGCGCGACGACCTGGCCATCCTCGTGGTGCGGCGCCCGGACGTGGTCTTCTCCGAGCGCATCGTCCCCGGGCCGCAGGCCGTGGCCAGGGCCCGCCTCGGGCTGCGGGACTGGCTCGGCCCCCGGCTGGCCGGCGAGGCCGAGCTGGCCGACGACGTGCTGCTGGTCGCCAACGAGCTGGCGACCAACGCCGAGCGGGTGGCGAGGGACGCCCTCGACCTGCACGTGTGCATCGAGCCCGACCGGGTGGTGGTGGACGTGGCCGACGACGGGCCCGGCGCCGGCCTCCAGGTCCCGCCCAACGTGGCGCCGGCGGTGGACGCCCTCGACGGGCGGGGGCTCCACATCGTGGGCCGCCTGGCCGACCGCTGCGACGTGCGCTCCACCTCGTACGGCACCCTGGTCCGCTGGGTCGCGCGCCGGCGCCGGCGGCCCTAGGAGCACGACCGGCACCGGTGCCGACCGCCGGTCGGTCGGTCGTCGTCGTCGTCGTGCCCGGGGCGGGATTCGAACCCGCACGGCCCTTGCGGGCCGGGAGGGTTTAAGCCCCCCGCGTCTGGCCAGGTCCGCCACCCGGGCATCGTCGTGTCCTAGAGCACCCACTCCTTCAGGTACCGGTCCCGCCGCTCGGCCCACTCCTCGGCCGTGATGGCGTAGCGCACGTGGTCCTCCCACTGGCCGTTGATCTCCAGGTAGCGCACGGCCGTGCCCTCGTCGCGCAGGCCCAGCTTCTCGGCCACCCGGCGGCTGGCGCCGTTGCGGGGGATGATGGCGATCTGGAGGCGATGGAGCTCGAGCTCCTCGAAGGCGAAGCGGAACGAGACCACCGCCGCCTCGGGGGTGTAGCTGCGGCCGGCCACGGCCCGGTCGATCCAGTAGCCCACGTACGCGTTCTGGAACGCGCCCCGCTGCACCCCGTTCAGGTTGATCTCGCCCGCGAAGCGGTCGTCGACGAAGATGCCGAAGCCGTAGCCCGAGCCCATCTGGCGCTCCCTGTCGCGCGCGATGCAGCGGGCCGAGAAGGCCCGGCTGTCCTCCACCACGTCGGGATGGCCGGGCGTGGACCGGGGCTCCCAGGGGGTGAGCCACTCCCGGCACCGGCGCCGCACCTCGCGCCACTGCTCGAAGTCGCCGGCCATCATGGGCCGCAGCAGCACGCGCCGGCCCCGCAGCTCGAGGGGCAGCGAGCGGATCACCGGGACGCCCCGATGGCGGCCAGCGCGGCCGGGTCCTCGAGGGACGACAGGTCGCCTGGGTCCTGCCCGAGGGCCACGGCCCGCACCGCCCGGCGCAGCACCTTGGCGTTGCGGGTCTTGGGCAGGGCCGTCACGAAGCGGACCGCCGAGGGCCGGAACGGGCGGCCCAACCGGTCGCCCACCAGCTCGGTGAGCTCGCGCCGCAGCGCCTCGTCGCCGTCGGCGCCCGGCACGAGCACCACGAAGCACCACAGGGCCTCCCCCTTCACCTCGTCGGGCACGCCCACGGCGGCCGCCTCCACCACGGCCGGGTGCGACACCAGGGCCGACTCCACCTCGGCCGGGCCCAGCCGCTTGCCCGCCAGCTTGATGGTGTCGTCGCTGCGGCCGTGCAGGAACCAGGCGCCGTCGGTGTCCACCGAGGCCCAGTCGCCGTGCACCCACACGTCGGGCCAGCGGCTCCAGTAGGTGGCGAGGTAGCGCTCGGGGTCGCCGTACAGGCCGCGGGTCATGCCCGGCCACGGCCCGGTGCACACCAGCTCGCCCACCCGGTTCCGCACGGGCCGGCCGTCGTCGTCGTAGACGTCCATGGCCATGCCGAGGGCCGGCCCGCCGAGCGACATCGGCTTGATGGGCTCCACCGGATGGGGGGAGAGGAAGCAGGCTCCGACCTCGGTCCCGCCCGAGACGTTGATCACCGGGCAGCGCCCGCCGCCCACCACGTCGAAGTACCAGAACCACGGGTCGAGGTTCCAGGGCTCGCCGGTGGAGGCCAGGGCCCGGAGGGCGGACAGGTCGTGCGCCTTCACCGGCTCGTCGCCATGGGGCATAAGGGCGCGGATGAAGGTGGGGCTGAGGCCCACCACGGTGACGCGGTGGCGCTCGAGGAACGCCCACAGGCGGTCCGGGCCGGGCCAGTCGGGCGCGCCGTCGAACAGGGCCAGGGTGGCGCCGGTGGCGAGGGTGCCCACCACCTCCCACGGGCCCATGATCCATCCCATGTCGGTGAGCCAGAACAGGGTGTCGGCCGGGGTCAGGTCGAACTGGAAGGCCGCCTCCTCGGCCACCTTCACGCCGAACCCGGCGTGCACGGCCACCGTCCCCTTGGGGCGGCCGGTGGTGCCGGACGTGTAGGCGAGGAAGAGGAGGTGCTCGCTGTCCACCATGCGGGTGGGGAAGGGCTCGGTCGCCGGCGCCGGCCACGCGATGGCGCCGGCCGGCGGCGGCACCTCCCCGGGCAGGCGGCGGACGGCCACCACCGTCTCGAGGGTCGGGACCAGGGCGGCGGCCTCGGCCGCCACCGAGCCCATGTCCACCAGCCGGCCCCTGCGCACGGTGCCGTCGGCGGTGACGAGGGCCTTGGCGCCGGCGTCCACCAGGCGGTCGACGACGGCCGGCGCGCCGTAGCCGCTGAAGAGGGGCAGGAACACCGCGCCCACCTTCATGACCCCGAACAGGGCCGCCACCGTCTCGGGGAGCATGGGCATGAAGATGCCGACGCGGTCGCCCTCCCCCACCCCCCGCTCGGCGAGCAGCGCGGCCAGGCCGTCGGCCTCGGCCCGCAGCTCGGCCCAGGTCCAGCGCCGGACCTCGCCGTCCTCGCCCTCCCACACCAGAGCCGGGCCGTCGGGGGCGGCGGCGGCGTGGCGGTCGAGGCACAGGTCGGCCACGTTCATGCGCCCGCCCCCGAACCACGTCGTCCACGGGATGCCGCGGCTGGTGTCGAGCACCGAGTCGTAGGGCGTGGCGAAGGGCACGCCGAGGAACCGGACCACGGCGTCCCAGAACCACGCCGGCTCGGCCACCGACCGGGCCCGCAGCTCCTCGAAGGTGGCGATGCCCTCGGCGGCCATGAACCGCCCCACGTTGGTGGCGGCGGGGTCGCCCGGGAACCACACCGGCGCTCCCTCGTCCCTGGCCACGACCGCAGACTAACGACTGGGCGGTGCCGGTCGAGGGGGAGGCGCTCAGCCCTCCCGGGAGAACGGCGGGTCCAGCGCCACTGCTCCGTCCGGCCGGCGCCGGCGCTCCTCGCGGCCGCGCATGAGGGCCATCTCCTCGGCCAGGGCGCGGGTGCGCTCCTCGAGGCGCGACACCTCCCACGACAGGTGCATGCACACCATCCCGAGGAACGCGATGGCGCCCAGGAAGACGGCGCTCGGCCCGTAGTCGACACCCACCACGGTGGCCAGCCGGTCGACCAGCCCCCTGCCGGCGCCGAGCAGGATGCCGGCCACGCCCACCCCGAGCCACAGCAGCGCGTACTTCTCCTTGAGCTGGCGCCGGCGCACCAGCTCCAGCACCACGGCCACGTTCACCAGGGCCACGCTGATCACGAAGAGGTCCAGCCGGCGCATCAGGCCGCCCCGGCCGCGGCCGCCCGGCGGCGGAAGCGGTGCACGAGCACGACCAGGAGGAGCCGGGCCACGTGGAAGGTGCCGCTGACCCTGTTGGTGGAGGCGGTGCCGGTGGTGCGCTGGCGCATGCGGACGGGGACCTCCGCCACCCGCAGGCCGCCGTCGGCGGCCAGCAGCAGCGCCTCCACGGTGTCCGAGAGGTAGTCGGCCGGGTAGACGCGGGCGAAGTAGCCGACGGCCGGGCCACCGAAGGCCCGGAAGCCGCTGGTGGTGTCGGTGACCGGGGTCCCGAGCCGCCGCGACACGATCGACGCCAGGAAGCGCATGATCAGCCGGCGGGACCGGGAGCAGGCGTACCCGTGCTCGAAGCGCGAGCCGATCACCACGTCGACGTCGCCCCGCTCGAGCCGGTCGAGCAGGAGCCGGGCCTCGCCCGGGTCGTGCTGGCCGTCGCCGTCGAGCTGGAGCACCGTCTCGTAGCCGTTCTCCACCGCGTACCGAAGGCCGGTGCGCACCGCCGCCCCCACGCCCAGGTTGAACGGGTGCCGGAGCACGACGCCGCCGGCGGCCCGCGCCACCTCGCCGGTCCTGTCGCCGGAGCCGTCGTCCACCACCACCACCTCGGCGCCGAGGGCGTGGCGGGTGCCGGCCACGACGGCCTCCAGAGCGGCTTCCTCGTTCAGCGCTGGGACGATGACGAGCAAGTCGGCCATCTCGGACCGAAGCCTACCCGTGCCGCCTCGGGGCGGGGCGGTGCCGGAACGGGCTCGGTCAGCCCACGCCCTCGGGGTCGCACAGGAAGCGGTAGACGCCGGCCAGGGCCTTGTCCCAGCTGGCGTGGTTGGCGTTGATGTCGGCCAGGCCCTGGCGGGCCAGGCGGGCCCGCAGGTCCGTGTCCACCACCAGCCGCTCGAGCCCGCCGGCCACGCCGTCCACCGTGCGCTCCACCAGCAGGCAGTTCTCCTCGTCCCTGAGCAGCCACGAGAAGTTGGGGCTGTCGAAGGCCACCACCGGCACGCCGCACGCCATCAGCTCGAGGGGCAGGTACGACGGGTGCTTCGACACGGTGAGGGCCAGCCCCACGTCGCAGGTCCGGTAGAGGGGGCCGGTGGCGCGGTAGTCGAGGAGGCCGAGATGCTTGACCACGGTGTCGAGGTCGCGGCTGTCGGGAGTGGCCCACGAGCCGGCGGCGACGATGCGGACCCGGTCGCCCAGGCGGTCCTTCAGCTCCTGCAGGGCCACCGACGCCAGCTCCCAGCAGTTGCGCCAGTGGCCGGCCCGGGCGTACACGAAGACGGTGGCGGGCCGGTCGGGCGTGGGAGGCCGGCGGTCGTCGGCGTGGAAGATCGTGCGGTCCACGGCCGGCACGAAGTGGCGCCCCGTGCCGCCGTACTCCTGCTCGTAGACGCGCTGCAGGACCTCGGTGTTGCACAGGCCGTACAGGCCCAGCCGGTACGTCTCCTCGGCCAGCGCGTACATGGTGCCGGCCGGGTAGAACACTGGCTCGAAGTCCTGGATCAGGTAGAACTTCCGGCGCGTGCCCTGGAAGCGGGTGAGCTGGTAGGCGGTGAGCCACAGGGTGGCGATCGACACGTCGGCCGGCGGGATCTCCTCGAACGACTCCGGCAGCCACACGTCGTGGAACACGATCGGGCTGTCGGCGATGGCCGGGAAGGAGGCGGCGAGGGCGGTGCGGACGAACCGCTCCGGGCCCCGGCCCCACACCACGAACCGGTTGACGACGCCGTGGTTGCGGGCCAGGTGGTCGGCGATGCGGAAGGCGGTGTTGATGCCGCCGTAGAACGGGCTGTCGATCTCGGGGATGAACCAGTTGACGGTCTCGGGCTCGAAGGGCGCCCGGTTGGCGCGGTGGAGGGCCCGGTTGGCCTCGACGTCGCCGGCGCCGGCCCGGCAGTCCCGGGCGTAGCCCATGGCCTCCTGGGAGTCGCTCTGCTGGCGGAACACCTCGAAGGTCCGCTCCAGGGGGCCGGCGATCAGCTGGGGGGAGCTCTTGTCGGTGCGGCCCCGCAGGACGGGCTCGCGCGACGTGAGGGAGAGGTTGGGCGAGAAGTACGGGTCGCCGCCGAAGAGCCATGACTGGTACCGCCAGTAGCTCATGAAGAAGTCGTCGGGCGGGATGCCCACGCCCCTCGTGGCCGACTCGAGGTGGCGCAGCGGCGAGAAGGGGCTGCACACGTTGCGGTGGCCGGCCAGGCGCAGGTCGAGGCCGAGGGCCACGTCGCTGCCGCACAGCTCGAAGCGCTCGTCGAACCCGCCCACCTGCTCGAACAGGTCGCGCCGGACGGCCAGGCACGCGCCGGTGACGGCCAGCACGTTGCGGTACCAGTCGGTGGGGCCGAGCAGGCTGTCGACACCCGGGTCCATGCCCTGGAACATGTGGTCGGCGAAGCCGCCCAGCCCGAGCACCGTGCCGGCGAACTGGATCCTGCCCTCGGCGTCGAGGAGCTGGAGGCCGGCGGCGCCGATCCCGGGATGCCGGGCCCAGCCCACCAGCTCCTGGAGCCAGCCCGGGCTCAGCACCTCGGTGTCGTCGTTCAGGAAGACCAGGATCTCGCCCGTGGCCCGCCGGGCGGCCCGGTTGTTCACGGCCGAGTAGTTGAACGGCTGGTCCCACCACTCGACGGTGAGGTCGATCGTCCCGAACTGCTCGTCGTACCAGGCCTGGTTGGCCTCCGTGCGCTCGCCGTTGTCGACCACCACCACCTCGACGTCGGGGTAGTCGCTGGTGGCGATGCTCGCCACGCAGCGTGCCAGCAGGGCCCGGTTGTGCCTGGTGGGGATGAGGATCGACACCTTGGGCCACCGCTCGAGCTCCCAGCGGATGCGGACGCGGTTGCCGGCCGCCTCGGCCCGGGCCGGCGCCCCCAGCGCGGCCAGGCGGTCGGCGACGGCCCGAACGCCCGACTGCGTGACGGTGTCGTCCCGCCGGGGAAGGTGGGTCAGCACCCGGGGGATGCGGGCCACGCTGACGTCGGACAGGTCGGCCCGCAGGAGGAGGTCCCAGAGGGCGGCACCGCCCATCGAGGTCCGGAGCCCACCGGCCGCCACCAGGCGGGAGCGGCGCAGGGCGAACGACCGGCCGATGTAGTCGGCGCTCAGCAGCAGCTCCGGCGACCACGACGGGCGGAACCGCGGCGCACGGCGCGGGCCCGAGCCGTGGAGGAGGTCGTCGTCCCAGTAGACGAGGTCCACCAGCGGGTCCCGGGTGGCCAGCGTGGCCGCCTCGTAGAGGCAGTCCTGGGCCAGCACGTCGCCTGCGGCCAGGAAGAGCACGAAGTCACGGTCCCGGCCGCCGTCCGCTTCGCCGGCCCGGGCCGCGGCGTCGACCTGCTCCAGCCAGGAGCCGCGGCGGGGGACGGTGGCGACCCTGTGGCCGCCCGCCAGTGGCCCGCCGGAGTCGGCGACCACGACCGCCTCCCAGTGGCCCCAGGTCTGTCGCTCGAGGCTCCCCAGCGTTGCCCCCAGGTCGCCGTCGCCGGCGTGGTCCACCACCACCCGGAACCGGACCGGCTCCCGGGCGTAGTGGGAGATGTGGCGCTGCGAGTCGAGGGTGGTGCCGGCCACGTCGTGCCCGGCGCACCAGTCCCTGTAGGCGGGCGGGGGGCGGGGGGCGTCCTCGGGCCGCTGGGCGTCCCAGTGCTGGCGGAGGCGCCAGGTGGCGGAGCGGGCCTCGTTGACGGCCGCTCCGGCCAGGCCCCCCACCCTGCGCTGCCAGCTACCGCGCGGCAGGGCCCGGCCGGCGAGGCGGCGCAGGCGCTCCTGGAGGGCGCGTGCCTCCGGGCTGCCCGGACCCGGCGCTGCGGGCTGCGGGTCGTCCGGGTCGCTCACGGCTGCGTCCCCATGGTGGGGTGGCAGCCGCCGCGCCGCCCGGGCGCCGTCCGCTGCGTAGGCACGATGGACGGTTCTAGCACGGGCGGCCGGCGCCGCTGTAGTTCGTACCGGGGAGGGACTATGCCTTGCCGGCGTGGCCGAGCAGGCCCTCCACCGCCTTGCCGTCGCACTTGGCGTCGTTGGAGATGAACTGGGCCGAGCCGTCCTTGCAGGCGTAGATCGGGACGCTCTTGCCGCCGGCCGCCGGCTGCGGGGACAGGTACCCGTTGACGCCGAGCGGGTTGGCGCCGGGGCAGGACTCGAGCGACAGGAACCGGTCGGCGCCAGCGCCGGTCAGCACCCCCTGGGGCGTGGTGGTGAGGGGTCCGCGCTGGCACGCGTAGAGGGGCACCTTGCCCTCGGCCGGCGCGATGTCCAGCAGACCGAGGGTCTCCGGCTCGGCGCTGCGGAACGACTCCGGCACGAAGCCGGTGGTGGCCCAGTACGCGGAGCCGCTCTTGTACTGGCGGAGCACACGCTGCTTGTGGTCGAGGTCGAGGGTGATGGCGTGCAGGCCCCACGTGGACGGGGTCTGGCCGCCGCCGCCGAACCACACCTTCAGCCCGTCCACGGCCGGGTTCCCGACGATCTTCCCCTCGCCCGTGCGGACCAGGCCCGGCTCGAAGTTCAGGGGGAGGCCAGTGAGGTTGGTGTCGATGACGGCCAGCTGCTCCCACCCGCCGACGCCGGCCAGCAGGTCGGTCATGTTCACCTTGTAGAGGCCGAAGTTGTAGGTCTCGTTCTTGTCCTCGGGGCCCGTGCCAGCGCGGAAGTTGAGGGCCTGGGCCGAGTACACCGTGCCCGGCTGGGTCGAGTCGTCGAAGGCGAAGTCGTTCTTCCAGTAGGCCGGGGCGCCGTTCTGGCTCACCGTGGTGGTCGGGCCGAACCTGATGCCGTCCTCCGACGTGGCGAACACGGCCTGCGACCGGTAGCCGTCGGGGCTGTTGGGGTCGTCGGTCTTGACGGACGTGGTGTCGATCCAGAACAGGGTGACGGCCGAGCCGCCGCGGCTCCACGCCGCCGGGAGGCCGGCGCCGTAGGTGCCTTGGACGTTCCTGACCTTCTGGCGGATCATCGGGTTGTACCTGTCGTGCTGGCCGTGCCAGGTGATCCCGTCGGCCGAGAAGACCACGCCGGTGCTGTTGTTGGACCCGCCGCCCGTGGCCTCGTTGGTCGAGGTGTAGTACATGGCGTAGGTGGCCTCCTGGCCGCCCGCCCGCCCCGGCCACGATCCCCGGATCACGCTCGGGTGGCAGACGCCGAAGCTGTCCCAGTCGCTCGACCCCGGCCGCCCGACCTGGAGCACCGACCTCCGGTTGGAGTACGTCTTGGTGGCCTTGGTGTACTCCTGGTACCAGATGTTGTCGGTCGCGGCCTGCGGCCTGGCGCTGCACCACCACGCCTTGACCACGTCGCCCTCGTCGATCACGGCCGGGCTGTAGTTGTAGGACCCGGCCTCCACCTCGATGGCCTCCGAGCCCGCCGGCGGCGCGGGCGTGAAGGGACTGGCGGCCTCCGCCGCGCCGTCGCCGCCACCGCCGGACGAGGCGTCGTCGTCGCCGCTCGAGCAGGCTCCGGCGACGAGGATGGCCAGGACCAGGCAGATGAACGAACGCTTCACGGTGGATTCCTTTCGCCGGCTTGCGGGTGTGGAGGGGCTGGTTGCGCAACGAATCGACGGACCGTCCGGCGACGTGGGCTCACGAACCGGCGTCTTCGGGAAACGTGACGACTGGCCGGAGCCATCACCGCCGGGCACAAAGATAGGCCGACGGGGCGAAGGCGGCGCGCATCTCCGTCCCCGTCAGCCGGGATGCAGGCTCCTGCGCATCATGCCGGCGGCCCGGCGCAGCACCCGCCGGGGCTCACCGAGGTGACGGGCGCCGGCGACAAGGGACCGCCAGCCCACCGCCCCCCCACCTGGCGCCAGCGCCGGCGCCGCGCCGGCGCGGGCCACCAGGTCGGGCGCCCGGCGCGGCGCCCGGCAGAACGCCAGCAAGGGGTCGAGGATGGTCTCCCACGCGAACCGGGGTGCGACCCGGGCCACGTTCCGCCTGCAGGCGGCAGCGTGCTCCTCGTCCCCGAGCAGGCCGAACAGCGCCTCCTCCAGGGCCTCCTCGTCACCGGGCGCCACCGTCGCGCCCAGCCCCTCCGACTCGATGAGCGCGCCGAAGGCGTCGCCGCTGGTGGCCACGATCGGCAGCCCGGCCCACAGGTAGTCGAGGATCCGGCTCCGGAACGAGTAGGCCGTCTCCACGTGCTCGAGGTGCGTGC
>JBQTJJ010000105.1:0-41769 GCA_052387235.1 Actinomycetota bacterium
TGTCCTTGATGGTGCGGTACCCGTGGATGTCGCCGTGGGGCGCCAGGGTCTTCTCCGCACGGGTCACCAGCTCGGGGTTGGTGACCGACACCAGGGCGGTGGAGTAGTCGGGGCCGGCCAGCAGGCCCAGGTGGAGCGGGCGGTCGTAGAACATCTCGCCCACCTCGCCCAGGTTGCGCACCTCGGTGCCGAGGGGCGGGGGTGCGGCGCCGAAGGCCATGTCGAGGCACTGCGACGACACGGTGGCGTGCACGCCGCCGCACACGCCGCACGCCCGCGAGCTGATGTCGATGGCGTCGCGGGGGTCACGGCCCTGCAGGATGATCTCGTAGCCCCGGAAGAGCATGGCGCGGGAGTGGGCCTCCACCGCCACCCGGTTCTCGAGGTCGAGCACGCAGTGGACGGCGAGGGCGCCGGCCACCCGTGTCATCGGGTCGATGTTCCAGTCCCGAAGGCGGGGCGGGGCGGCCAGCTGGGCACCGGGGCCCTCCTGGCGACGCACGTAGCCCTTGGCCGCTGCCGGCGAGACGGCATAGGCGGAGTCGCCCGCTCCCTCGCGCAGTGTGGCCTTCCCGCTCGGGTCGAACTCAATGGGCAGATTCTTGAAACACATGAAAGGCGCTGCTCCCCGTGGTTGCGTCCTGGCCGGTGGCCGGACTGCTCATCTTGGTCATGAGGCTCTTCGGTTCCTGGAACTTCGTGGCGGGCGGGGTGGTTGGATCACCCCACCCGCCGGTACTTCAGCGGTCGGGCCGGCGGCGGAGGCCGCCGGCCGTCATCGACCGCCTTCGTGCGAGTGCTGCACCTTCGAGTAGGCGGAGTGGAAGGCCTTGAGCGCGCCCTTGGGCGTGGTCTTGGACCGGGCCCAGCCGCTGGAGTGCTGACCGTCGGCCGACCACCGGGTGGTGAGGTTCTTGTCCACCCGGGTCATGTTGCGCATCCGGCGGATGAAGCCGCCGGTGACCTTGCTGGTGGTGCTGGAGAGCATCGAGCCCGGTGACTTCTCGAAGATGGGCGAGAACTTGTCGGGGAAGCCGGGCATGGTGCAGCCGATGCAGATGCCGCCCATCTGCATGCAGCCACCGTGGCCGTCCACGATGCCGCGCTCTGCGATGTTGCACTGGACCACCGGGCCCCAGCAGCCCAGCTCCACGAGGCACTCCTTGTCGCCGTACTCCTCGGCGAACACGCCCTCCTCGTAGTAGCCGGCACGAGGGCAGTGACGGTGCACGGTCTCGCCGAAGAGCCAGGCCGGGCGGCCGAGCTCGTCGAACTCGGGCAGCGGGGCCAGGCCGTTGAGGAACAGCAGCGTGGCGGCGGCCGTCTCCAGGTAGTTGTCGCCGATGGGCGAGCAACCGGGGATGTTGACGACCGGCACGCCGAAGGCGGAGCGGAAGTCCCGGCCCAGGTAGTCCATGACGCCCATGGCGTTGGTGGGGTTGCCCTTGGCCGAGGGGATGCCACCCCAGCTGGCGCAGGTGCCGATGGCGATGACGGCGGCGGAGGCGGGGGCGAGGCGGTCCAGCCACTCGAGGCTGGTGATCTGGCGGCCGGTGGCGGGATCCTCACCGAGGCCCATCCAGTAGCCGCCGGTCTTGCCGGCGATGGACTCGTCCATGATCGAGCCCTCCCACGTGATGACGTAGGGGGCGTCCAGCTCGCCGCGCTCGGCCATGAAGAGGTTGTGGGTCCACTCGGGCCCGACCTCGGTGGAGACGACGGTGTGGATCAGCTCCACCCGGGGCAGGCCCGGGATGATGCCGGCCAGCAGGTGCTCCACCCGGGGGTGCGTGCCGCCGGACACGGCCACGGTGCAGCCGTCGCACGAGGCCCCCACCATCCAGATCAGGTAGATCTTCTTGAGCGGACCGAGGGCCAGCACGTCGGGCGGCTCCTCCAGCGCCCGGCTCCGGACGCCGATGGGCGCCATCGGGTCGAGCGGGTCGTACCCGTCGATGAGGCCGATGTCGCGCCGGCCCCGCTTGAAGCTCTCCATCTCGGATCCCGACGGGGAGGGCCCCGCCGTCGTGACCGTGACCGAATCGCCCCGGGGGGATGCGGCCTCGGGATCCGGGCCGCCTCGGGCCCGGGTCGACCGCGTTCTCCGGCTGCGTCCGTCAGTTGCCATGGGAACAGAACCCCCTCGTCTGGGTCGTGGTATGTGTAC
Source organism: Actinomycetota bacterium (assembly GCA_052387235.1). Lineage (GTDB taxonomy): Bacteria > Actinomycetota > Acidimicrobiia > Acidimicrobiales > JBQTJJ01. Next base: position 2,168 of record JBQTJJ010000105.1, read on the forward strand.
ACTACACCTATCTGGGGCAGCCGTCAGCGGGCTGTTCGAGAGAAATTTTTCCGCCACGAGCGCCCATCCCTGCCGCGAGATGCAACAGTGGAATGGGTCAGACGGAATCCCGTACGAGCACGACGACGGGCCCCCGCAGGAGGATCATTGTGGACGAGATGCTGCATCCCCCGAAGTCACAGGCGCTGCGCGAGATGTTCTGGCGCAGCGAGATCCTCCAGGTGATCTACTGGCTCCGGGGTGAGCAGTTCGGTGTCGGCCCGGCGCGCGACCAGGCCGACGCCAAGATGCTGGAGCGGTTCCTCGGCGTGGACGCCGAGATCGGCGTCCAGTACCTGGACCTGCTGGTCGAGCGCGGCGACCTCGAGCGCGAGGGCGACCTGTACCGGCTGTCAGAGGAGGGCGTCCGGGAGGGCGGCCTCGAGTTCGCCTCCGCGTGGAGCGACCTCACCCGACCCACCCACGGCGAGTGCAGTGCGGACTGCTGGTGCCACAACTCCCCCGACGAGGCGGCGGCGTGTGCGCAGGAGCGGGCCGCGGCCCATGCCGACCACGACCACTGAGGCGACCATGACTTCCGAGAGCAAGCAGAAGAAGGGACTCGAGGAGCCCCAGGGCGGCCTGCCCCGCAACTACCTGCGGGCCAGCCTCCTGCTCCTGATCGGCGAATCCCCCGCCCACGGCTACGACCTGCTCGACCAGATCGCCCAGCTCGGCCTGCGCAGCGTCGACCCCGGCGGGTTGTACCGCACCCTGCGGGTTATGGAGGACGACGGCCTGGTGGCGTCGAGTTGGGAGCACTCGAGCGCCGGCCCCGCCCGCCGCACCTACCGCCTCACCCCCGACGGGGTCGACTGGCTCCACGCCTGGGCCGGCGCCCTGCGGGAGAGCCACCGCTACCTCTCGGCGTACCTGGCTCGCTACGACGACATCGCGGGCTCGGTGTCGTCCCCCGGCCCGGCCACGCCGGCCGAGGTCACGTTCCTCCCGTGACCGGCCCGGGAGGCCGGCCCATCCGGCGATCACGGGACCTCGGTCCCGCAGGGAGCGAGGGTCCGTGACGGCCGTCCAGCCCGACCTCTCCTATGTGGCGCCGGCCGAGAGCGGCCTGCGCATCGCCGTCGCCGGCAAGGGCGGCGCCGGCAAGACCACCGTCTCGGCCACGCTCTCGCGGCTGCTGGCCCGGCGGGGCCATCCGGTGCTGGTCATCGACGGGGACAGCAACCCCAACGTGGCCGTGGCCCTGGGCGTGTCCCAGGCCGACGCCGCCGCCATCCCGCCGCTGCCTCTCGGGCTCGTCTCGCGCCGCATGGACGGCCCCGCTCTCAAGGACCCGGTCGCCAGCATCGTCGAGCGCTTCGGCACCACCGCCCCCGACGGGGTGTCGGTGGTGCACATGGCCATGCCGGCCCACGCCGACGAGGGCTGCCTGTGCTCCTCGCACGCCACCGTGAGCGCCATCCTGGCCGACACGGGTCGCACGCGCGAATCGGTCACCCTGCTCGACCTCGAGGCGTCCCCGGAGAACTTCAGCCGGGGGACCACCCGCCACGTCGACGCCCTCCTCTTCGTCGTCGAGCCCTATTACCGTTCGCTGGAGACGGCCCGGCGCATGGGCGTGCTGGCGGCCGAGCTGCCCATCCCCCGCGTGTGGGTGGTGGCCAACAAGCTGCGCTCGCCCGAGGACGTCGAGGCCATCGAGGAGTTCTTCACCAACCACAAGCTCCACGTGGCCGCCCGCGTGCCGTGGGCCGACGCCGTGCTCGACGCCGACAAGGAGGGCGTCCCCCTCCTCGACTACGACCCGGACAGCCCGGTCGTGGCCGCCGTCGACGCCCTGGCCGACGCCCTCCTGGCCGGGTAGCCGCTCCCCCTTCCGCTTCTGGTAGCCGGAATGACATGGTTTCCGTGTCGTCCCGGCCACCAGAAGTGTCCCCGAGGCGGGCCTCGTCGGCCAGGGCGAGCTGGGCCACCCGCCGGGTCACCGTCCGATGGCGGCGCGCCATCGTGGCAATTTCGCCGAAGAACTCGACGAATCGGGCACCGTTCGGTGTCCGGTAGGTGTAACCTTCACCTATTCGGAAGCTCACCACTACCGCACGCCACGCCGGGAGCCGGCAGTGAGCGGCTGGGCCGTCGCGTCGGTGATCGGTGCCGTGCTGGCCGCCGGCATCGTCGCCATCCTCGTCTGGATCTCGCGCGCGGTGGTGCGCACGGCCGAGAACGCCCGGGAGCTGATCATCGCCCTCGAACAGGTGCAGGCCAACACCGTGGTGCTGGCCGACCTGGAGGCACAGACGGAGGCCACGGCCCGGGTGGCAGCGGACGCCACGCGGGCGTTCCACCAGTTGCACGAGCAGCAGTCGCAAAGGGACGGTCATGACCCGGACGGGGCCTGAGACCTTCCCGAGAACGTCCCGAGGCACGGTATCCTCAGGAGTGGTACTGCCCCCCGGACCGGGCGTTCCGCCCGCCGGCGAGGGGACCGTCGCCGAACCCAGTCGAATACCAGGAGGCGCGCCATGTGTCTAGGCATCCCCGGCCAGGTGGTCGAGATCACCAACCCGGACGAGCACAGGGCCATCGCCGAGGTCGACGGCGTGCGCCGTGAGATCAACGTCGGCCTGGTGATGGGCGACGCCGGCGGTCTCAAGGTCGGCGACTGGGTCCTGATCCACGTCGGCTTCGCCATGACGAAGATCGACGAGGAGGAGGCGGCCCGCAACCTCGCCTGGCTCAAGGAGCTTGGCAGCGTCTACGACGACGAGATCGACCAGTTCCGGGAGAGCACCCCGCTGTGACGTCCGCACCCGAGCCCGTCCCGGCCTCCGGGCCCGGCGCCTCGGGGGACAGCGCAGCCACGGCCGACCTGGCCTCGGACCTGGCGCGCGCCTCGCTCGCCCTGGCCCGCCGCTTCTTCGCCGGCGGCACCATGTGGTGCTGCTCGCCGGCGTGGCCGTACCACTCCCACCACATCGCGGTGGAGTTCGTCCACCCGGTGATCATGGGCAAGCGGGCCCTGCCCGCCGTCACCGTCCCCCCCGACGAGGACCTGCTGGCGTTCCTGCGCACCACGGCCCGCACGGGCGACATGATCGTCGTGGTGGCGCCGGCCGACGACCCGGCGGTGGCCGCCGTCATGCGGCGGGGTGACGCGTGGGGCGTCGAGACGGTCTGGATCGGGGCCGGCCCCCGCCCGCCGGCGGGCTCGGCCAAGCACGTGCTGTGGCTCGAGACCGAGGACCCGCTGGAGGCGTCCGAGCAGTTCGTGCGGATCTACCACCTGCTCTGGGAGCTGGCCCACGTGTGCTTCGAGCACCGGGGCCTGCTGAAGCCCGACCTGTGCCTGGACGACGTCTGCATCACCTGCTCCGACGAGGGCAGGCCGGCCGAGGTCCTGGCGGTGGTGAGCGACGACGAGGTGCTGGTCCGCACGGCCGAGGGCAGGGAGTCGGTCGACACCTCGATCATCGACCGGCCGTCACCAGGCGACCTCCTGCTGGTCCACGCCGGCACCGCCATCGGCCCCCTGAACCTGACGGCACCGGGCGGGGATGGGGTCCCCGCCTCGGGGAGGAGGCCGGGGTTGGGGCCCCGGCCGGGCAACGAACAATGACGCCGGAGGCGACCGACTTCCTCTACCCGTTCATCGAGAACGAGGAGACGGATGCCGTCGCGCTGCTGGCCGACCTGGCCACGTCGGCGGTGGGCAAGTGGCGCCAGAGCACCGACCTGCGCAACGCCTCCCTCGCCGCCCTCGATGCCCAGATCCGCGCCGCCGGCGCGGCCATGGCCGAGCGGGTCGTCGCCGGCGGCCAGATCTTCGCCATGGGCAACGGCGGCAGCGCCACCGACGCCGAGGCCTTCGCCCGGCTGTGCACCCGCCCGCCGCACGGCGTCCCGGTGGGTGCCCGCTCGCTGGTGGTCGACCAGGCCGTCCTCACCGCCCTGTCCAACGACATCTCGTTCGAGGTGGTGTTCTCCCGGCAGCTCATCGCCTTCGCCCGGGAGCACGACGTGGTGATCGGGTTCTCCACCAGCGGGAACTCCGACAACTTGATGATGGCGTACGCCGAGGCGCGCAAGCGCCACCTGCTCACCGTCGGCCTGGCCGGCTACGACGGTGGCCGCATGGGGGCCAGCCCGGACGTGGCCCACTGCCTCACCGTGCACTCGGACAGCGTCCACCGCATCCAGGAATCGCAGTCGGCCGTCGCCCACGCCCTGTGGGAAGCCATGCAGACCGAGCTCCGTCAGAAGGGGGCAGCAGCGTGAAGTTCGTCGACGAGTACCGGGATCCGGCCGCGGCACGGATCGCACTCGAGGAGATCAACTCCTTGGCCGGCTCCGCCCGCCATCTCAAGTTCATGGAGGTGTGCGGCGGCCATACCCACACCATCTACAAGCACGGGATCGAGAACATCCTCCCGGACAACGTGGAGCTGGTGCACGGGCCGGGCTGTCCGGTCTGCGTGATCCCCATGGGCCGGGTCGACGACGCCATCGCCATCGCCAGGACGCCCGGGATCACGTTCACGTCGTTCGGCGACATGATGCGGGTGCCGGGCAGCGACGGGAACCTGCTCGACGCCAAGGCCAAGGGCGCCGACGTGCGGATGGTGTACTCCCCCCTCGACGCCCTGCGCATCGCCCGGGACAACCCCGACCGCGAGGTGGTGTTCTTCGCCATCGGCTTCGAGACCACGGCCCCGTCCACCGCCATCACCCTGATGAAGGCCCGGGCCGCCGGCATCACCAACTTCAGCGTGTTCTGCAACCACGTGCTGATCGTCCCGCCGGTGCGGGCCATCCTCGACTCGCCCGACCTGCGCCTCGACGGCTTCATCGGCCCGGGCCACGTCAGCACGGTCATCGGCAACCGGCCCTACCGGTTCGTCCCAGCCGACTACCACCTGCCCCTGGTCACGGCCGGCTTCGAGCCGCTCGACCTGCTGCAGTCCATCGTCATGCTGCTCCGCCAGCTGCGCGACGGCCGGTGCGAGGTGGAGAACCAGTACACCCGGGCCGTGCGCGACGAGGGCAACCTCAAGGCCCTCGAGATCATGAGCGAGGTGTTCCAGATCCGTCCCCACTTCGAGTGGAGGGGCCTGGGCTTCATCTCCCAGAGCGCGCTGAAGCTGAGCGACGCCTTCGCCCCGTGGGACGCGGAGCTGCGCTTCTCCGTGCCCGGCGTGCGGGTCGCCGATCCCAAGGCGTGCCAGTGCGGCGAGGTGCTGAAGGGCGTCATCAAGCCCTGGGACTGCAAGGTGTTCGGCACCGCCTGCACCCCCGAGACCCCCATCGGGACGTGCATGGTGTCCTCCGAGGGCGCCTGCGCCGCCTATTACAACTACGGCCGGTTCACCAAGGCGGCGCGGATCCCGGTCCGCTCGGCATGAGCGACGCCGGCGGATCGGACGGGAACGAGCCGGCCGGGGGCGAGGAGGAGAAGCCGCAGGACGACGCCTTCTCGGCCGCGCCGTCGGGCCCGTCCCACGAGGAGATCGTCCTCGACCGGATCGAGGCGTTCCGCCGCCGGCGGCCCCGCCTGCTCGACACCGCCGTGAACACCGCCCACGGCGCAGGGGGCAAGGCATCCGCCGCCCTGATGGACGCCGTGTTCCTGGAGGCGTTCCGCAACGACGTGCTCGAGCCCCTGGGCGACGCCGCCGTGCTGCCGCTCCCGTCGGGCGAGCGCCTGGCCTTCTCCACCGACTCGTTCGTGGTGAAGCCCCGGCGCTTCCCGGGTGGATCGGTGGGCCACCTGGCCGTCCACGGGACCGTGAACGACCTGGCCATGGCCGGCGCCCGGCCGCTGTGGATCTCCGCCGCCTTCGTGCTGGAGGAGGGCCTCGAGATCACGGAGCTCAAGGAGATCGTGGCCGACATGGCCGAGGCGGCGGCGCTCGCCGGCGTGCAGATCGTCACCGGCGACACCAAGGTGGTGAACAAGGGCGCGGCCGACGGCGTCTACATCACCACCGCCGGCGTGGGCATCATCCCGGCCGGCCGGCAGCTGAGCGCCACCAGCGTGCGCCCGGGCGACAAGGTCATCGTGTCGGGCTACGTGGGCGACCACGGCGTGGCCGTCATGCTGGCCCGGGGCGAGCTCGGCATATCGGCCGACGTGGCGTCGGACACCGCCCCACTCGGCCAGCTGGTGGACGAACTGCTCGCCGCCGCCCCGAACACCCGGTGGCTGCGCGATCCCACCCGCGGCGGGGTGGCCACGGTGTGCAACGAGCTGGCCCGCGACGCCGAGCTGCACGTGTCGCTGGACGAGCCGGCCGTCCCGGTCCGCAACGCCGTCAACGGGGCGTGCGAGATCCTCGGCATCGACCCGCTCTACGTCGCCAACGAGGGCAAGCTCGTGGCCGTGGTGCCGGCCGGCGAGTGCGACGCGGCGCTGGCGGCCCTCAGGGCCAACCCTCTCGGCGAGCACGCCGCCGTCATCGGCGAGATCCGGGAGGAGCCGCCCGGCGTCGTGATCATCAACACCACCTTCGGCGGCACCCGCATCGTCGACATGCTGGTCGGCGATCCCCTCCCCCGCATTTGTTGACGCCGCCGGGGCCCCCACCCCGGCTCCTCTCCGAGACGGGGTCGACGGCCCCCGCCCGGCGCTGCTCCCGGCCATGATCGAGCGCCGGCGGCTCCGGGTGCGGGGCACCGTGCAGGGCGTGGGCTTCCGCCCCTTCGTCTACCGCACCGCCGTCGAGCTGGGCCTGGCCGGCTCGGTGTGGAACGACAGCGAGGGCGTCCTGATCGAGGCCGAGGGGCCGGCCGAGGTGCTCGACGAGCTGGGCCGGCGCCTGGCCCGGGAGGCGCCGCCGCTGGCGTCGGTGGCGGCGGTGGAGGTCATCGACCTCCCGGCCGCCGGCGGCAACGGCGGCTTCCGCATCGTGGAGAGCGAGGCGAACGCGGCGCCGGCCGTGGCCGTCAGCGTCGACGCCGCCACCTGCGCCGACTGCCTGGCCGAGCTGCACGACCCCGGCGACCGGCGCTTCGAGTACCCGTTCGTCAACTGCACCAACTGCGGGCCGCGATACACGATCATCCGGTCGATCCCGTACGACCGGGCCGCCACCACCATGGCCGGGTTCGCCATGTGCGCCGAGTGCCGGGCCGAGTACGAGGACCCGGCCGACCGTCGCTTCCACGCCGAGCCCAACGCGTGCCCGGTGTGCGGGCCCCACCTGCGCCTGATCGACCCGAGCGGGCGGGTGCGGGCCGAGCGGGTCGAGGCCCTCGATGGCGCGGCGGCCGACCTGCGCGCCGGGCGCATCGTGGGCGTCAAGGGCCTGGGCGGCTACCACCTGGCCGTCGACGCCGGCGACGCGGACGCGGTGGCCGAGCTGCGCCGGCGCAAGGCCCGGGACTTCAAGCCCTTCGCCGTGATGGTGCCCGACCTGGCCTCAGCCCACCGGTTGTGCGAGCTGTCGCCGGAGGCCGAGGCCGCGCTCACGTCCCCTCGCCGGCCCATCGTGCTGGCCCCGCGCCGCCCGGGAGCGCCGGTGGCGGCGGCAGTGGCCCCGGGACTGCCCGAGCTCGGCATCATGCTCGCCTACACACCCGTGCACGACCTGCTCCTGGCCCGGGTCGGACGGCCGCTGGTGATGACGAGCGGCAACCTGAGCGACGAGCCCATCGCCCACGAGGACGACGACGCCCTGGCCCGCCTCGGGCCCATGACCGACGCCCTCCTCACCTCCGACCGCCCCATCCACATCCGCTGCGACGACTCGGTCGTGCGCGACGTTCCCGACGTGGGCGTGCAGATGGTGCGCCGGTCGCGGGGCTACGCCCCCGAGCCCATCGCCCTCCCGGTGCCGGCCGGGCGCCACATCCTGGCCGTGGGGGCCGAGCTGAAGGCCACGGTGGCGGTGGCCAAGGGCTCCACCGTGGTGGCCAGCCACCACATCGGCGACCTCGAGCACCTGCCCGCCTACCTGTCGTTCCTCCAGGCGGTGGACCACCTGTGCCACCTGGCCGGGGTGACCCCGGAGGTGGTGGTGCACGACCTGCACCCCGAGTACCTGTCCACCAAGTTCGCCCTCGACCTCGACCTGCCGGCGGTGGGCGTGCAGCACCACCACGCCCACATCGCCTCGTGCCTGGTGGACAACGGCCGGGACGAGGAGGTGCTCGGCGTCGCCTTCGACGGCACCGGCCTGGGCTGCGACGACTCCCTATGGGGCGGCGAGTTCCTGGTGGCGGGACTGCGGGCCTCCCGCCGCGTCGGCCACCTGGCGCCGGTCCCCCTTCCGGGCGGCGCCATGGCCATCCGCCAGCCCTGGCGCATGGGCATGGTGTGGGCCGGCCACGCCCTCGGCGCAGACGAGGCGGCCCGGTTCGGGGCGTCGGTGGACGACCGCTGGGCCGCCGTGCTGGCCCTGGCCGGCCGCCCCGAGACGGTGCGTACCACCAGCGCCGGCCGCCTCTTCGACGCTGTCGCCGCCCTCCTCGGCCTGCGGGCCGAGGTCTCCTACGAGGCCCAGGCCGCCATCGAGATGGAGGCGTGCGCCGCCGGCCTGCCCCTGGAGGCCCCGGGGGCGTGGACGCTCGACGTGCCCGAGGTGGTCGGCGGCGCCGGCCCCCTGGTCCTCGACCCCTCGCCCCTGGTCGCCCTGGTGGTGGCCGAGCGGGACCGGGGGACACCGGTGGCCGAGGTGGCGGCCGGGTTCCACGCCGGCCTGGGCCGAGCCGTGGCCGAGGCGGCCGCGGGCCTGGCCCGTGCCGCCGGCCTCGGCACCGTCGCCCTCAGCGGCGGCGTGTTCCAGAACGCCCGCCTCACCCGGATCGTGGCCGCCCACCTGGCCGGCGCCGGCCTGGAGGTCCTGGTCCACCACCGCATCCCGCCCAACGACGGCGGCATCAGCTACGGCCAGGCCGCAGTGGCTGCTGCTGGTCCATAGGCCCGGCCGGGCCCCGACCCCGCCTCCTCGCCAGCGCGGGACTGGTAGCGGCATCGGTGGCCAGGGGGACCGATTCCGCTACCAGTGCGGCTGTGGGGGGGGTCAGCCGGGGGTATAGGCGGCGCCGGTGTCGGCCATGACGCGAGAGCCGTCCTCGCTGGTGACGCTGCCGCCCCAGATCAGGAACTCCTTCCCCGTCCAGGCCTGGGCCGTGTTGGAGCGGCCGGCCATGGCGGGACGGGGACGGGGCAGGAGGGCCCAGCCCTCTCCCGGCCGGTAGCCGGCGCCGTTGCCGTAGGTGAAGGTGTCGCCGCCGCCCCACAAGAGGAGCTCCTCGCCCGTCCAGACCACGGAGTGCCCGCCCCGTCCGGCCAGGCCCTGGGCCGTCGGGAGCGGCTCCCAGGTGTCGGCGGCGGGGTCGTAGGCGGCCCCGTCGGCGATGTGGCCGGCGGCGCCTCCGCCGCCCCAGAGGAGGAGCTGCTCGCCCGTCCAGGCGAAACCGGGGCCGACGCGCGCCGCCAGCGGGGACCTGGCCAGCGGCCGCCAGGTGCCGGCGGCGGGGTCGTGGGCGGCGCCGTCGGCGGCGAAGGTCGACTCGCCTGTGCCCCCGCCCCAGATCACCAGCTCCTTGCCGGTCCACACGGCCGCACTTCCCGACCGGCCTGCCAGAGGACCGGGCGGCAGGGGCCGCCAGGTGTTGGCGGCGGGGTCGTAGGCAGCGCCGTCGGCGAACGCCCGGCCGGCGCCGATCGAGCCGCCCCAGACCAGCACCTCCGTGCCGGTCCACACCATGGCCGGGCGGGATCGAGGGCTCAGCGGCGACGGCGGCAGGGGCCGCCAGGTGTCGGCGGCGGGGTCGTAGGCGGCGCCGTCGCCGGCCAGGCTGGCCCCGGCGCCGCCGCCCCAGACGACCATCTCCCTGCCGGTCCACACGGCCGACTGCCGTGCCGTGCGGGGCGACAGCGGGGAAGCCGCCATCGGCCTCCAGCTGTCGGCTGCCGGGTCGTAGCGGGCACCGTCGGCCAGCTGCACGTCATTGCCGAACCCGCCCCACACCAGCATCTCCCTGCCCGTCCACACGCTGGCAGGGTTGGCGCGGGGCGCCAGCGGCGATGCGCCCAGCACCCGCCAGGTCCCGCCCGCCTCGCCCCGCGCCGCGGTCGCCCCGCTGCCGCCACCACCACTGCCCCCTCCCCCGCAGGCGGCGAGGAGGACGGCCAGCACCAGCACGGTCGCCCCGACAGGCGGCCGGCGCCTACAGCGCATCGACCACGGCCGTGGTGAGCAGCTCCTCGCGGCACACCTCGGTGGCGGCGAGCGGCGTGATCCCGTAGGTCCGCACTGCGTGGGCGATGGTGGCCTCCCACTGGTCCTCGGTCATCGCCAGCGGCTGCCCGGTGGCGAAGAGATAGTCCTCGAGGACGGCCCACTCCTCGAGGGCGCCGTCCGGGTCCACCGCCGGGTAGCGCCGGCACAGCTCGCCGAGCCCCTGCTCGGGGTCCCCCCGCTGCTGCTCGAAGGCGGCCCGGAGGGCCTCCACCATTCGGGCGGCCACGCCGGCCGGCACGTGCTCGGCCGCCGCCACGCCGGTGGTGTACACCCGGGGGCCGAACGGGATGGACCGCACGGGGACGCCGGCCGCCCGCCGGATCACGGCGATGGCCTCGTCCCAGGAGCCGATCACGTCCACCTCCCCTTCGGCCAGCGACAGCCGCACACCGCCCTCCCGGCGCGCCACCACGGCGGGCGCGCCAAGGTCGAGGGCCTCCAGGCCGGCCCGGTACTCGTGGTCGAACCAGGGCGCGGTACTGGCCGCCACCTTGGCGCCGGCCAGGTCGGACGGCCACCGGAGCGGGGAGTCGTCCCGGACGAACCCGGCCAAGGGGCTGCGCTGGTGGAGCACGGCCACGAACCTCGGGCCGGGATGCCCGGGTCGCCCGGTCCGCTGCCGAAGCCGGGCCTGGACCGCGGTGACAGCGAAGTCGGGCGCATCCGGCGCCGGCTCAGGCGGCACTGTAGCCTCCCTCGCCGGCGCCTGCCGGCGGGGCGGGCTCACCAGCTCGACGTCCAGCCCATGGTCGGCGAACAGACCGCTCGCCTCCGCCCCGAACAGGGGCAGGTTCAGTCCCGGCTGTCAGACGGGAGCGAACAGGGCCAGCCGCACCTCGTCGTGTGTCCCTCCTGCAGCGCCCACGGGCGTGCCTCCTCTTGATGGCCCGGCACCCGACTACTTCGGAACGGTCGCGACCCCGACGACCCTGGCATTGAGACGGGTGCCGCCGAGCGAGCCCAGGAACGGCGCCCCGAGCGCGTACACGCCGCCGTCGGCGCCGACCATCCAGTAGCCGGTGGTGCCCGGCGCCGCCTCCATCCCCACCACCGGAGAAGCCAGCCGGCCGCCGGCCGCAGACCCGGCGAACACGGCGTCCCCGAACGCGAACACCCCGCCGTCGGCCGCGGCCAGGTGGTAGCCGCGCCCGGAGGCGGTGCGCTCGATGCCGACCACCGGCGACTTGAGGGCGAGGCCGCCGGCCGAGCCAAGGAACGAGGCGTCACCGAAGGCGAACACGCCGCCGTCGGCCGCGGCGAGGCGGTAGCCCCGACCGCCGGGCGTGCCGGCGATGCCGACGATCGGGGCCTTGAGGGCGGTGCCGCCCATGGAGCCGTGGAAGCGGGCGTCGCCGAAGGCGAACACGCCGCCGTCGGCCGCGGCCAGCCAGTAGCCGTTCCCGGTGCCCGTGGGCGCCATGCCGACGATCGGCGCGTTCAGCTTCCCGCCACCCATCGAGCCGCGATAGACGGCATCGCCGAACGAGAAGACCCCGCCGTCCGCAGCCACAAGCCAGTAACCGCCGCCGGTGGGGCTGGCGGAGAGGCCCACGACCGGTCGGGTGAGCTTGAGGGCGCCGGCCGACCCGAAGAAGGGCGCATCGCCGAGGGCGAACACGCCGCCGTCGGCGGAGGCCAGCCAGTAGCCCCGGCCCGCGAACGGCGCCGGCTTCTCGAGGATCCACAGGCCCGAGCTCATGTCGGAGACGACGATGTGGCGGGACGTGTAGTCGACGCCGACCACGAAGGCCTTGGGCGGCACGGTACCGGTGGGATCGGTGGTGTCGGGCGGGATGAACGAGCCCACCTCGACCGGCAGTCCCGACTTGAGGTCGAGGATCCGCAGGCCGTCGGAGTTCCACGCCGCGTACACGCGGGTCCCGTCGACGACCGGCTGGCCCGCCGAGTACACGCCGCGGATGTCGGGCGGCGGGAACACGCGCGAGCCCGGGCTGCGGTACACGGCGACCTCGGACGGCGCGGCCGGGTTGGACACGTCGAGGAGGCGGAGACCACCCCACTCACCGGGCAGGTCGACCACCGCCCCCGTCACCGGCTGGGCCGGGACGCACTTGCCGTCGGCCGCCTGGGTCGGGCACAGCAGGGTGCGCAGCGCCTCGCCGGCCGCCTGCTTGACCTGGACGTTCGGGCCCACGTAGAGACCGGTGGGCGACTGGTTCTGGTCGACCGGCACGGCCGGCCATGCGCCGGTGGTGAACGTCGAGACCGACTCCGGCACGGTGCTCGTCACCGAGGAGACGATGGCGATGGCGCCGGCGTCCTCCAGGTAGCGCTGCCGGGCGACGCCCGGGCAGCCGCCGCCGGGCTGGGCGCCGCTCGGCGGGTCGCCGGCGACGGCGATCTTCCCGGCCGGGTTGCCGAGCAGAGGATCGGCGGCGGTGGTGGAGCCGTCGGCGGCGCGTCGGGCGGGACAGCCGCGACCCACGAACACCAGCTCTCCGGGGACCTGCCCGCCCGGCTTGGCGAAGGCCTGGGACTGGAAGCGCAGGTCAGCCAGCGTCCACAGGCCAGCACAGCCCTGCTTCACGCCGGCGATCGACGAAGGTGCATCGACCCGCAGGGAGGAGGTCGGCCACCACCAGTCCTCCTCCGACACCACGGCCAGCTGGCGACCTGCGACCTCGGCCGGCGCGGCGAAGGCGGCCTGGCCCTCGACGTCCCAGTCGGCGGGGTACGACCACACGCCCAGGGAGCGGGGATTGGCCAGGTCGCGCACGTCCACGACGTGCACGCCACCGTCGAGGTAGGGAACGTAGAGCCTGGTGCCGTCGGGGCTCAGCTCGGCGGTACGACCGCCGGCCCGGGGGAAGCAGCCGTTCGGCCCCGTCTGCGCCGGGGCGCCGTCGAGCCTGGGCCACGAGCTGAGCTGGGTCGGCTTGGTGGGATCGGTGACGTCGACCAGGCGGATGTCCCCGGCCGTGGAGGCGTTCTGGATCGAGTCGGGCTTCCCGCTGACGGACAGGATCCTGCCGTCCCGGAGCCGCTGCAGCCTGACCGAGAACTGGTCCTGGGCGCAGTTGACCTCGTCGCCGGGGCCGCACGGGGGCGCCTGCGGATCCTGGTCCTCGAAGTCGGCGTGATACCGGCTCAGGAACCGGGGCCTCGACCGGTCCGACACGTCGTAATAGGCGACGCCGCGGTGGGCGAAGCTGCCGGGCTGGACCACGAACCGGTTGAGGAACGAGTCGTAGTCGAGCTGGCAGGTGGCGAAGGCGATCGCCACCAGGTCACCGGTGAAGGCGGGCGTGCTGACGTGGAGCGCATCCACGTCGCGGGCCGCCTGGCCCTTCGGCACGGGGATGGTGCCTGCCACCGACGGCCGGGTGGGGTCGGAGATGTCGACCACCTTGACCGGCACGGTCACGCACGGCGGCCCGGTGTTGACGGACGCGATCTTGGTGTTGCCGTTCGACATGGTGCCCATCGGCGTGTAGCCGGCGGCGACGACGGCGGTGGTGCCGACCACGCTGACCGGGCCGTTGAGGCCCTGGCCACCGAGGTTCGAGTACCCGACGACCTTCACGCCCTGGGCCTGGACGCCGGCCGGGACGGGGGCCGGGCCGGTCTGCGCCCCTCCGGGACCGGACGGGACGCCCAGCGTCCCCGCCAGCACGACCAGGGGCAGGGCCACCCGCAGGAACGACACCCGGCGGCCCCCCGGCCGGGCTCCCCGCACTCCGGTCACTTCGCTGGCCATCGCCGAGCCCCTTTTCGTCGTCCGCCGTCGTGCTGAACATCGGCCCGAGCCGCAGCCGGTCATCGCAGCGCCGCCATGGCGACCACCGGCTGGGCCAGCCGGAGCGCGCCGGTGGAGCCGAAGAACCTGGTGTCGTTCCCGAAGGCGAAGATGCCGCCGTCGGAGGCCACCAGCCAGTAGCCGCCGCCCGGCGCCGCCGCCATGCCGACCACCGGCTGGGCCAGGCGGATGGCGCCGGCGGAGCCGCGGAACTCGGCGTCGCCGAAGGCGAAGATGCCGCCGTCCGACGCCACCAGCCAGTACCCCTTGCCGGAAGCGGTGGTGGCCATGCCGACGACGGGTCGATTGAGCGCCAGCGAGCCGGTGGACCCGAAGAACCTGGAGTCCCCGAAGGCGAACACGCCGCCGTCCGACGCCACCAGCGAGTAGCCCTTCCCTGGCGAGGAGGCGGTCATGGCGACGATCGGCTTGTTGAGCGTGAGCGCCCCCGTGGAGCCGAGGAACGCGGCGTCGCCGAAGGCGAAGATCCCGCCGTCCGATGCCACCAGCCAGTACCCGAGGCCCGTCGGCGTGGCCGCCATCCCCACGATGGGCCGGTTGAGCGGTTTGCCACCCATGGAGCCGAGGAAGCGGGCGTCACCGAACGCGAAGACGCCACCGTCCGCCGCGACCATCCAGTACCCGCGGTTGCTCGGGGTGGGCGTGATGGCCACGACGGGCTGGGCCAACCGGAGGGCCCCGGTGGAACCCAGGAACACCGCGTTGCCGAAGGCGAAGACCCCGCCGTCGGACGCGGCCAGCCAGTAACCCTGCGACGTGGGCGGGACGAGCACGTCCTCCACGTCGGCCTGCACGTTGTCGCGCTCGTTGGTCTCGCCGTCGTCGGCGCGGCCGTCCTTGGTGACGCCGACCAGGTTGGTGCGCCTGGAGTAGTCCACCCTGTCGGTCCCGGGCCCACCCCTGAGCACGTCGGCGCCATTGGTGGCGGGCTCCTGGTCGATCGTGTCGTCGCCGTCGCCGCCGTCCTCGACGTCGTCGTCGTTGCCGCCGCGGAGGGTGTCGTTGCCGCCCTCGCCCGACAGCACGTCGTTGCCGGGGTTGCCGGTGAGGACGTTCGCCAGCCCGTTGCCCGTGAGGCTGTCGTCGAAGAAGGTACCGGTGAGGTTCTCCACCAGGCCGTCGGCCCCGATGTTGTCGCCCTCGCTCGGACCGCCCGTGGCAGCACCGGAGGCGCCGTCGTTGGCCACGCCGTCGAGGGAGACGCTCACGGCGGCGTCCCGGTTGGCGTAGGTGACCGTGTCGGTGCCGGCGCCGCCGTTGACCACGTCGGCCCCGTCGGGAAGGCCTCCCGTGCCGGGATCGAACAGGTCGTCGCCGGCGCCGCCGTTCTCGGTGTCGTTGCCGGGGCCGCCGAGGAGCGTGTCGTTGCCGTCGCCGCCGTGGAGCGTGTCGGCTCCGTCGCCGCCGTTGAGGGTGTCGGTGCCGGCGCCGCCCTGCAGCACGTCGGCATCGGCGCCGCCGTTGAGGGTGTCGTTGCCTGCGTCGCCGCTGAGGGTGTCCGCGCCGGCATCCCCGTTCAGGGTGTCGTTGCCGGCGCCGGCCGCGAGCGTGTCCGCCCCGCCCCCGCCGGTCAGGGTGTCGTTCCCGCCGCCCCCCGTCAGGGTGTCGTTCCCGTCCTGGCCGTTGAGGGTGGTGGCGGGCGCCGCCGCGCCGGTGGCCGTGCTCCCGGCCGCGCTCAGCACGTCGTTGCCGCCTCCGCCCAGGAGCTGGCGGTCGCCGACCGCCTCGTCGACACCCGTGAGGTTGACCTCTACATCAGCGTCAGCGTTGAGGTTGATACCGCCATCACCGATGGTGACGGTGTCCACCGCCGCGCCGCCCACCACGATGACGCCGTCGCCGGCGTCGGCGGGGGCACCGGCGGCGGCCTCACCGAGGTTGATCGAGAACTCGATCTCGGAGACGTCCGGCGCCTCGTCGGTGATGCCCGGCTCGAACGGCCCGCCGGACAGGTCGACGCGCAGGTCCTGGTTGTTGGCGGCGGTCCCGTTCGCCACGATCTGATCGGTGGTCGTCACGGTGGGCGTGCCGCCGCTGCACGCCACCGCCGTGAACGCAGCCGTGGAGGAGGTCCGGGTGGCCACCGTGACGTCGGCGCCGGCCCGCAGGACCCGCACCTCCTGGTTGGCGGCGTCGTAGGTGATGGTGAGCGTGCCCGTGGCCGGAGCGAACGTGCAGGTCACAGCGGCACCCGCGGGCGCGGTGGTGGCGAGCACCAGCCCGGCGGTGGCGAGGGCGGCGGCCAGGAGCGAAGCCGGCCATCCACGGCGTGGAGCGCTTGGCGAGGCGACGGCACCCAGGATCATCGACCTTCTCTCCCCTGCTCGCCCGCATCGTGGTGACGCCCCTGCCCCGGCGGGGCAGGCCGCGAACGCCCGCAAGCCCGCGGTTCCCGGGGGGCGGCAGGGGCGGACTGTAAGCAGGTGCCGTCGACCGTGTCAAGCATGGGGGCGACGTCTGGAGCGCGCGACCTTCCGCCCATAGTTCGCGCCCTGCGTGGTCGCGGCGGAACCAGGGCGACCATAGCTGCCCGTGAACCTTGTACCGGGCCTGCGGACGCGGCATACTTCTCTCGGGTGCGCTGTGTCGCCTTGCGCCAGGCGAGTGATGCGCTCGGTGCGTTTCACACACGACAAGTGAAAGGGACAAGGCAATGGAGAGAAGCAGGGCTTCTGCCCGCTCGGCAGTGCTGGGGGGGCTCGCCGCACTGGCAGCCGTTGCGCTCATCGGGGGCGCCGCCTTCGCGTGCGTGCCGCAGGCCGGCATCAAGGTGTCGCCGGGCACGGGCACCGTGGGCACCAAGATCACGATCACCGGAAGCTCCTTCGACGCCGCCGGCAGCCCCGTCACCGTCTACTGGAACTGGGGTAGCGCCGAGCGGGTCCGCATCGGCGACTTCGCCGTGGCCAAGGACCGGACCTTCTCTGCCACCTTCGAGGTTCCCGCCGCGAGCTCGGGCGGCACCAAGATCCTCGGCGCCACCCAGAACGACGCCAACGGGAACCCCATCGCGTCCAGCCCGGTCAACGCCACCTTCACCGTGACGGGCGTTCCCGCCGCCCAGCCGGCTGCCTCCAACTTCCAGAGCGAGCCCGAGCAGAGCGTCGTCGAGCCCGCCCCGGTGCCGGCCGAGACCGTGACGCCCGCACCTGCGCCCGCCGCCGCCGCCGCCCCGAGGGTCCGGGTCGCGCCTGCCCGCACCGCCGCGCCGGCACCCGCTGCCGCCCCGGCGGCAGCCGCCGCCCCCGCCGTCACCCCAGAGCCGGCCGCCACGCCCGCCCCGGTCGCCAGCCCGGCACCCGCCCCGGCCCCCGAGCCGGCTCCGGCCACCGCTCCGGCCCGCCGCTCGGTGATGGTGAGCATGGCAAGCGACTCGGACGGCTCGCCCGCCCTGGCCATCGCCCTGGTGGGTGTCGGCCTCCTGCTGGCCCTCGGTGCGTCGGCCCTCGTGCTGGCCGGCCGCCGCGACAGCAAGGCTCCGGCCAAGGCCCGCCGGTAACGGCGCCCAGCTGCACTTGCGAAGGGGCGGCCTCCGGGCCGCCCCTTCGTCGCGTCCGGGGCCGGTCCCTCGGCCCCGGGCCGTCAGGCGAAGCTGCGGGAGAGCAGCAGCCGGTCGCACACCCCGCAGAAGAAGTCCAGCTCGTCGAGGTGGTCGGACCACCCGGCCGGCAGCCACTGGATGCTCTGGCAGCGCCGGCACGGGATCTTGTTGGTGTGGAGGGCCTCCCCCAGCCCGGCCAGGGTGGAGGGGTGCTGGCGGGGTGGCTTGGGCCGGCCCACCGCCTTGCCGTTGTGGGCCGCCTGCTCCCGCGCCATGCGCTCGGCGTGGGCCTTGGCCGACTGCTGGGCCCGCTCCCGCTGCGCCTGCTCCCAGGGCACCCCGAAGTTGGGGGGCGGCGCCGGCTTCTTGCGCTCCATCCGCTCCCGGGCGTGGGCGGCGTGCACCCGCTTCACGTCCACCGGCGTCGCCTTGCGGGCGAAGTCGTAGGCGTCGTTCAGCTCCTTCATCCGCCGCTCGGCCTCGAGGCGCACGTTCTCGGGCGCCTCGGCGTAGCGGTCGGGGTGGAACAGCTGGGCCATGGTGCGGTAGGCGGCCGTGATCTCGGCCCTGGTGGCGGTGCTGGGCACGCCCAGGGCCTGGTACGGGTTGATGTCCACGGCGGCGGTGCTCCGGGTCGCCTACCCGGAGAGAGGCAGCGGCCCCACGAGCGCGCTCGACCTCCGGCCTTCCATTGGCCCAAGGGTACCGGGACGAGGTGGTGCCGGGCCGCTTCAGGGGCCCCCTCTCCGATTCCGGGAAGCCTCACGTCCGCCATGCGGCTGTCAGGCTTCCCGGAACGTCGACCGGGGGGGGACTCGTGGCAGACTCGTCCGACGCCGATACCCGTACCGGCGGGGCGCGCGAGCAAAGGAGCGTGGTGAGGGACCGACCGCTGCTGCACCTGGTGTTCCCGCGGTGGCAGGGCACCGGCCTGCAGCTCACCTTCGGGCACCGCATGCCGCCCATGGCCCTCCTGGTGCTGGCGGCGCTGGCCCGGCGGTCCGGCTGGGACGCCAAGGTCATCGACTCCAACTACGACCCCCTCCCCACCGAGCGCCCCGACCTCGTGGCCATGACGGTGTGGACCCCGGTGGCGGCGCGGGCCTACCAGCTGGCCGACGCCTACCGGTCCAGAGGCGTGCCGGTGGTCCTGGGCGGCGTCCACCCGTCCCTGCTGGTCACCGAGGCCCTGCGCCATGCCGACGCCGTGGTGTCGGGCGAGGCCGAGGGCATCTTCGCCACCGTGCTGGCGGACGCCCTCGCCGGCCGGCTCCGGCCCCTGTACCAGGGCGAGTGGCAGGGCATGGACGCCGTGCCCACCGCCGACGAGTGGGCGGCCGACATCAAGGCCTGGCCCCTCACCCGCTACGCCCCCCTGAACACCCTGCAGACCACGCGGGGCTGCCGGTTCAACTGCGACTTCTGCTCCGTGATCCGCATCAACGGGCGCGGCTCGCGCCACCGCGACCCGGAGCAGGTGGTGGAGGAGCTGCGGGTGATCAAGCGGTCGGGCCAGCACCTGGGCCGCTTCGCCTACGTGTTCTTCCTCGACGACGACCTGGCCGCCGACCTCGACTACACCCGGGAGCTGTGCGAGACCCTGGTCCGCAGCAGGGTCCACGTGACCTGGGGCGCCCAGGCGTCCATCGGCCTGGCCCGCGACGAGGAGCTGCTCGACCTGGCCCACCGCAGCGGGTGCAGGGTGCTGTTCACCGGCTTCGAGAGCGTGTCGCGCCAGGCCCTGGTGGAGTGCAACAAGAAGAACAGGCCGGGCCAGTACGGCGAGCTGGTCGACCGTCTCCACCGGCGGGGCATCGGTATCGAGGGCGGGTTCATCTTCGGCTTCGACACCGACCGGCCCGGCGTGTTCCAGGACACGGTGGAGTTCGTGGACCGCATCGGCGTCGACGTGGCCCACTTCTCCATCCTCACGCCCTATCCCGGCACCCACACCTACTCCCGGATGCTGGCCGACGACCGCATCACCTCTTTCGACTGGCGCCGCTACAACCTCTACAACGCGGTGTTCGAGCCGGCCCAGATGACGGCGGGCCAGCTGGAGGAGGGCCTGCGCCAGGCCTACCGCTGGTACTACGCCCGCAACCGGCGGGTCCGCCGGTTCCTCCGGGAGACGGGCCGGCGCGACCCCCGCTTCAACATGGCCCTGGCCGCCGCCGCCAGCAACTACTCCCGCCACTACCGGCGCCTCCGCCTCTTCCCGGGCCCGTCCTACGAGGCCGCCCCCGACGACGTGGCCCGCCTGGCGAGGGCCAGCGCCGCCCCCGCTCAGGAGGCCCTGGCGGTCGCCTTCGCCGACGCCGGCGACCCGGTCGCCGTGCCGGCCGGCGCGCCCGTCGCCTTCCGCCCGCGGGCCTGAGCACCGTTCCGGTGGCCGAAACGACACGGATCCCGTGTCGTCCCGGCTACCAGAACGGTGAGCGGGTGGCCGGGTCAGGGGGCGGTGAGGTCCCGCTGCGCCACCAGGTCGGCAACGACCCTCGGGACCGTGGCGTCCTCGAGGCAGCCCCGCAGCCGGCGAGCGGCGTGGTGGCCCAGGGCCGGCTCCACCACCACCGTGAACAGGCCGGCGCCGGCCGGCGTGGCGGCCTGGCGAAGGCGGGTCTGGCTGACGGTCTGCTGGCAGACGCCCCAGAGGCCCTGGGCCGCGAGGAGGGCGGGGTAGCCGCCCCGGGTGCGCACGGACAGGGTGAGCTCGGTGGCGGTGCCGGCGCGGACGGGGTCGGGGCGGTTCTGGGTCAGCTCCCGGAGCCCGAACAGGCCCGCGACCACGATGCCGGCCAGGGCCACGCCGGCCAGGAGCCGCCTCACCGCCGGTCCCTGCCGCCCGGGCCCAGCAGCAGCGCGAGCCGCCCCTCGGTGGCCGCCACCCGGGCCGGCACCAGCCCGCCCTCGGGCAGGGAGAACAGGGAGAGCCGGCCGGCCAGGCCCCGCTCCAGGGCCGGGCCGGCGGTGCGCCGGGCCAGCCGCTCCACGACCCAGGCCAGGCCCGAGAGGACGAAGCCGGCGCCCATCAGGATCGGCACGAACACGCCCATGCGCTCGGTGCCGGGCTGCATCCACGCGAAGTGGTCGCGGCCGGGCGGTGCCGCCTCCCGCACCCGGGCCAGGACCTCGGGCCGCGGGCCGGCGGACTCGGCCACCCGGGCCGCCTCCAGGGCCCGCAGCCGGGTGAGGATGGCGGTGGTCGACAGCGCCATCTGGGCGGCCAGGACGAACACGCCGGCCATGAGGGCCCGGTTCCACTC
Organism: Actinomycetota bacterium; assembly: GCA_052387235.1. Lineage (GTDB taxonomy): Bacteria > Actinomycetota > Acidimicrobiia > Acidimicrobiales > JBQTJJ01. Next base: position 22,997 of record JBQTJJ010000105.1, read on the forward strand.
CCAGCGGTAGAGGTAGATGAACAGGTAGGCGCCCGAGCCGGCCAGGGTGGCGGCGGCCAGGGCGGTGCCGATCCTGCGGGTGATCACGCCACCGCTCCTTCCGTGGGCCGGGCGCCGGCGGCGTCCCGGAGGTCGATCACGTCCATGACGGGCCGGGGCGGGGTCGGGATCGGCGGTGGTGGCGGCGGGCCCACCAGCGTGACCTCGCCGGTGGCGCCGTCGACCACCACGGTGGCGCCGGCCGGGAAGCGCCTCGTGGCGTCCGCCACGCCGACGGCGGTGGGGATGCCGAACTCGCGGGCCAGGATGGCCAGGTGGGAGAGCACGCTGCCGGTCTCGGCCACCAGCCCGCCCAGGTGGGGCAGGACGGCGGCCAGGCCGGGATCGAGGGTGCGTACCACCAGGACGGCGCCGGCCGCGGGAGGGTGGTCGCCCTGGTGGACGGGGCCCGTGGCCCTGCCCCCGCCGGCACCCCGGCCCGCCCCGGCCGCCCCGGTGCGCTCGGCCACGACGTCGCCGGCAGCCGAGAGCCGGAAGGCGGCGGGGAGCGGCGCGACCAAGGGCCGGCTCCCGCGCTCGGCCAGGTCGGCGGGGAGGCGACCCTCCAGGGCACCGGCCAGCTCGTCCAGCCGCAGGAGCCCCACGTCGGCCGGCGAGGCCAGCACGCCGGCCGCAGCCAGGCGCCGGCCCAGCTCCCAGGCGGCGCGGGCGGTGAGCTCCTGGACCCAGCGCACCCGCAGCCGCAGGGCCTCCCGCAGCACGGCCGCGTCGTCGTCCCCGCCCGGGGCGGGCGGGCCGGCGGTCGACGGCAGGCCGGCGGTGGAGGGAAGCGGGGCCGCCGGCCCGATGCGCGGGGGCACCAGGGCCAGGACCACGGGGCGGGCCAGCGCGATGTCGGCGTCGGCCCGGCCCTCGGCCCGGCCCTCGGCCAGCACGTGCAGGGCGAGCGAGGCGCCGGTGACGGTGGAGGCGCCGGCGTCGACCAGCAGCCCCGAGAGCACCTCGTAGCCGTTGAGGGCCACCAGGGCCTGGCGGGCGCCGGCCAGCGTGCCGGCCAGCCGGTCGGAGCCGAGCTCGCCCAGGGGCGGCACGTCGAGCAGCTGGCCGTCCACCTCGTCGATCAGGTCGGACACCAGGCCGGGCAGGGCGGCGCCGAGCCGGCCCACCCGCCACGACGCCACGAGCCGGCGGGCCGGGGGCCGGGGGTCGAATCGGGCCAGGAGGCCCCGGCGGGCCGGCAACACGCCGAGCAGGCCGAGGTCGGCCGCCACCCGGCCCCCCAGGACGGCCACGACCGGCGACGCGTCCACCTGGCGTCGGGACGCGGCGCCGGTGAGGAGCAGCGCTTCCCGCAGGGCGGTGCGCAGGGGCTCCACCCACAGGTCGACCTCGAGCGGCGCCAGCGGGTCCGGGAACGTCTCGGCCACGGGGCCGGGGCCGAGCACGGGGCCGGCGCCCTCGGCCGGCGCCGCCACCGCCGTGATGGGCCGGCTCTGGAGCAGGCGCAGCGTGGTCCCCTCGAAGGCCCACTCCACGTCCTGGGCCCCGCCGAACACCCGTGCCACCGAGCGGGCCAGGCGGGTCAGGGCGCGGAGCTCGCTCCGGCCCAGGCCCGCCACCGGCCGTTCCGCCCCCAGCTTCCGTCCCCGCCGCGACAACAGGTACTGCGCCCCGTCCACCGCCCCGCTCACCAGCTGCTCGGGCGCGCCCTCGGCCGCGGCCACGACGAGCCGGTCGGCGCGGCCGGTGACGGGGTCGGCGCCGAAGAGAACGCCGCCCAGGCGGGCGTCGAGCAGCGGCTGGACCAGGACGGCCATGGGCGCCATCTCGATCCCGGGCACGGCCTTCATGGACGCCAGGACCGTCTCCACCGCGGACAGGAAGTCGTGCCACCCGGCCACGTCGAGCACCGAGGTGAACATGCCGGCCATCGACGTGGACTCCCCGTCCTCGATGGTGGACGACGACCGCACCACCACGGGCCGATCGGCCCCGTTCGTGAGGACCTGCCAGGCCTGCTCCAGCCCGAGCGGCGGGGACCCGGCCGGGGGCGGCGCCCAGCCGGCGGTGGCGACGGTGGTGAGGACGAATCCCGGCAGGACGGGCAGGCCGGCGGCGGTGGCCCGGGCCAGCGCCGCCGCCTTGGCCCCCACCAGTCGGGGGTCGCAGGCCCGGGGATCCCCCAGGTCCACGACGGCCGGACCGGCGATCGGGCCCTCCGGCCCTCTCCCCTCCGCGCTGCCCGGCTGCCGGCTGTCGCTGGTGGCGCCTGCCACGATCCCCTCCGGTGTCATCGCCCGCTCCCCCGCTCCGGTCACCGCCCCTCAGGCGATGAGATCGCCTCGCGGCGATCCTGATACCACTGTCTTGGCGGGCGCCGGCGCGTTACTTCGGACGGGGCCGGACCGGTCCGAGGAACGGGACCTCAGCCGGCGGCCCGCCGCGTCATGGTGAAGATCGACTGGGCGTTGGCGGCGTCGAAGGCCAGGTCCGGGCCGGAACCGTCGGGGAGGGGCCGGCGGGTGATGAACTCGAAGAACGAGCCGGGCACGGTGCGGGTCACGGTGCCGGCCGGCGTCGTGAAGGTGCGCGCCACCAGCGCGGCCCGGTGGGCCGTCTGCAGGATGCGGCCCGATCCGGACACCTCCACGTCGTCCTTGACCGGCCGGCCGGCGGCCCGCTCCGCCTCGGCCAGCGCCACCACGTCGTCCACCCGGTCGGTGGCGTGGTTGCACACGGTGCCCTCGGTGGCGATCCACGCCATCTCGTCCGACTCGGCCGCCAGCGCCTCGTAGTCGGCCTCGGCCGGATCGCGGTGCCGGCGCCCGAAGCAGGCCACCAGCGTGGGCAGCAGCGCCCGGGCCCGGGCCTCGGGCAGGGCCCGGCGGGCCGCCAGTTCGGCCAGGTCGGCCCCGGCCTCCGCCGGCACCGGGTCGACGGACGTGGCCAGCACCCGGGCCGCCGCCGCCTGGAAGGCGGGCGAGAACCGGTCGGCGTGCAGCTCGCTCACGAAGTACTGCGGTACGTCGGCGGGGAGGTCGGCGTGGCACCACGACCGGCCCGTCATCCCGAGCCGGGCCAGGTCGTAGGTGAAGCGGTGGGCGTAGCCCAGCGGCTCCAGGATGCGCACCAGGGCCGCCTGGCCAGCCGGCAGCTCGCCGCAGCCCACACCGGTCACCGTGCGCACCGCCCCGTGGTCGAGGTGCACCCTGGCGCCGGCCGCCACCCGGTCGGCCACATAGGCGGCGCCGCTCGGCACCCGGGCCAGCAGGTCGTCGAGCAGGACGATACCGAGGGCCTGGGCCAGCACGGCCCGGGGCACGTCGCCGCCGGCGGGGGCCAGCAGCGACGGGTGCAGCTCCAGCCCGGCCAGGAGCTCCCGGGCCCGAGCGTCGCCGAGGGCGGATGCCACCAGGACGTGCAGGGCCGGCGCCGTCATGCCGCAAGGGGTGGGGCGGCCGTGAACAGGCTGCCGGCGGCGGTGGCCACGAAGGCGTCGTAGCGCACGTCCTCCTGGCGGACCAGGCCGCGGCCCGCCAGCAGCCCGGCCGCCACCAGCTCCACCACGGCGCAGGCCGATGCGGCCGTGGTCCACGAGATGGCCCTCCAGCGCCGGCCGTCCACCACCAGGGGCGTGTAGGAGCGCACGACCTGCTCCCGGACGTGCAGCCCGGCCCGCACCCCTTCCGCCGCGGCGTAGAGGTACACGACGTCGTCGTCCACCGGCGGCTTGGCCGACACCAGGATGCGCCCGGCCAGGGCCCGGTCCTGGCGCAGGTGCAGCTCGTCGAAGAAGAACCGCATGAGCTGGCAGTGGCCCGGATAGCGCAGCGTCTTGTAGTCGAGCCGGTCCACCCTGCCCTCGAAGCTGGCGCACATGGTGCCCAGCCCGCCCGAGGTGGTGAACGCCTCCAGCTGGATGCCGTCGATCCACACCGACTCCAGGTCACTCATGGGCGGGACCGTGCGCAGCCGGCCGTCCCTGATGACCTCGCAGTCGTTGAGGTACTCGTTGACCACCCCCTCGGGCGACCAGTTGAAGGCGTAGCCCAGCAGCCCGCTCGGGTGGCGGGGCAGCGCACCCACCCGCAGCTCGACGGAGTGGATACGGTCGAAGTGCTCCCCCAGGCCGGCGCCCACGATGGCGATCAGCCCCGGCGCCAGCCCGCAGTACGGGACCATCGCCGCGACCGCGCCCGCCGCCAGCTCCTCCACCCGCCGGCCGTTGACCACGTCCTCGGACAGGTCGAAGTAGTGCACGCCGGCCGCCGCCGCGCCCTCGGCCACGGCCCGGTTGAGCCGGAAGGGCAGGCACGACACCACCGCCTCGGTGTGCCGCAGCGCCTCCTCCAGGGCGGCGGGGTCGCCCACGTCCAGCCCGGTCACGGGGAACGGGAGCCCGGTGCCGGGCGCCACGTCGGCGCCGGTGACGGCGAAGCCCGACCGGTGCAGGAGCCGGGCCAGCAGCTCGCCCACCTTGCCGAGCCCCACCACCAGGACCTTGGAGAACAGGCGATCCACCAGGACCCAATGGTACGGGAGCGCCCTGCCATCATGGACGGACGACGAGAGGACCGATGGGCCGCCTACCCCCTACCGACGAACTGGCCGAGACCGCCCTGAGGGCCTTCGAGGCCATGGGCGCGGCCTGGCCGGGAGAGGGCGAGCTGACGGCGCGCACCCCGGTCACCGGCGGCCCGCTGGCCACCCTGGCAGTCCAGGACGCGGCCGGCGTCGACGCCGCCGTCGAGCGGGCGGCCCGGGCCTTCCTCCGGTGGCGGCTGGTCCCGCCGCCCCGGCGGGGCGAGCTCGTCCGGGTGCTGGGCCGGCTCCTGCGCGACCACCGGGGCGAGCTGGCCACCCTGGTGTCGCTGGAAGCGGGGAAGATCGGCTCCGAGGCCCGGGGCGAGGTCCAGGAGATGGTCGACATGTGCGACTTCGCGGCCGGCCTCTCCCGCCAGCTGTACGGGCTCACCATGGCTTCCGAGCGGCCGTCCCACCGGCTGGCCGAGGTGTGGCACCCGCTCGGGGTCTGCGGCGTGATCACGTCGTTCAACTTCCCCGTGGCGGTGTGGGCGTGGAACGCGGCCCTGGCCCTCGTGTGCGGCGACCCGGTGGTGTGGAAGCCGTCCGAGAAGACCCCGCTCACGGCCCTCGCCTGCACCGCGCTGGTGGAGCGGGCCGGCGCCGAGGTGGGCGTGCCCGACCACCTGGTGCAGGTCGTCATGGGCGGCGCGGAGGCCGGCCGGCGCCTGGCCGACCATCCCGGCGTCCCCCTCGTCTCGGCCACCGGGTCGACGGCCATGGGCCGCGCCCTGGCTCCCCGGGTGGCGGCCCGGTTCGGGCGGAGCCTGCTGGAGCTGAGCGGCAACAACGCGGCGGTGGTGGCCCCCTCGGCCGACCTGGACCTGGCCGTGCGGGCCGTGGTGTTCGCCGCCGCCGGCACCGCCGGCCAGCGCTGCACCACGCTGCGCCGCCTCATCGTCCACCGGTCCGTGCACGACGAGGTGCTGGACCGCCTGGCCGCCGCCTACGCCACCCTGCCCGTGGGCAACCCGCTGGAGGAGGGCACCCTCGTCGGGCCCCTGGTGGACCGTGGCGCCCACGCCGCCTTCGCCGCCGCCCTGGACCGGGTCGGGCTCGAGGGCGGCACCGTGGTGTGCGGCGGGGAGCGGCTGCTGGCGGACGAGGCGCCCGACGCCTGGTACGTGCGGCCCGCCATCGCCGCCATGCCGGGCCAGACCGACCTGGTCCGCGACGAGACCTTCGCCCCCCTGCTCTACGTGCTCGGGTACGACGACTGGGACGAGGCCATCGCGCTCCACAACGCGTCGCGGCACGGGCTGGCATCGTCCGTGTTCACCGGCGACGTCCGGGAGGCGGAGCGGTTCACGGGCCCGGCCGGCTCCGACTGCGGCATCGCCAACGTCAACATCGGTCCGTCCGGCGCCGAGATCGGCGGGGCGTTCGGGGGCGAGAAGGACACCGGCGGCGGGCGGGAGGCTGGCTCGGACGCGTGGAAGGCCTACATGCGGCGCCAGACCACCACCGTGAACTACGGCGACGACCTCCCCCTGGCCCAGGGCGTGGAGTTCCTCTGACCTGCCCGCCCCCCGCCTCCGTCACACCGGCGGCAACAGCACCCCGGGATTGAGGATCCCCGACGGGTCGAGGGCCCGCTTGAGAGCCCGGAAGGCGTCGATCTCGGCCGGGCTGCGGCCCAGGTGCAGCCACCGGCGCTTGGCCCGGCCGATGCCGTGCTCGGCGCTGATGCTCCCCCCGAGGGACGCCACCAGCTCCAGGACGGCCCCGTCCACGGCCTCGTCGCCGGGAGCCACGCCGGTCACGTTCACGTGCACGTTCCCGTCGCCCACGTGGCCGAACAGCCAGGTGCGGGCGTCCCCACCGCCGGCCGCCGCCACCACCGCCGGCACCTCGGCCAGGAACGGGGCCAGGCCGCCGCCCGGCAGGGCGACGTCCAGCTTGTGGGGGGCACCGAGGGTGTTGACCGCCTCGGTCATGCCCTCCCGGAGTCGCCACAGCTCGGCCCGGCGCACCGAGTCGGTGGCCACGGCCACATCCGCCACGCCGGCCAGCTCGCCCACCCCCGACGACAGCTCATCGAGCGGGCTCGAGGTCCCGGCCGCCTCCACCAGGAGGTAGGCGGGGTGGGCCGACGGGAAGGGGCGGGCCAGGCCGAGGGCGGTGCACACCAGGCCCAGGCCGTCGTCGAGGAGCAGCTCCAGCGCCTCCACCGACGGCACCCGGCGCCGGAGCACGCCGGCGGCGCCGACCACCCCGGCCACGTCGGCGAAGCCGAGCAGGGCCACCACCCGCTCGGGCGCGGGCGGCACCAGGCGCAGCCTGGCGGCGGTGACGATCCCGAGCGTTCCCTCGCTGCCGCACAGGAGCGACGGCAGGTGGTAGCCGGTGTTGTCCTTCACCAGCCCCCCGAGGTGCGAGACCACCGAGCCGTCCCCGAGCACCGCCTCCACGCCGAGCAGCTGGGCCCGGGTGTCGCCGTAGCGCAGCACCCGGGTCCCGCCGGCGTTGGTGGCCACCGAGCCGCCCACGGTGGCGCTGTCGCGGCTGGCGAAGTCCACGCCGTAGGCCCAGCCGGCGGCGCCGGCCGCCCGCTGCACGCCGGCGACGGTGGCGCCGGCGCCGGCCGTGACCTGCCCCGCCACCTGGTCCACCGGGCCCACCCCGGCCAGCCGGCGCAGGCTCACCACCACCTCCCCGTCGAGCGGCACCCCCCCACCCACCAGGCCGGTGTTGCCGCCCTGCGGCACCATGGCCACGCCCAGGTCGCGGCACACCCCCACCACGGCCGCCACCTCGGCCGCCGAGCCGGGCCGGACGACGAGCGGCGTCGAGCCCCGGTAGCGACCGGTCCAGTCGGCGCAGTAACCGGCGGTGACGTCGGGGTCCTCCAGCACGTGCCCCGGGCCCACCACCTCGGCCAGCCGGGCCGGCAGCGAAGGAGGCGGGCGGTCCACGGTGCCCGCATGGTGGCACCGCTGCGCCCCGGCCGGGTGGACGGAACCGGGCCCGGGGAGGCGCCGCTAGCCTCGACCGTCCATGGAATGGCGAACCCTGGATCCCGAGCCCGTCCCGACCCTCGACCGGTACCGCACGGGAGGCGGCGGCCGCGGGCGTGAGGCGGCGCTGCGCCTGGGATCGGCCGGGATCGTGGACGACATCGACGCCTCGGGCCTGCGGGGCCGGGGCGGCGCCGGCTTCCCCACCGGTCGCAAGTGGCGCACCGTCCTCGAGAACCTCTCCCCCGAGACCCGCCCCACCGTGGTGGTGAACGGGGCCGAGGGCGAGCCCGGCTCCTTCAAGGACCGCATGCTCCTGCGCCGCAACCCCTACAAGGTGCTGGAGGGGGCGATCATCGCGGCCCACGCCGTGGGCGCCGACCGGGTGGTGGTGGCCATGAAGGCCTCGTTCACCCAGGAGCTCCGGCGCATGCGCGGCGCCATGGACGAGGTGCGGGGCGCGGGCTGGGCCGACGGCCTCGAGCTGTCGGTGGTGGAGGGGCCGAGCGAGTACCTCTACGGCGAGGAGACGGCCCTGCTCGAGGTTCTCGACGGCCGCGCCCCCTTCCCCCGGATCTCGCCCCCCTACCGCCGGGGCCTGGAGGACGACGGAGGTGGCGGCGACAGCAGCAGGGTGGCGTCCGACGTGCAGCTGGCCGGGCCGGACGCCACCACGGTGGCATCGCCCACGCTGGTGAACAACGTCGAGACCATGGCCAACGTGCCGGCCATCCTGGCCGAGGGCCCCGACTGGTTCCGCTCCCTCGGTACGGCCGAGTCCCCCGGCACCATCATCTGCACCGTCAGCGGCAACACCAACCGCCACGGCGTGGCCGAGTTCGCCATGGGCACGCCGCTGGGCCAGGTCATCGAGGCCGTCGGCCGGGGCCCCGCCCCGGGGGAGCGGATCGTGGCCGTGATGTCCGGCGTGGCCAACGCCCTGGTGCCGGCGTCCCGGCTCGACACCCCGGTCAGCTACGAGGGCATGCTGGCCATCGGGTCCGGCCTGGGCGCGGCCGGCTTCATCGTGTTCGACGACACCACCGACCCGGCCGCGGTGGCCGCCGGCGTCGCCCGCTTCCTGGCCGTGGAGTCGTGCGGCCAGTGCACGCCGTGCAAGCAGGACGGGCTCGCCATCGCCGGCCTGTTCGACCGCATCCGCAGCTCCGACGCCGACGAGCACGACCTGGCCTCGGCCGAGGACCACCTGCGCACCGTCGCGGACGAGGCCCGCTGCTTCCTGGCCCACCAGCACCAGCGCGTGGTCCAGAGCGTCCTGGCCCTCTTCCCCGACGAGGTGCGGGCCCACGTCACGGGCGAGGTCCCGGCCGCGGGGGTCGAGCTGGTGGCGGCCATCGTCGACATCGCCGGCGACCGGGCCGTGCTGGACGAGGGCCACGCCGCCAAGCAGCCCGACTGGACCTACGACGGCACCGACTCCGGGCAGGCGCCGGCCGACCGGGTGGACCAGGGCCAGGGCGAGCGCCTGTAGCGGCTCAGTCCCGCCGCGCCTCCCACGCCCGGAAGGCCTGGGGCATCGCCCGCAGCCGGGCCATGGCCCGGGCCTCGACCTGGCGCACCCGCTCGCCGCTCACCCCGAGCACCTGGCCCACGGCGGCGCGTGACCGGGGGGCACGGCCGTCGAGCCCGTGGCGCAGGCACAGGATGTCGCGCTCACGCTCATCCAGCATCGACAGGAGGTGCAGCACCCCGTCCGGGTCGAGGCCGGCCAGGGCCGCCTGCAGCGACCGCTCCGCCGCCGGGTCGGCGATCGTCTCGCCCAGCTCGGGACCCTCTTCGGGCCCGAGCCGCTCCGAGACCGACCGGGGGTCGGCCGCCGCGGCCAGGAGCTCGGCCACCCGCGCCGGCGCCATGCCCACCTCGGCCGCCACCTCGTCCATCGACGGCTGCCGGCCCAGGTGGGCCTCGAGCCGGGTCGTGGCCCGGTTGATGCGGACCACCTTGTCACCGACCTCGACAGGCAGGCGGATGAGCCGTCCGCTGTTGGCGATGGCCCGGGTGATGGCCTGGCGGATCCACCAGGTGGCGTAGGTGGAGAACCGGAATCCCCTGCGGTGGTCGAACTTCCGCACCGCCTGCAGCAGCCCGATGTTGCCCTCCTGCACCAGGTCCGACAGCGAGAGCCCCGGGTGGCGGTAGCGCCTGGCGATGGACACCACCAGGCGCAGGTTGGCCTCCACGAACCGGCGGGTGGCCTGCTCGCAGCGGGCGACGGCCAGGTGCAGGAACCGGCGGCGCTCGGGCGGGAGGCCGCCGTCGTACTCCGCCAGCTCGCGGGTGGCGGCACGACCTTCCTCGATGGAGCGGCCCAGCGCCTCCTCGTCCTCCCGGGTGAGCAGCGGGCGGCCGCCGATCTCGGCCAGGTAGAGCCCGAGCACGTCGTCGGGCCCACCGCTGTTCCTCGCCTGGTGCTCGGGCACCGCACGCCTCCGGGTTCTGGGCCGGCGTTGCCGCACGGCCGTCGGCGTCCCTCCGGCTCGACCGGTCCTACCTACTGTTCCGCTGATCGGCCGGGGCGGAAACCTCCCGGAGGACCAGGTCACGCCGGCGGGGCCTTCGGCTCCTCCTTCCCGCCGCGGCGGACGATGTCGTTCACCCGCTCGCACTCGTCGATCAGCTCGTCCACCGCCCGCTCCAGGGCCGGCGTGCCGTGCCCGGCGCGGGCGGCCCGCAGCCGGGCCCGCAGCGGCTCCCACCGCTCGTCCACCTCGGCTGCGCCCTCGGCGTCGGCCACGGCCCGGTCGAGCGCGGCGAACGACGGGGCCTCCCCCTCCGACACCGGCCCCAACGAAGCGATGCAGGCGTCCTGGGCCCGCTCGGCGGCGCGGGACTCGGCGCTGCGCCCGCAGGCGGCGCCGGCCGGCGTCGCGATGGCCAGGGCGACGAGGAGGAGGGAGCGCCGCCTCAGTCCTCGTCCTTGCTCCCGCCGGTGACGACCGGCACGCCGCCGGCGCGCGTGCCGCCGTTGCCGGCCACGGCCACGCCGGCCGGAACGCCGGCCCGGTCCCGGAGGTCGAGGTGGGACGCCGGCCCCTCGACGCCGAGGTTCGGCAGCCACGACAGCCACGACGGCAGGTACCAGTTGCGGTCGCCGAGCAGCTTCATGCTGGCCGGCACCAGGACCGAGCGCACGATCGTGGCGTCGATGAGCACCGCCACCCCCAGGCCGAAGCCCATCTGCTCGAAGGCCACCATCCGGCCTGCGGCGAAGCCGCCGAACACGGCCACCATGATCAGGGCCGCGCCGGTGATGATGCCGGCCGTGGTGCGCAGCCCGTAGGCCACCGACTCGGCGTTGTCGCGGGTGATGTCGAAGTGCTCACGGATCCGCGACAGCAGGAACACGTGGTAGTCCATCGAGAGGCCGAAAAGGACCGAGAAGAGGAACAGGGGCAGCCACGCCTCGATCACCTCCACCTGCTGGAACCCGAGGATCCCGGCCCCGACCCCCTTCTGGCTGACCAGCACGATGAGGCCGTAGGCGGCGCCCACCGACAGCAGGTTCATCACGATGGCCTTGAGGGGCACGACGATGGACCGGAACGCCACCGTCAGCAGGGCGAACGACAGGCCCAGCACGAACACGAACACGATCGGCAGGTACCGGTCGGCCACGTCGAAGAAGTCCTTGTTGAACGCCGTCTCCCCGCCCACCAGGGCCCTGGCGCCCGACCCCTCGGGGAAGGCGGCGGGCACGTAGTCGTCCCGGACGCGCTGCACCGCGTCGGTGGACGCCTTGCTGTACGGATCGTCCTTCAGGGCCACTGTGACGAGGGCCAGGTCGCCGGCGTCGTTGCGCTGCACCTCGGACGGCCCGAACAGGCCGTCGCCCTCGAGGAACGCCTGCAGCTCGGCGATGCCGGCCTCGACCCCGGACGAGCTCACGTCGCCGTCCACCACGATCTTCACCGGCGAGCCCAGGCCGCCGGGGAAGTCCCGGGCCAGGACGTCGAAGGCCTGCTTCGAGGGCAGCTCGTCGGGCACGGTGCTCACGCCGGAGAAGCCGGTGCGCATGTCGAGGGCGGACGAGGCGGCGGCCAGCAGGAGGCCCGCGCCCAGGACCAGGCTGAGCACTGGCCGGCGCATCACGGTGCGGGTGACGGCGTCCCAGAACCCGCCCCTGAACTCGGGATCCGGCGCCCGGCGCCGGTGGATGCGCAGCGAGTCGACCTTGTCGCCCAGCAGCCCGAGGACGGCGGGCAGCAGCGTGAGCGAGGCCAGCACGGCGACGACCACCACGAAGATGGCGCCGGCGCCCAGGCTCTTGAAGATGGAGTTGGGGATCAGGATCATCCCCAGCAGGGCCAGCACGACCGTGAGGCCGCTGAACAGCACGGCCCGGCTGGCGGTGGCGCCGGTGGCCTCGATGGCGTCGAGCTTGTCCCTGCCCCGCCGGCGCTCCTCCCGGTACCGGGAGACGACGAACAGGGAATAGTCGATCCCGACGGCCAGGCCCATCATCGAGATCATGTTGGTGACGAAGAACGAGAACTCGACGAACTGCCCCACGATGGCGACGATGCCGACGGCGATGGCGATGGAGGCCACGCCGATGATGATCGGGATGATGCCGGCCACCACCGCCCCGAAGACCACGACCAGGATCACGAGGGCGGCGAGGATGCCGACCGACTCGCCCTTGGCCAGGTCCTCCTCGGACACGGTGTTGAAGTCCTCGCCCAGCGAGCCGGGTCCGAAGACCTTCACGGTGAAGCCGTCGGCCCTGTTGGCGTCGATGACCGCCTGCAGGTCGCCGATCTTGTCCGGTGCGTCCTCCGGCGCGCCGGCCAGGGTGGTGGGGGCCAGCACGGTCCGGCGGTCCTCGGACACCATGTTCGGGTCCTCGGTCTCGAAGAACGAGGTGGTCTCCTGGACCACGTCGGGCCCGAGGGCGTCCAGGTCGGTCAGCAGACCCTCGACATAGGCGCCGAAGGCGGGGTCGTCCACCGTGGCCGACGCCGAGCTGACGATCACGATCTCGGTGTCACGCTCGGGGCCGGTGAGCCTGTCCTCGAGCAGCTTCTCGGCCCGGTCCGCCTCCGGGTTGTTGGTCATGGCCACGCCGGTGGTGGTGGCGTCGCCCAGGAGGCTCCCGCTGGCGGCGCCGGCGCCGACGACGGCCAGCACCCAGACGGCGACCGTGAGCCACGGCCGGCGGCTGCTGGCTCGGGCCAGTGACTGCGGGGAGAGTCGCATCGTGGTCGTCCTCCTTCACGCGGTCCGCCCCGCCCCACCGGAGAGCGCACCAGCCAGCTCGGCCGAATGTTACCCGCGTTAACTAGCACGTGGGCCGGAGGGATACAAGCGGAAATGCGCTCGCCGGCCCTACGGGCCTGCGAGTCACGTAGGCCCTACCCTCGGACGGGTGGGAGGTGCCGAGCGCGAGCGCGAGGTCGTGGCCGGGGTCCCGTCCGGGCTGCTCGTGGGCGGCACCTGGCGCCGGGCCCGGTCCGGGCGGACGCTGGCGGTGGAGGATCCCGCCACCGGCGATGTCCTCACCGAGGTGGCCGACGCCGGCCCCGACGACGGGCTGGCCGCGCTGGAGGCGGCGGCGGGCACCCAGGCGGCGTGGGCCGCCACCGCCCCCCGCCGGAGGGGCGAGGTCCTCACCCGGGCCTTCGAGGTCATGCGGGAGCGCCTCGACGAGTTGGCCCTGCTCATGACGCTGGAGATGGGCAAGCCGGTGGCCGAGTCACGGGCCGAGGTGGCCTACGCCGGCGAGTTCCTCCGGTGGTTCGGCGAGGAGGCGGTGCGGGTGGAGGGCGACTACCGCGTCGCGCCGGACGGCGGGAGCCGCATCGTCACCATGCGCCAGCCGGTGGGGCCCTGCCTGCTCATCACCCCGTGGAACTTCCCGCTGGCCATGGGCGCCCGCAAGATCGGCCCGGCGATCGCGGCCGGCTGCACCATGGTGGTCAAGCCGGCGGCGCAGACACCCCTTTCGATGCTGTCCCTGGCCGCGATCCTGCAGGAGGCCGGCCTGCCCGACGGCGTGCTCAACGTGATGGCCACGTCGGAGCCGGGTGACCTGGTCGGCCCCCTCCTCGCCGACCCCCGGCTCCGCAAGCTCTCGTTCACCGGCTCCACCGAGACGGGCCGGCGGCTCATGGCGCAGGCCGCGCCCAACCTCCTGCGGCTCTCCCTGGAGCTGGGAGGCAACGCCCCGTTCATCGTCTTCGCCGACGCCGACCTCGACCGGGCCGTGGACGGGGCGGTGGTGGCCAAGATGCGCAACACGGGCGAGGCGTGCACGGCCGCCAACCGCTTCCTGGTCGAGGCCACGGTGGCGACCGAGTTCGCGGAGCGGCTGGCGGCGCGGCTCGGGTCCATGAAGGTGGGCCGCGGCACCGACGACGGCGTGGAGGTTGGCCCGCTGATCGACGCCACCCAGGGCGAGAAGGTGGCGGGCCTGGTGGACGGCGCGGTGGCGGCCGGCGCCCGAGTGCTCGTGGGCGGCTCCCGCCTCGGCCCGCCCGGCTACTTCTTCGCCCCCACCGTGCTGGACCGGGTCCCCGCCGGGGCGGACATCCTCCGGCGGGAGGTGTTCGGTCCGGTGGCGCCGGTCGTCACGTTCGACGACGAGGACGAGGCGGTCACCGTCGCCGACGACTCCCGCCACGGGCTCGTCGCCTACGTCTACACCCGAGACCTGGACCGGGCCCTGCGGGTGTGCGAGCGGCTCGAGACCGGCATGGTGGGCCTGAACCAGGGCATGGTCTCCAACCCGGCCGCGCCCTTCGGTGGCGTGAAGCAGTCCGGGTTCGGGCGCGAGGGCGGACGGGAGGGGATCCTCGAGTACCTGCGGACCAAGTACGTGGCGGTGCGGTCCTGAAGGGACGATCGGCGCGTCGCGGTCATCCACGTTCCAACCGCCGGCCTCCGGGGAACAAGGCCGGCGACATGGGATCAGTCGTCGTCCTCCAGCTCCTCGCCCGCGTAGCTCCGGTACGTGTCGAAGCGGCTGCGCACGCCCATCGGCGTGGTCACGAAGATGTCGGCCAGCTCCTCCCAGGTGTGGCCCTTCTCCCGAGCCTGTCCCACCAGCAGGCGCAGCAGGGTCTCCAGGTAGGGGCCGGCCGCGACCGCGGTCGCGATGCGGGGCAGGACCGGAGTCGTGCCGTCAGCGGCCTTTTCGGCCAGGTGGGCGAGCTGGGCCGCAACCTCACGAGGGGAGTCTTCCGTCATGGCGCGAGACTATGCAGCGTGCGACAATAGGAGCATGCCCGACGGACCGGAGCTGCTGGCACTGGCACTCGAGTTGGAGGCCGACGCCGTGGCCCCGGAGTCGGCCATCGCCACCCTCCTGGAGGCGGCCGGGCGCAGCCCCACCACGCTGATGGGCGCGTACGCGTACGCCCATTCGCTGGCCGAGGACCAGCCGTACGACGAGTGCACCGAGCACATGCTGGACCTGCTCACCAAGGCGCTCCAGCGGGCGGTGCGCCTCACCGGCGAGCGCCCCGTCACCGACGCCCCGGGCCTCTACCAGCACATCATCGACGTCTCGGGTCGGGGGTCGGTGGCGCCCGGCGCGGTGGCGTCGCGCACGGCCGAGGTCGACGCCGACATCGACCTCCTACGCCCGTCCGAGGAAGAGCTGCCCACCCGGCCGGCCTGATCGCCCGGGGGCGGTCCCGCTTCCCCCCGCGCTCTGGGACACTCGGGGGCGATGACCACCGTCATCAGCACCGACGACCTGAGCCGCAGCTTCGGCAGCGAACGGGCCCTCGACGGCCTCAGCCTCGACGTCGACGAGGGCGAGGTGGTGGCCCTCCTCGGGCCCAACGGCGCCGGCAAGACCACCACCCTGCGCCTGCTCAACGGCGTGCTGCGCCCCGACCGGGGCCACGCCTCGGTGCTCGGTCTCGACCCTGTCCGCGAGGGCACCGAGCTGCGCCGGCGCACCGGCGTGCTCACCGAGACCGCCGGCCTCGACGACCGCCTCACGGCCCGGGAGAACCTGGTGCTGGTGGCCCGCATCCGGGAGGTCCCGGCGCGCGAGGCGGGACGGCGGGCCGACGACCTGCTCGAGCGACTCGACATGGGGCCATGGGCGTCCCGGTCCGTGCGGGGCTTCTCCACCGGCCAGCGCAAGCGGGTGGCGCTGGCGCTGGCCCTGCTGCACGACCCGGAGGTGCTCTTCCTCGACGAGCCGACGTCCGGGCTGGACCCGGCCGCGTCCCGGGACGTCATCGACCTCATCGCGTCGCTCGCCCGCGAGCGCCGGCGCACGGTGGTGGTGTGCACCCACTTCCTGGGCGACGCCGGCAGGCTGTGCCGGCGGATGGCGGTGCTCGACCGGGGCCGGCTCCAGGCGTTCGGCACCCCCGAGGACCTGGCCGCCGGGCTGTGGCGGGGCCTGGACGTGGACCTCGACCTGGGCCGGCGCGCCGACGATGCCGTCCTCGCCCTGGTGGGCGCGTGCCCCGGCGTCCTGGCCCGGGAGGCGACCCCCGAGGGCTGCCGGGTGCGGGTGGCCGACCGCCACGCCGTCCCCGCCATCGTCGCCGCCCTGGTGGGCCGGCAGGTGGGGGTGTACGCCGCCACCCCGCGCCCGGCCACGCTGGAGGACGTCTACTTCGCCCTGCAGGAGCGCAGCGACGAGGAGGAGGCCATGGTCGGGCCGGACGGGGGCGGGGGGCGGTGAGCGCGACCAGGGCCATGGCCGGGGTCATCCTCAAGGACCTCACCGCCATCCGCCGCTCCAAGGCGGTGGTGGTCCCGATGGTCATCGTGCCCCTGCTCCTGCTGGTGGTGCTCCCCCTCGGCGTGGGGCTGGCCGTGCGGGCCCAGGAGAACCCGGACGTGAGCCTGTACATCCACCGCCTGCCCGACTCCGTGGTGGAGCCGATCCTGCGCCTCCCCTACGCCGAGCGGCCCATCGTGCTGGTCAGCGGCTACCTGCTGGCGCCGCTGTTCCTGATCGTCCCGCTCATGGTGGCGGCCGTGCTGGCGGCCGACGCGTTCGCGGGGGAGAAGGAGCGCCGGACCCTGGAGACGCTGCTCCACCTCCCCATCCCCGACCGCCAGCTCTTCCTGGCCAAGGTGCTGGGCGCCTTCCTGCCGGCGGTGGCCGTGTCGTGGATCGGCTTCGTGCTCTTCGCCGTGGTCACCAACGCGGTGGCCTGGCCCGTGATGCACCGCATCTTCGTGCCCACCAGGCTGTGGGCGGTCGTGATCTTCTGGGTCGGCCCGGCCGTGGCCGCCCTCGGCATGGGGATCATGGTGCGGGTGTCGGCGCGGGCCAGGACGGCCCAGGAGGCCAACCAGCTGGGCGGCGCCGTGATCCTGCCCCTCATCTTCCTGGCCGTGGGCCAGACGACCGGCCTCCTGCTCGTCACCCTCCCCGTGGCCCTCGGCATCGGCGCCGTGATCTGGGCCCTCGCCGCCTGGCTCATCGCGCGGGGTGCCCGCCGCTTCACCCGCGACCGGATCCTCAGCTCGGGCACGGCCCGCCGGCGCGGCCTGGGCCGCCGGCCGCGGGCCGCATAGGAGCGGGGTTGTGCCACACTCGGGCCATGCCGGTCATGACGCGCGAGCGCGCCGGCGGGCACCGCCCCGGACCGGGTCGGGACGGCGGCAGTGAGCGCCGGTCGTGGCGCCCGCTGGCCGTCGTGGCCGTGGTCCTGGCCCTCGTGTTCGGGGCCGGCCAGCTGCTCGACCTGCTGCCCTCGCTCCACAACCCGTTCACCACCGAGACCGTCGACCGCACCCAGCCGGCGGTGCTGAAGGCGATCGAGGACCTCAGCCGCTACGAGGCGGCCAGCGGGTCGTTCCAGGTGATCGTCGACCTGGAGCAGGACGCCCGGTTCCTGCCCGACTTCATCCGGGGCGAGCACACCCTGTTCGTCGCCGGCGGCACGGTGGCGGCGTCGGTGGACTTCTCCGGCCTGGCAGGCAGCGCCATCGTGGTGTCCCCCGACGGCGACGAGGTCACCGTCGCCCTCCCCCGGGCCCGGCTCTCCGACGCCCGCATCGATCCAGGGGCCAGCCGGGTCGTCTCCCGCCAGCGGGGCCTGCTCGACCGCATCGGCGGCGTGTTCTCCGACAACCCCACCGGCGAGCGGGAGCTCTACGTCCTGGCCGAGCAGAAGCTCGAGGCGGCTGCACGCGCCGGCGATCTGCGGGCCCGGGCCGAGAAGAACACCGCCGCCATGCTGAAGGCCATGCTCGGCACGCTGGGCTTCGAGAAGGTCACCGTCACCTTCGGCGACGCCGCCGCGTAGCTGCGGACCCGTTCTGGTCCGCAACGCGACACGGTTTCCGTGTCGGTCTGCGGAACAGAACACCTTCCTCTACCATCGACCCCGATGGTCGTGCTCGCCGGCACGGGGTCCGGGCTCGTGGACGTGGCCACCGGCACGGTGCTGGAGTTCGGCGGGAGCGACGTGCGGTCCGTCGACGGCGACTGGGTCGTGCTCGACGGGCGTGAGGTGGCCCGCCGGGGCGGGCCGGGCGGGCCGTTCTCGAACGTGGCGCCCGACGGCCTCACCCTGACGTGCGTCGCGGCCGTTCCCGACGGGCACGTCACCGCGCTGGTCGGGACCGCCGGCGGCCACCTCCTGCTGTTCCGGGGCGGCGCCGCCTTCGAGCGCTCCGCCGGCTTCGACCAGGCCGAGGGCCGGGAGGAGTGGTACACGCCCTGGGGCGCCCCTGCCGACGTCCGCTCGGCCTCGGCGAACGCCGGCGGGACGATGCTTGTCAACGTCCACGTCGGGGGCATCCTGCGCTCCACCGACCACGGGGTCTCCTGGAAGCCCACCATCGACCTGCACGCCGACGTCCACCAGGTCCTCGCCCTCGGCGCCGGCCGGGCCGTGGCCGCCTGCGCCCTGGGGCTGGCCACCAGCGTCGACGACGGCACCACCTGGACGCTGCACGACGACGGCCTGCACGCCACCTACGCCCGGGCGGTCGCGGTGGCCGGGGACATGGTCCTGCTCAGCGTCTCGGACGGCCCCGGCGGCGGCCGGTCCGCCATCTACCGCCGACCGCTCGACGGGAGCGGCCCACTGGAGCGGTGCGGTGCCGGGCTCCCGGAGGATCTGGGCGGCAACGTGGACACGGGCTGGCTCGCGGGCGGGCCCGACGGCGCCGCCGCCTTCGTCACCTCCTCGGGCCTGGTGTTCGGCTCCGACGACGCCGGCGGGAGGTGGGGGCCGATCGGGTCGGTGGAGGGGCCCCGCTGCATCACCCTCGGCTGACGCCGCC
>JBQTJJ010000106.1:0-3888 GCA_052387235.1 Actinomycetota bacterium
GTTCGGAGCCGAGGGCCGCATCGACGACCGCAGCTTCGTGGTGCAGGGCGACGGCGACGTCTGCGGCGCCCTCGACCACGAGGCCCTCAAGGACGACGCCGACCCGGAGATCGCCGCCTTCTTCACCGCCCTCGACCGCCCCCGCGGCGACTACCTCATCGCCTTCGGCTGGGCCATGGCCGAGGACCTCGCCGGCGGCAAGATCGGCCGCTGAGAACGGCGTCAGCGTTCTCTTCCGCAGTGCGACACGGAGACCATGTCGTTGTGCGGTGCAGTTGGCTGGGCGGGTGGACGCCGAGCCTCCCGCACCAGACGGATCACCTCGCCGGGCGAGCTCCTGATCAGATCCTCTGACACCGGCAGCACTCGGAAGCCGGCGGCGGCGAGGGCGGCGGCCCGCCGCTTGTCCCGCCGGACTCCGAGCACTCCCTCGTGGTGCCAAGCCCCGTCGACCTCGATCACCAGGCCGACGTCGTCATAGAGGAAATCGACCCGGCCCACCCAGTCGCCCGCGCCCAGGTCCACCTGGCGCCGTGGCGCGGGCAGACCGGCTCCGGTGATGATGGACAGGAATCGCCCCTCCAAGCCGCTGCCGAGGGGGCGCTCTCCTCTGTGCTCTGCGAGCAGTGACCTGACGAGGCTGGTGCCGGAGCGACCCCGCGTTCCCACCTCGTCGACCACGGCCGCCACTGCATCCCAGGTCATCCCGAGCCGCACGGCGGCATTGAGAGCCAGATCGACCCGGGCCCGGTGCTCGGTCTCGGCCAGGTCGACGACCGTCCGAGCCAGGGTGGTGACGGGGATCCCGGCCCTCGCGGTGAGATGGTGGTCGGGGAGCAGCATGGGACGGTGGACCACGGCGAGCGCGGTGCGCCGGTCCCGGCCCTTGCGGGCCACGCTGAGATGGGTAGGCCGGACTCGGAACCCGGGGAGGCCCCAGAGGGCAGCGGCCGAGCCGTGTGAGACGACGGCATCGGCTCCGGCATCGAGCACAGCCCCCATCGCATGCTGCTCGCCGGTCGCCGGCATCCCCACCAACCGGAGTACCCGGTCGGTGAAGCTCTCCCAGTCGGGCGACCGGAGCCGGTACCCGACCGCCTGGCGGGACACGCCCCGGGCCCGCAACTGCCTGCGAGCCAGCAATCCGTGCTGCTCCTCCGCCAGTATCCGCATCAGTTGGTCGAGCTGGCGACTGTGCATGATCGCCAGCTTGCTGACACGGTGTGACAGTCTCGCCGTCAACGCCCAACTGATCCGCATACCGCGTTGGTGTTCGTGTCGCTTTGCGGAGGTGTTGGAGCGGGGGTCAGAGGAGGGCGGCGACGACCTTGTAGCAGTGGCCGGCCCTGGGGGCGGAGAGGGTGACGACGAGGCGGGCGGGGCGGGCGGGGCGGGCGTCGAGGGCGCGGGGGAGGACGGGGAGGGCGTGGTTGATGTTGCGCCAGCGGAACCGGCACTGCCCGCCGGTGACGACCGGCGCCGGGTCGGGCGCCACCACCGCGACCGACGGGCGCGCGCCGGTGAGGGTCCAGTAGGGGGCGGCCGCGCCGGGGAACCCGAGGAGGTGCTCGCCGGGGGGATGGAGGACCGGGCGGAGGAGCCTGTCGACCCGGCGCCGGCTGACCTGGCCCACGGGCCGCGGCGCCGACGAGAGCACGAGCTCCTCGGGGCGGACCGGATCGGTGTCGCCCTGGTCGTCGGCCACGCGGGCCCGGGCCACGACGAGCGGCGCCAGGTCGGCCGTCGCCGGTTCGGACCAGCGGGCGCTCACCAGCGCCCCGGTGTCCAGGTGGATGGCCGCACACCACCGCTGCCCACCGGCGAGGAGCAGCAACTCCACCTCCTCGCCGGCGAGGGAAGTCCGGCCCACGATGGTGACGGCCATCGCCCCATGCTGACGCCCGGCTGGCGCCGGGTGGTGGATGGTCGACGGCCCCGGCCGCCACGGCGCTACCCGAGCTGCGCCAGCAGGTCCTCCTCCGTCTCGGCCGGGAGGTGGCAGGCGAAGTCGCGGCACACGTAGGCGGCGCCGTCGGCCCGCCCCTCCCACAGCGGCGAGTCGTACGGTTCGCCCCACGCCAGCACCGCGTTGGGGAGGAAGCGGGCCTGCGCCGCTGCCACCAGGTCGGGGCGATGGCCCACGATCACGATCTCGGTGACACCCTCCGCCATCATGTCGACACCGCCCAGCAGATGGGTGAACGCGCTCGGGTGGTCCCGGAGCAGCCCGGACATCGACGCCAGGAACGCCGCGGCCCGCTCGGCCCCGGCCCGCTCGCCCGTGAGGGCGGCCAGTCGGAGCAGCGCGGTGGTGGCGACGGAGTTGGCCGAGGGCGTGGCCCCGTCGAACAGGTCCTTCTGCCGCACGATCAGCTGCTCGGCGTCGCGCCCGACGGTGAAGAAGCCGGGCCCGCCGGGGTCGGCGAACAGGTCGACCAGGGCGGCGGCCGCGTCGCGGGCCGCCGACATCCAGCGGGCCTCGCCGGTGGCCTCGGACAGCCGGACGAAGGCGTCCACCAGCCAGGCGTGGTCCACCGCGTAGGCGAGGTGGCGGGCCCCGCTGTGGCGCTGCCACGACCGAAGCCAGCGCCCGTCCTCCCGGCGCAGGGACGAGAGCAGGAACCGGCCCGTCGTCACGGCGGCGCCGAGCCAGTCGTCGCGCCCCAGGACGGAGGCGGCCTCGGCCAGGGACGACACGAACATGGCGTTCCACTCGGTGAGGCACTTGTCGTCGAGCCCGGGGCGGACCCGCTGCTCCCTTGCCTCGAACAGGCGCCGGCGCGCCTGCTCCACCGCCGCCGGCCGCACGAGGTCGCCCCGCACCGGGCGGTGGAGGATGTTGGACCCCTCGAAGTTGCCGGACCTGGTGACGCCGTACCAGTCCACCGCCTCCTGGCCCCCGACGGCGAGCACGTCCTCGTGGCGCCAGACGTAGAACCTGCCCTCCTCGCCCTCGGAGTCGGCGTCCTCGGCCGAGTACAGCCCGCCCTCGGGCGAGCGCAGGTCGCGCAGCACGTAGCCGATCGTCTCCTCGACCACCTGGCGGAACCGGGGCTCGCCCGTCACCTGCCACGCGTGCAGGTAGGCCCGCACCAGCCCGGCCTGGTCGTAGAGCATCTTCTCGAAGTGGGGGACCATCCAGAAGTTGTCCACGGAGTAGCGGGAGAAGCCGCCGCCCAGGTGGTCGTACATCCCGCCCGCGGCCATGGCGTCGAGCGTGGTCACCGCCATCTCGAGGGTGGCCGGGTCCTTGTCGTGCAGCCAGGCCCGCAGCACCAGCTCCACGTTGGACGGCGAGGGGAACTTGGGGGCCCGGCCGAAGCCGCCCCACTCGGCGTCGAAGGTCGACCGCAGCAGGCTGCGGCCCGCCTCCACCAGCTCGCGACCGACCTCGGCGCCGCCCTGGGCGGCCAGCGCGCCGGACCGGGCGGCGATGGACGCCGACAGGTGCTCGGCCTGCTGCAGCAGCTCCTGGCGCCGACCGCCCCAGGCCTCGTGCACGGCCCGGAGGAGGTCGACGAAGCCGGGCCTGCCGCCCCACGTCTTCGGGGGGAAGTAGGTGCCGCCGAAGAAGGGCCGGCCCTCGGGGGTGAGGAACACGGTCATGGGCCAGCCGCCCTGGCCGGTCATGGCCTGGACGGCCTCCATGTACACGGCGTCGACGTCGGGGCGCTCCTCCCGGTCCACCTTGACGTTCACGAACAGCTCGTTCATGACGGCCGCCACGTCGGGGTCCTCGAACGACTCGTGAGCCATGACGTGGCACCAGTGACACGCCGAGTACCCCACCGACAGCAGCACCGGGCGGTCCTCGGACCGGGCCCGGGCGAAGGCCTCCTCG
Organism: Actinomycetota bacterium; assembly: GCA_052387235.1. Lineage (GTDB taxonomy): Bacteria > Actinomycetota > Acidimicrobiia > Acidimicrobiales > JBQTJJ01. The sequence continues at coordinate 3,842 of JBQTJJ010000106.1, forward strand.
CCCCACGGGTACCAGTCCACCGGGTTGTCCCGGTGCTGGCGCAGGTA
>JBQTJJ010000107.1:0-21347 GCA_052387235.1 Actinomycetota bacterium
TCGCCTTCGGGTTCCGCTCACCCGAAGCCCTCGTCGCCCTCGCCATGCTCGACCTCGGCGGGCTCTGCCCACCCCTCCCCGGCCGCACTACCGCGTGAACTCACCCACGGAAGCAGCAGAAGAGCCCTATTTACTCGGGAGTGAACGGTTCGTCAGGGGGATGGGTCGGGGACCGGCCCGAGGTGGGCCAGCGCCCGGTCGAAGCCGGCCAGTACCCGGTCCAGCTCCGCGGCCTGCTCGGCCGACCGGCCGGCGAGGGCCGCCGCCGCCATGCGGGCGCCGGCCACGAGCGCAGCCAGCTCCTCCACCTTCAGCGTGGCCCGGACGACCCCGGGCCGGTCCCAACCCAGTTGCATCTCAGGCCGCCGCCGTCGCCTTGACGTGGTCCACGACGCGGTCGACCTGGGCCTTGAACTCGTCGTAGTCGACCTGCATGCCGTTGATGTAGGTGCTCCACCCGCTGACGAGCTTGGTGTAGTGCATGGCCTCCTCGATCTCCTCGTCCGTGGCGCCGAACAGCCTGGCCGCCTCGGTGTGGAACAGGGCGCAGTAGCGGCAGCGGGTGGCGGCGGACACGGCCAGCCCGATCAGCTCCTTGTACTTGTTGGGGATGAGGGTCTCGCCGAACTGGACCCCCTTGATGAGCTCCCACTCGGCGTCGATGAACTGGTCGGGGATCAGGTCCACGAACCCGATCACCTCGCCGAACATCTCCTTCATCTCCCGATGGACATCCGTCCTCGCCATTCGAATCTTCCTCCCAGTCCTGTGATTCGGGACCGCCCTTGCGGGCCCGGGACGGAACGTACGGAACCGCCCCTGCAGACTCCCTGCACGATCCTCGACGGCGGCCCCGATACGGCAAGCTGGTGGTGCAGGGTTCCTGCAGGGGGCGAGCCGGAGGATGGGGCCATGTCCGCGAACAGCATCTCGACCGATGTCGCAGCCCTCGGCGCCCGGACGGTGGACCGCTTCCTGGAGGCCATCGCGAGCGGCGACGGCGTCCCGACCGAGCTGTTCGCCGACGACGCCGTCCTCGACGCCACCGTCCCCGGTTGGCGCTTCCCCGTGCGGGGGGCCCGCCACATCTCGGCGCAGTACGGCGGATGGTGCAGTCACCCCGCCACCTTCGAGGAGCTCGAGCGGCTCCGGGTGGACGGCGGCGAGGTGGTCACCTACCTCGTGACCTGGCTGGTGCGAGGGGTGCCCCACGCCGCCCACCACACCCACACCCTGCGGTTCGACGTCTCGGGACGGATCGCGGCCGACCGCTTCTTCTGCGGGGGCCAGTGGGACGCGGCCCTGCTCGCCAGGATGGCGGCGGAGGCCGGCGATGCTGGTTGACGTGCCTGCGCTGGCCCCGTCCGTGGAGGCGCTGCTGGCCGGGGCGGAGCGGCGCGAGCCCTTCGTCAACCCCGACGGCCGCTCGTCGGCCGCCTTCGAGCGGGTCTGGATCGGCGGTGCCCCCCACATCGTGAAGTACCTGCACCTCGACCACGACTTCACCATGCGGGTGTCGGGCGACCTCGGGTGCCGGCCGGTGCGGGCCTGGGCCGCCGGGCTCCTCGACGCCGCCCCCGGCCTGGTCGACCACGCCGTGGTGGGTGCCGCGCTCGGGCACGGTCGCAACGGGTGGGGCGCGGCCCTCCTGATGCGGGACGTGACGGCCGAGCTGCTCCCCCAGGGCGCCGGGGTGATCGACCCCGGGCAGCACGCCGCCTTCATCGACCACCTGGCCGGGTTCTGCGCCGCCACGTGGGGCTGGCGCGACGACCCCGTGTCCGGTCCCGGCCTGCTCCCCTACGCCACCAGGTGGGCGTGGTTCGGCCACGCCGCCCTCGAGGGCGAGCGGGCCCTGGGCTGGCCCGAGCGGGCCCCCCGGATGGCCGACGAGGGGTGGCGGCGCTTCGCCGACCGGGCCCCCGCCGGCCTGGCCCGCCTCGTCGACGACCTGCGCCACGACCCCACGCCGCTGGCCGCCGCCCTCCGGCAGACGCCGTCGTGCCTCCTGCACGGCGACGTCAAGGCGTCCAACGCCGGGCGGACCCCCGACGGCCGCACCGTGCTGATCGACTGGGCCTACGTCGGCGAGGGTCCCGCCTGCCACGAGCTGGCCTGGCACCTCGCCCTCGACCGCGACCGGCTGCCCTCCTCCAAGGAGGCGACCGCCGCCGCCTTCCGGCTGGCCCTCGAGCGCCACGGGGTGGACACGGCGCCGTGGTGGGACCGCCAGCTGGGGCTGTGCCTGCTGGGAGCGGTCGTCCAGTTCGGCTGGGAGAAGGCGTTCGGCGACGACGCGGAGCTGGCGTGGTGGTGCGACTCGGCCTCCGCCGGCGCGGCGTGGCTCTGACCGCAGACCTGGCCGCCGCCTACTCCGCCACCGGCGGGGTGTGGCAGCGGGGCCCGGGCCGCATCTACGACCGGCTGGCCGAGGTCCTGGTGGCCGGCTCGCCGGTGCCGCTGGTGGGCGCCCGGGTGCTCGACGTCGGAGCGGGGACGGGGGCGGCCACCCGCGCCGTCCTCGCCGCCGGCGCCGGCGCCGCCATCGCGGTGGACGCCGCCTTCGGGATGCTCTCCCACCAGGCCGCCGCCCGTCCGCCGGCGGCGGTGGGTGACGTCGTCGCCCTTCCCTTCGCCGCCGCCGCCTTCGACGCCGCCGTCGCCGCCTTCTCGCTCAACCACCTTCGCGAACCTGCCGCCGGCCTCCGCGAGATGGCCCGCGTCACCCGCCCGGGCGGTCCCCTCCTGGTGGCCTCGTACGCGGCCGACGACGCCCACCCGGTGAAGGCAGCCGTCGAGGCCACCCTCTCGGACCGGGGATGGGAGCCCGACCCGTGGTTCGTGGCCATGCGGGCCGAGGTCACGGCCGGGCTGGCCACGGTGGAGCACGGCACGGCCGCTGCCGCCGCCGCCGGCCTCGACGCGTCGGTCGAGGTGCTCCATGTGCCGTTCCCCGACCTCGACGCCCTCGACCTCGTGGCGTGGCGGCTCGGCCTGGCCCAGCACGCCCCGTTCGTGGCCCGGCTCCCGCCCGCCGAGCGCGACGCGGTGGCGGTGGACGCCGTGCGCCGGCTGGGCGACCAACCACCGACGCTGGTCCGCTCCATGCTGGTCGTGCGGGCCGTCACCCCGTGAGGATGCGGTCGGCGAAGCGGCGGGCCGCGCCGGCGTGGTCCCCGGCCTCGCCGACCACGACCGCGGCCAGGCGCTCGGCCTCGACCCGCCACCCGTCGCAGCCGCGGGCGGCAGCCAGGGCGGCCATCACCGGCCACCCGTCCAGCACCGCGCACCGGCCCAGCCCCTCGACCACCGGGTCCAGCGCCCGGGCGTCGACACCGGGGTCGGCCAGCCCGGCGACGGCACGGGCAAGGAGCTCGTAGCGCCAGGCCCCGCGGCGGGCGGCGTCGTCGCGCACGGTCCCGGCCAGGCGGGCGGCCTCCCCGGCGTCGCCGGCCGCCAGCGCCAGCCGGGCCCGCAGCAGTCCGAGGCGGTGGCGCTGGTGCCAGGCCATCGTCCCCCTCCAGGTGTCCAGCGCGGCCAGGCGGACGGCGTGGGCCGCCGCCTCCGTCCACTCGCCCCGCAGGACGCAGCCGTCGGCGAGGTCGAGCAGCGCCACGTAGTGGCCCTCGGCCAGGGCGTCGGCGGAGGGCCCGGAGGGCCCGCCCGTCGCCTCCAGCGCCGCCGCGTTCCGGTCGTCGGCCTCGTCGCCGCGCCCCGACCACCGCAGGATCCATGCGCCCGCGTTCGCGGCCGGCGCCACGAACTTCGCACCGACCGGGCCCTCCCGCCTCACGACCTTGTCGAGCTCGGCGGCCAGGCGCAGCGCCTCCGACACCCGGCCCAGCTGTCCCAGGGCGATGACGCGGTTGAACCGCAGGTGCAGCGGGGCCCAGGGGTGGCCGAGTGCATCGGGGTCGACCATGGGCCGGGCCAGCGCGTCCAGGGCGTCGAGGGGGCGGCCCTGGTGGAGGCGGGCCTGGGCCAGCCACACGTCGGCGATGCCCCGCACGGCAGGCGGCCCCTCGCCCACGTCGCCGAGGAGGGCGGCGGCGCCGGCCAGGTCCCCTTCGCCGTGCCTGACCCGTCCGGCCAGGGCGAGGGCGCTGATCCGCACCGCCTCGTCGCCGGCACGGGCCACGGCCTGGTCGGCGTAGGCGCGGGCCTCGTCGTAGAGGCGCCGGTAGTAGGCCACCCAGCCCGCGACCTCCAGGGAGGCGGCCCCACCCCCGAGTGCGACCGCCCGCTCGGCGTCGGCCGCGGCCGGCTCCAGTGCGAGCCGGCTCATCCGCACCCGGGCCCGGGCCGTGTACGCGTCGGCGTTCTGGTCGAGGTCGAGCGCCGCCGCCAGGTGCTCCTCCGCCGCGTCGAGGTCGAACCGGGCCGCGGCCGCGACCGCGGCGGCCACGAACGACGAGGAGGCCAGCCGGTTGTCGCCGCCCGCCCGGGCGTGGACGGCGATGGTGAGCGGATCGGCACGGGGCCGCGCCGCCAGGTACCGGGCCGCCTGCTGGTGGACGAGGGCGCGCCGGGTCGCGCCCGTGGCCGCCTCCAGTGCCTCCCGGATGAGCTGGTGGCGGAAGACGAAGCGGCTCCCCCGCTCGGTGATGAGCCCGGCCCGCGACGCCGTCTCCAGGTGGCCGAGGACCTCGACCACCGGTGCGCCAGCCACCTGGGCCAGCAGCTCGAGGTCGCACTCCGGCCCGAGCACCGCCGCCGCCCGCAACAACAGGCCGGCTTCCTCGCCCAGCGAGTCGACGCGGGAGGACACCGCGTCCCGCAGGGTGGCGGGCAGCTCGTCACCGTCGCCCGCCGCCGCCAGCGCGGCCAGCAGCAGCGGATGGCCCCCGCTGCGCTCGAAGAGGGCGCCGGCGCGCTCGTCGCCCACCAGCTCGGACACTGCATCCCGCCCGAGCGGGCCCAGCTCGATCCGGTGGGTGGGGTCGAGGCCCCTGGCGCCGCCCGGCCGCGTGGTCACCAGCAGGAGCGTGTGCGGACAGCGCCGGCGGGCGAAGGCGAGCCAGCCGAGGGTGCCCGAGCCGGCCTGGTGCAGGTCCTCGATGACGAGCACGGCCGGCCCGCCCCCGCCGGCCCGCTCGAGCACCTCCACCAGGGCGGCGAAGAGCCGGGCCCGCCCCGCGTCCGTGTCGGTGACCACCGTGGCCGACGCCCCGACGATCGGCCCCAGCACCGGGCCGAGTGCCGTGGCGGCGTCGCCGACGAGCTCCGCCGCCCGCTCGGCGCCCATCACCCGGAGGTGGTCGGCCAGCGCGTCGGTCACCGGCTGTAACGGAAGGTCCCGCCCCAGCTCGTCGCAGTGGCCCCGGAGGACCACGGCGCCGGCCTCGACCGCCCGGGACCACCCGCTGACCAGGGTCGTCTTGCCGATCCCGGCGTGCCCCTCCACCACCACGAAGGCGCCGCTCCCGGCCGCCGCCTCCTCCAGGGCGGCGTCGAGCGAGGCCAGCTCCCGGGCCCGGCCGACCACTCCGGCCGGCCCCACCCGTGGGGCGGGCGTGGCGGGCGGAACGTCGCCATCGGCCGCGGCCAGGGCCCGCAGGTACACCGCCTCCGTCTCCGCCGTCGGGGGCACGCCGAGGTCGTCGGCCAGCCGCTCGCGGACCCGGGCGTAGGCCGCCAGCGCCGACGCCGGCCGCCCCGCCCCCAGATGGGCGGACATCAGGGCGCGCAGCACCGCCTCGTCGTAGGGATCGTTGGCCAGCGCCTGCTCCGCCAGCCCGGCGGCGGCGCCGTGGTCGCCGGCCGCCACGGCTGCGTCCACGGCCAGCCGCTGGACGCGCGTGACGGCCGCGTGCACCGCCGCCCGCTCGGACTCGATCCAGGCACCGTCCTCGTCGGGCAGCAGCGGACCCCGCACGAGGGCGAGCGCGGCGTGGGCCGCCGCCCTCGCCGCCCCCAGGCGCTCGGCCGCCAGCGCCTCGGCCGAGGCGGTGGCCAGGCCCGCGAGCTCTTCCACGTCGAGCCAGTCGGCGATGAGGGCGTAGCCGGCGTCGGATCGGGCGATGCGCTCGGCCCCGAGCACGCCGCGGAGCCGGGACACGAGCACGCCCACCTGGTCGGCCGGGCGGGCCGGCTGGTCGTCTCCCCAGAGGACGTCGGCGATGCGGTCGACGGACACCGGCGCCCCCCGTGCCAGGGCGAGCATCTTCAGCACGGTTCGGCCCTTGCGGCTGCCGAGCCGGCGCTCGGGGACGCCCTCGACCTCGAAGGACCCCAGCAGCCGGACACGCACGGCGACATTGTCCACCGGCGCCGGCCGGCGTGACACTCCTCCCAGTCCCTGACCGGGCGCTCCCTACCGGACCCGCGGGGCAGGGCCGGGGCCTGCGGGTACTTTCCCCTCGGGATGCCAGACCGACAGGACCACAGTGCTCCCGCGCCGGACCCTCGTACCGGCCGGCGGGCGCTGATCGACGACCACGCCGTCGACCGGCGCCGGATCCCTCGCCACCCGGACGACGCGCGTCCTCACCCCCGCCCGCGCCGCTTCGAGGAACGTGTCGCTCACGTGCATGGCGACGAACTCGGGAACCACGACCTTCGACGACGGACCCCTGCTGCCGAGCCACCCGGCCACCGACTCCAGGCCGGCGGCGAGGCCCTGGAGCGTCGACGAGGAGACCTCTTCGCGGTCGAGGAAGCTCCCAGCGGGATCCGACGGTGACGATCCCCGCTCCAGACCCTCGACGGAGCGCCCGCGGGGAGAGGCCCCCGCCCCGGCGGCCGGTCCGGCCGGCTTCGCGCCGGCACGCCTCGTAACGCGACGCCAGGAGCGAGGCAGCCACCGTGACACGGGGGTCAGTCTGCCGCCGGCCGCCGCCCTCCGTCGTCGGGACGCGGCCGCCGGGCTCACCCGCTCGGGGCAACCTCGTCCTGCCCGAGCAAATCCCCACCCTGGAACTACACCCCTGTCATTGTCACACCCCGCGGCGTAGTGTCTCCCCGTGGCCGAGCGCCGCCCGTGGCGGGTCGTCGATGCGGACCTGTTCCGCTTCACCACCACCGATCTGCGCGACCTGCACGTGGCCGTCATGGCCGCCTTCGAGCAGGCCGCCGTCCTCGCCCCGGCCCTGAACCTCGACCAGGTCCGGGCCGCCCTGGCCGCCACCGGATGGGACGAGCCCACCGACGACCAGAGCCTCCAGCGCACCCTGGAGTCCCTCACCGGCTGGGGCCTGCTCGACGCCACCCAGGACCACGCCGCCCGCTACGGCACCCCAGAGGAGTTCGAGCGCAGGAACCTCCAGTGGTCGCTCACCCCCAGGGGGGAGGCGGCGGTGAGCGGCGTCCTCCACGCCCTCGACTCGCTGCGCCACGCCGTCGGGCTGCAGACGGCGGTGCTCCACGCCATCGGCGACGATCTGGCCGACCTGGCCGGCCTCGCCGCCGCCGAGCCCCGCACCGCCGGCGACGACGCCGGCATCCACATCAAGCTGGCCCAGGTGGAGCGCCACCTGGCCGCCCTGGTCAACGGCGTGCGCCAGTTCAACGGCCACCTCCAGCGCCTGCTCCGGGAGGACGCCACCGCCGACGACGTGTTCGCCGACGTCAAGCGGCGCACCGTCTCCTACCTGGAGGAGTACGTCGACGGCGTGGAGCGCCCCCAGCGCCGGCTGGCCGCCGCCATCCAGCGGGTGGAGGAGCTGGGCCTGGCCACCGTGCTCGACCGGGCCCTGGCCGGCGCCAACCTGGCGCCCGTGGCCGACGGCGACCCCGCCCCGGCCTGGCTGGCCGAGCGCCGGCGCCGGTGGGACGCCCTGCGGGTGTGGTTCGCCCCCACCGCGGGCAGCGGCGAGCGGCCCCGCATCGAGGGCCTGCTCGACGTGGCCCGCACCGCCATCGTGGAGCTGCTGCGGGTCCTTGAGCGGCGCTGGGACAGCCGGCGCCGGGCCGCGTCGGTGGCCGACGACTTCCGGGCGCTCGCCGCCCTGTTCGCCGCCGCCCCCGGCGACGACGAGGCCCACCGCCTGTTCGGGGCCGCCTTCGGCCTCTGGCCGGCCCGCCACGCCCACCTGGCGCCCCTCGACGGCGAGGGCCGGGCACCCACCACGTCGTGGCTGGCCGCCGACCCGGTGGAGGTGGCCCCGTCCCTGCGCACCACCGGCGACCTGGCCCACCGGGGCCGGTCCCGACCGGTGGCCGACCCCTCTTACTACCGGGCCGCCCGCCAGCGGGACCAGGCCGCCGCCCTGGCCGACCACCACGAGCTGCGGGCCGCCCTGGCCACCACCGGCGCCGTGCGCCTGTCCCGCTTCGACCGCCTCCCCCACGACGCCTTCGCCGAGCTGCTGGCCCTGCTGGCCGCCGGCCTCGACGCCCCGCTCGGCACCGACGGCGCCCGCCGGGCCCTGTCCGTCGACGGCCGGGTGGAGGTCGTGCTCACCGACCCGGGCGACGGCCGCACCGCCCGCCTGGCCACCGACGAGGGCGTGCTCCACGGCCCCGACCTGCTGGTCTCGATCACCCTCGACGGCGGCGGCGCCACCGCCGCCCGCGAGCGGGAGGCCGCCGGTGGCTGAGTCCCTCCTCACCCGCGACCTGGCCGACGAGCGCGCCACCGCCATCCGGACCCTCCTCGGCCGCCCCCTGCTCGACACCCGCACCGACCCCGACGCCTTCCGCCTGGTGGCCCGCCACGCCCCCTGGCTGGTCGACTGGTTCGAGCGGGCCTGCGGGTGGTCCCTCACCGTCGACCCCGCCGGCGGGTGGGCCCGGCTGGCCAAGCGGGCCGGCGCCGTCGACGGCACCCGGCCCCTGCGCCGCACCCGGGGCGCCGGCGGCCCCTTCGACCGCCGGCGCTACCAGCTCCTGTGCCTGGTGTGCGCCGAGCTGGTGCGCCACCCGGTCACCACCGTGGGCCTGCTGGCCGGCGCCGTCACCCGCGACGCCGGGCTCGCCACCGCCCGCCACGGCGAGCGGGCCGCCCTGGTCGACGCCCTGCGGGCCCTCATGGCCTGGGGGGCGGTGCGGGCCACGGCCGGCGACGTCGACGCCTATGTCGGCAGCGAGAAGGGCAACGCCATCCTCACCGCCGACACCGCCCGCCTCCACCGCCTGCTGGCCTGCGCCACCGCCCCGAGCGCGCTCCCCGAGGGCATCACCGCCGGCGACGCCGTGGCCCGCCTGGTGGCGGAGCCCCGCTACGGCGACGCCCCCCACGCCCCGGGCACGAGCGCCGCCACCGCGGCCGCCGCCACCGCCACCGCCACCGCCGACGAGGCCCGCCACAAGTGGGCCCGCCACAGCCTGGCCCGCGGCCTGCTCGACCAGCCCGTCGTCCACCTCGACGACCTGAGCCCCCCCGAGGCCGACTACCTGGCCACCACCAGCGGGCGCAAGTGGCTGCGGGAGCGGGTGGCCGAGGCCGGCCTCGAGCTGGAGGAGCGGGCCGAGGGGCTGCTGGCCGTGGACGCCGAGGCCCTGGCCACCGACCGCCACTTCCCGGCCCCGCTGGGCAACGCCCACCAGCTGGCCCTGCTGCTGGCCGATCGCCTGGTCACCACCGACGCCCAGGGCGACCGCCGGCTGGGCCGCCTCTCCGCCCGCCAGCTGGAGGCCGAGACGGCTGCCGTGTTCGCCAAGTTCCCGTCGTGGGCCAAGGGTCGGCGCGACGAGGGCGGTCCCGAGCGCCTGGCCCAGGAGGCGGTGGACCTGCTGGCCGCCTTCGGCCTGGTGCGCCTCCACCCCGACGGCGCCGTCGAGGCCCGCCCCGCACTGGCCCGCTACCGGGTCGGCGACCCCGTGCTCACCGCCCCCCCGCCCAGCCTGTTCGACGAGGAGGTCCACCAGTGACCCTCACCATGCGGCCCGGCGAGGCCGTCACCGCCCTCCCCGAGCGCCCGCCCCGCTGGCGCCCCACCCGGGCCGGGCTCATCGCCCTGTGGCGCTACTGGGACGAGACGTTCACCTTCCACCACGGCCGCCTGCTGCTGCGGGGCCCGAACGGGGCGGGCAAGTCGATGGCCCTGGAGCTGCTCCTACCCCTGCTGCTCGACGGCGACCCCAGCCCGCGCAAGCTCTCCTCGGCCGCCAAGACGAGGGGCGGGCTGTTCGACCGGGTGATGACCGGCACCGACGAGCCCTCCCGCACCGGCTACGCCTGGGTCGAGTTCACCCGGGGCGGCGAGACCTTCACGGCCGGCGCCCGCATCCGGGCCTCGCAGGCCACCCGCAAGGTCGACGTCGACTGGTTCACCACCACCCTGGCCGTCGGCCGGGAGCTGCACCTGCTGGACGCCATCCGCACCCCGCTCTCCCGCAAGGGGCTGGTGGAGGCGCTGGGCGACGCCGGCCGGGTCCACCACAACGGCGACGAGCACCGGGCCGCCGTGCGGGAGGCCCTCTTCCCCGGCTTCTCGGCCGACCGCTTCGCCTCCGTCGTCCAGGCCCTGCTGGCCCTGCGCCAGGAGAAGCTGTCCCAGCACCTCGACCTGGCCAAGCTGTCGGGCACCCTGTCGGAGTCGCTGCCGCCGGTGGACGAGCACGACGTGGCCGCCGTGGCCGAGGGCTTCGAGCGCCTCGACCGGCGCCGGGCCGAGCTGGAGGCGCTGGAGGCCGAGAAGGAGGAGGTGCGGCTGCTGGCCCTGCGCCAGCGCGACTACGCCCGGGCCGTGGTGGTGGGGGAGGCGAGGAAGGTGCGGTCGGCCGAGACCAGGCGGGACGACGTCACGCGCGCCGAGCGCCACGCCCGGGCCGCCCTGGAGGAGGTGGAGGCCGAGTCGGCCGCCGCCGGCGATGAGCGGCGGGCGGTGGCCGAGCGGGCCGGCGCCATCGCGGTGGAGGTCGACGCCCTCAAGACCAGCGACGCCTACAAGAGCGGCGTGGCCCTGGCCGACCTGCGCGAGCACGCCCGCAGCCTGCGCTCCACCGCCACCCGCCTGGACGAGGCCGCCGCCGAGCGGGCCGCCCAGCGGGACGCAGCCGCCGCCGAGGCCGACGAGGCCGGCGCCGAGCAGCACGCGGCGGCCCGGAACCTGGCCCTGGCCGGCGACGACCTGCACCACGCCGCCGCCCCGGTGGGCGCCGGGGGTGTGGTGGACGAGGCCGCCGCCGACTCCGACGCCGACGGCGGCGAGCGCCTGGTGCAGGCCTGGGTCGAGTCCCGGCGGCGCCGGGTGGGCGAGGTGCGGGCCGCCGTCGTGGCCCATACCACCTCCGTCGACCGCCGCACCCTGCGGGAGGAGCAGGTGGCGGGGGACGAGGCCGCCGTCGACGCCTGCGCGGTGGCGGCCGGCGAGTCCCGCTCGGCCGAGGCCGCCGCCGTGGAGACGTACGCCACGGCCGTGGCCGGGTGGGCCGAGGGGTGCGAGACCATCGGCCCCGAGCGGGTCGCCGGCGCCCTGCCCTGCCCCGCCGAGGAGCCGGAGGCGGTGCGCCAGGCGTTGGCCGCCCTGGCCACCGAGCTGGGGGCGGAGGACGCGGTTGCCCGCAGCGTGCTCGGCGCCGAGCGCTCCGCCGCCACCGCCGAACGGGCCGCCCTGGCCGAGGAGCGGGCCCGGTGGGCCGGCGGCGGGCTGGTCGACCCCGACGGCCCGGCATGGCGCACGCCCCGCGCCGGCCTGGCCGGTGCGCCGCTGTGGCGGCTGGTCGACGTGGCCCCCGGCGTGTCGACGGCCGATGTCGACGGCATGGAGTCGGCCCTCGCCGGCGCCGGCCTGCTCGACGCCTGGGTCGAGCCCGACGGCGCCGTCCACCTGGGCGACGGCCGGGCCGACGTGGTGTTCTCGCCCCGGGCGTGGACCGGCCGCTCGCTGGCCCAGGTGCTGGTGCCGGCCGATGCCGTCGAGGTCGATGCCGGTGTGCCGGCCGGCGTGGTGGCCGCCGTGGTGGCGTCCGTGCCCCTGGCCGCCACCGCCCTACCCACCGCCGAGACGGCCCGCGACGGCCCCGTGCCGGCGCCCATCTCGGTCACCACCGCGGCCGGCGGGCCGGCCCACGACGGCCCCGAGGTCGTCGTCGCCCTCGACGGCACCTACCGCCTGGGCGCCGCCACCGGCCGCGGCCCGCAGCGCCCGGCCGCGCTGCTGGGCGCGGTGGCCCGCGAGCGCCGGCGGCTGGAGCGCCTGGCCGAGCTCGGCGCCGCCCTGGCTGGCGTCGACACCCGCCTGGCCGGCCTCGACCGGCGCGAGAACGGCCTCCACCGGCGCCGGGCCGCGGTGGCGGCCGAGCTGGGCGCCGTGCCGAGCGGCGATCCCGTCCACCAGGCCCGCCGGGCCCTGGCCGATGTCGAGGTCCACCTGGCCGGCGCCGAGAACCGCCTGGCCCGGACCCGCCGGTCCCTGGCCGAGGCCGAGCAGGCGGTGCGGGAGGCGCTGCGCACCCTCACCGGTCTGGCCGCCCGCCACGGCCTGCCCACCGACGTCGAGGGGCTCACCGAGGTGGAGGCCGGCCTGGCCAAGCTGGCCCGGGCCGCCGGCACCTGGGCCCGCCGGCGCCGGGAGCTGGCCGGCGCCGAGCGCCACCACACCAGGTCCGTCGCCCGCCTGGCCGAGGCCGAGCGGGCCGCCCGGTCGGCCGCCGCCCACCACCAGGAGGCCGAGCGCGACGCCGTCGCCACCGAGGGCCGGGTGGCCGGGTTGGAGTCGGCTGTGGGCGCCGAGTACGGCGAGGTGCTGCGCCGGCTGGGATCGCTGGAGGAGGAGCGCACCGCCGCCCGGCGCCGGGAGCGGGAGCTGGCCGGCCAGGTCCCCGCCCTGGAGCGACGGGTGGGCGCCCTCACCACCGAGCTGGCCGCGGCCGAGGCCGAGCGGGCCCGGGCCGACCGGGAGCGGGCCGCGTCCCAGCAGCGCCTGGTGGCGGTGCTGGGCGCCTTGGGCGACGACGCCGCCGTTCCCCGGCCCGAGGCGCTCGACACCGCCACCGCCATCCTCGACGGGGCCCGGGCCATCGCCGCCGACCACGAGCGGGTCGACACCGGGCACCAGGCCGTCGAGCGCCTGTCGGAGCGGGTGCGGGAACGGGTGCACCTGGCCCAGGCCGTCCTCGGCGCCCGGGTCGACGTGTCCCGGGAGATGGGGGACGGCTGGTGGGTCCTCGCCACGGTGGCCGGCGGCCGCCGGCGGGGGGCGGCCGCCCTGGCCGCGGCCCTGGCCGCCGAGCTGGCCGAGGGCCGGGTCGAGCTGGCCGCCGAAGAGGAGCGGCTGTTCGAGCAGACACTCGCCGGCAGCGTGCGCCGGGCCCTGGCCGAGCGCATCCGCCACGCCAACGGCCTGGTCGACGCCATCAACGCCCAGCTCGACGCCGTGCGCACCCTGGCCGGCGGGGTGCAGGTGCTGCTGCGCTGGGAGGTCGACCCCGACCAGCCGGCGGCCGTGAAAGCGGCCCGGGCCCTGCTCCTGCGCGACCCGGCCGACCTCTCCGACGAGGAGCGGGCCTCGCTCCAGGCCTTCGTGCGGGCCCGGGTCGACCAGGCTCGGGCCGAGCTGGAGGCCACCGCCTCGTGGGAGGCCAGGCTGCGGGAGACGCTCGACTACCGGGCCTGGCACCGCTTCACCCTCCAGCTGGCCCACCGGGACTGGGAGGGCTTCCAGCCGGCCACGGCCAGGCGGCTCCAGAAGCTGTCCACCGGCGAGCGCTCCATCGCCCTCCACCTGCCGATGATCGCCTCGGTGGCCGCGCACTACGCCGGCGACGGCGGCGCCCCGGCCGGCTGCCCCCGGCTCATCCTGCTCGACGAGCTGTTCGCCGGCGTCGACGCCGCCAACCGGTCCCAGCTGTTCCGCACGTTCAGCGAGTGGGACCTCGACGCCGTGTTCACGAGCGACCACGAGTGGTGCCAGTACGCCAGCCTCGACGGCATCGCCATCCACCACCTGCACCCACCGGCCGGCGACGAGCCCGTCACCTCCACCCGCTTCACCTGGGACGGCCGGCGCCGGCTGGTCGACGCCCCCGCCTGATGGCCCGGCGAGCCAGTCCTCGCCTCACGCCGGCCGAGCGTCTCGCCCTGCCCGGCCTCGCGCCACTGGTCGACGAGCTGACCCGCCGCTTCGGCGAGGGCACCCTGCCGGTGCAGCTCACCCTGCGGAACCTGGAACCGATGGAGCGCCTCGTCCTGGCCGACCTGTTCGGCCGGGACCGCATGCCCGATCCCACCGCCCGGGTGACGGTCGCCCGGCTGGTCGCCGCCCTCGGCCTCGAGTCGGTGCAGGCCCTGCGCGCCGTCGTGGAGGAGCTGCGGGGACCGCTCCCCGACCGCCGGGCCGAGCGGCAGGCCCAGCGCTCGGCCCGGGACGAGCTGTGGTCGTGGCTGGAGGCGGAGGCGCTGGGGGTTCCGTTGTTCGGGCGCGCTCCGGGGGCGGTGCCGGCGTGGGTCGAGCGGGTGCGGACCCAGGGCCCGAGAGGGGGCGTCGACACCCACCGCCGGCGCCTGGAACGGGCGCTGCACGTCCTGCGGGCCCTGCCGGCCGGCGGCGTGCCCCTGGCCGCCTTCGCCAACGACCTCGCCGGCGACCCCCATGCGCTCGACCGGGGCCGGCGGGTGGCGGCCCTGGTGCTCGACGCAGTGGCCCTGGCCGCCGGCGCACCCCTGCCCACCGGCGCCGAGGCGGCCCGTGACCTGTGGGAGTCGGTCGGCGTCGCCCCCGACCCGCTGTCGTCCACGGTGCTGGCGCTCGGACTGTCCGGCGCCGGTGTCCCCGCCCCGCTCGGCCCGTGGCTCGAGGCGTCGAGGGAAGAGGGCGAGCCGGTGGTGCTAACCCTCTCCCAGCTCCGCCGCTGGCCCGTGGCACCCCTGGCCGGCGACGCCTGCGCCTACGTGGTGGAGAACCCGTCCCTCGTGGCCGAGGCCGCCCGCATCGGGTGGGTGGGGCGCCCGCCGCTCGTCTGCAGCTCGGGTCGGCCCACCGTCGCCGTCGTCACGCTGCTGCGTCAGCTGGGCGCCGGTGGGGGCGTCCTCCACCAGCATGCCGACTTCGACCCCTCGGGCCTGTCGATCACCGCATGGCTGGCACGGCATGCCGGCACGACGCCGTGGCGCATGACGGCGCTCGACTACGCCTCGTGCGTCGGCCAGGGCGAGACGGCCACCGTCGGCTCGCTGCCGGCGACCGCATGGGACCCGTCCCTGGCCGGCAGGGTGGCGGAGGCAGGGCGGCCTCTCTACGAGGAGCAGCTGCGGGACGAGCTCCTTGCCGCCATCGTCGCGAGCGGGTGATCGGCCCGCCCTCGGTGGCGTGTCCGTGACGAACTCAGCCGACTATGGCGTCCACCGCAGCTTGGTCGACGGGGATGTACCACATCTCCGAGACCTTTCCGTCGCGGAAGTGGAAGACGAAGACCTCGTTGAACTCTCGCGTCTCGCTGCCGAGTACGGACTTCCCGCGCTGGAGGATGATCCCGTGCTCGTCGTCGGCGACGTAGGCGTGGTTCTGGAAGGAGTACTCGCCCATCGCCTCCATGAAGCGCCCGAACAGGTCCTTGAACTGGTCGAGGCCCTGGTAGTCGCCGGCCAGCCGACTGCTCCCCGCCACGTGCACCACGACGTCGTCGGTGTAGTACGAGAGGAACGCCTCGACGTCTCCCCGCTCCATGGCTTCGTCCGCCTGCCGCAGGACCTCTGCGTTCGGGTGGGCCATCGCTCGCTCCCCCTTCTCTCGACCGGGGTGCCCTCCGGCGCACCGGCGCGCTGAATGTACACCGGTCAGGCCGGCTGCTGGGCGGGCGAGAAGAACGCGGTGAGTGCTTCAGCGAGCGCCATGGGATGGGTCAGGGGGGCGGCGTGCCCGGCGCCGGGGATCTCTTGCAGTCCTGCGTCGGGGACGTGGTCGGCCACGTGCCGCGCGCATCTCGTGAAGAAGGGCCTGGTGTCAGATCCCGTGAGCACCAGCACCGGAGCGGAGATGGTGCCGAGCACTGCCGGCGGCAGAGCTTCGGCGGCCTCATCCTCCTCCATCGCCTGCTGGAGCAGGTTGAGCAGATTCGGGACGTAGCGGGCGGCAGCCTCGAGGTAGCCGGCGTCCTCGGCTCCGGCGATGTCGTGTTCGGTGAAGGGCCAGCGAAGGAAGGCGCCGACCGCAGCCGCCAGGTTGCCTTCGGCCGCCAGCTCGGCTGTGCGGGTGACAGCCGCGCCGGCGGCCGCTTGCTCGGCCTCGTCCAGCAGGCTGAGGAACCCCGGCTCGAACGGGGCCACCGCGGCCACGGCATCGGGCCGAGTCGCTGCGACGCCGAGCGCGAAGTAGCCGCCGCCAGACCAGCCCACCAGTCCGGCGGGCTCTCCGACACTGTCGACGTAGGTGGCGAAATCCTCGAGGATCCGGCTGGTGCGAAGGTCGGAGTGGGCGCCGCTGAGGCCACGGCCGCGGATGCTCGGCAGATGGCAGGTGTACCGGTCTGTCAGGTGTCCCAGCACTCCCTGCCAGTCGAGGTCGCCATCTCCGACTGCCCCCTGGAGGAACACGAGCGCCGGCCCCCGGCCATGCACGGTTCCACCGATGGTGACACCATCGGTGGTGGTCACGTAGTGGGTGCGTTGGCTGCTCATCGCTGGCTCCTTCGTCTCAGGTGGTCCCACCCGTGACGATCGCGCAAGAGGCGCCGGAGAACGTCACCCGACCGGGTACGTTTCGACGCCCGCGGGTGCTACTGCACATCGCGGCGAGCAGCCTGGGCGGCGAGTTCCGCGCGGCCAGCGGCATCCACCTTGGCGTAGACGTGGGACAGGTGCTTCTTGACCGTGTTGACGGAGATGAACAGGCGTTGTCCGATCTCAGCGTTGGTGTGGCCTTCGGCGACCAGGCGCACGACGTCACGCTCGACGGGAGTCAACGATGCCCAGCCGATGCGCGGGCGGCGACGCTCACCGCGTCCGCGGCGGGCATAGGCCACCGCATCGGCCAGTGACAGTTGGCAGCCGGCGTCCCAGCAGGCCGTCGCATCGGAGCGGTCCAGCGCGGCGTGCACGCCGGTGCGGGCGCGATCGAAGCGCTCGGCCTGCACGGGTAGGCGGACGATGCCCGAGTCGTCGTGGAACCGTTGGGAGGATGCGAGCAGGCGAAGGGCCCTCTCGGGCTCCCCGAGGGCGAGGGCCAGGTCGGCGATCCTCTCCAGCGCGGAGGCGGCCCCGACTCGGTCGCCGTAATCGTCCAGGATCTCCAGGCTGTCGTGTACCCGCTCCCACGCCTCGTCGAGGTCCTTGTCATCCCACGCCAACTCCGCGAGGCCGAGCAGCGACCGACCCAACGTATGGGGGAGCCTTGGATCGGTCGACGCGGCGCGGCTGTTCCCCAGGTGCGCTCGCGCATCGTCGGGGCGTTGCTGGCTCTGCGCCACCATGCCGAGCAGCCACTCGCCCATCGCCTCGTCCAAACGGCTGCCGCCACCACGTCCGATCCGCACGACCTCCTCGGCCGTGGCCCGAGCCGCGTCCAGGTCGCCGGACGCGTAGGCCGACAGGGCCAGCCAGTGATGCAACCACATCCCGTAATGGGTCCCCTTGAAGGCTCGTGGTCCCAGTACCGCCTGCGCCTCGGACAGCAACTCCTGCGCCCGGACGTGATCGCCTCGCAGGACGGCAACGGCTGCAAGCCCGGTGAGCCCGACCGCCTCCCACCCGGGACGCCCCACGTTCCGGCTGAGCTCGACGGCATGTCGGGCGTGTCGGTGTGACAGATCGAGCCGCCCCGACCACACCGACCACACCACAGGGCCGGCGTGGGCGGCCGGCATATGGAACGCGAGGTCGTTGGCCTCACACACCCGCACGCCCCGCTGGAACAGCCGGTAGCCGGCGTCGATCGAGCGGCTGTGCAGCAGCGCTGCCCCCGTGAACTGCAGGACGTGGGCGTGGGTCGACGCGTCCCCGCACTGCTCCGCGAGGTCGAGCGCCCGCTCGACGTCAGTGTCCACCTGCTCTCTCGTCGACAATCCCGCCAGCACTCCTGACAGGGCGCGGTGAGCCAACCCGACTGCGAGCGCACCGCCCAGACCAGCGGCGCGTGCCGCTTCGACCGCCTGGCTGGCCGAGCGATGGCAGCTGGCGGGCTCACAACCGGCGAAGGCCAGAGCTGCCGCAGCCTGTAAACCCCGCACGCGCTCGTCGTCCGGGACGCCCGGTGCTGCGGCCGCGTCGTGCAGCTGCCGATGCACCTCCCGGGACATGCCGTGTTCGAACCAGAAGCGCAGGATCGGCTCGGTCAGGTCCACAAGCGCCCGGAAATCCTTCGCCGCCACCGCCCAATCCATCGCAGCGCGCAGGTCATCGAGATCGGCCGTGAGCCGCGCGACCCAGGGCTCAGGCTGCCCATTCCTGAGACCGGCGTGCGCTCGTCCTGCCAGGGCGGCATAGAACTCCAGATGGCGGCCGCGCACCCGGTCCGGATCGTCCATCTCGGACAGCCGCTGCCGCGCATACACCCGGATCGTCTCCAGCAATCGGTAGCGAGCGCTGCCATGGCGCCGGGTGACCTGCAGCATCGATTGCTCGACCAGCCCGGCGACCAGGTCGAGGACGTCACCTCGGTCGATGCTCCCCCCGGCCATCACCGCCCCGGCAGCATCCAGCTCGAACGACCCGGCGAAGACCGACAGCCTCGCCAACGCCAACCGCTGCACGTCGTCGAGCAGGTCGTAGCTCCAGTCCAGCGATGCCGCCAGCTTCCGCTGGCGTTCCGGCGCGCCCCGCGCCCCGCCGGTCAACAGCCCGAACCGGTCCGACAGCCCGGCCGCGATCTGGCCCGGCGCCAAGACCCGCACCCGCGCCGCCGCCAGCTCGATCGCCAACGGAATCCCGTCCAGGCGCCGGCAGATCTCGGCCACGGCCAAGACGTTGTCGTCACCGATCCGGAAGTCCGCATCCACCAGCCGGGCCCGCACCTCGAACAGCCGCGCCGCGTCCGCTGCCGCGACCGTGCTGGCGGACCCCGCATCGGGGTCGGGCACCGGCAACCCGGTGACCTCGAACGTCGCCTCACCCTCGACCACCAGCGGCACCCGGCTGGTTGCCAGCACGTGCAGCTGCGGACACTCCGACGACAACGTGCCGACCAGCTCGGCGCACCCCCCGACCACGTGCTCGCAATTGTCGAGCGCGATCAGCAGATGCCGTCGGTGGAGCTGCTCGGCGAGCGTGTCGGTCAGCGCCTGTCCGGGTCGCTCGAGAACTCCCACCGCCGCACCGACGGTCGGTGCGACCAGCCCAGGTTCGCTCACCCCTTGCAGGTCCACCCAGCAGGCCCCGTCCGAGAACCGGGGCGCCACGTCCGCGGCGACCTCCATCGCCAGCCGAGTCTTGCCACAACCTCCGGAACCGGTCAGCGTCACCACCCGGGCCGCCGCCACCAGATCGGCCACCTTCGCACGCTCGCGCTCACGGCCGATGAACGCCGCGACCCCGATGGGCAGCCTGCTCCGCATCCCCATGGACTCCGCCCCCGATCGTACGAGCACGCCATCGCAGGCGCCCATGTGCAGACGACTTCCGCGAGCGCGGACCGCGGCTGGTCCGCTCGCCTGCGGGGCTCACCGCCCGAGCATCAGCCTGTGGCCGAGGAGCCTCGGGCCCGGTGAAAGCGGTACAGGCGCAGGCTGTTCGACACCACGGAGACGCTGGAGAACGCCATGGCCGCGCCGGCGATGATGGGGTTGAGGGCGCCGGCCACCGCCAGGGGGAGGGCGGCCAGGTTGTAGCCGAACGCCCATCCCAGGTTCTGCAGGATGGTGCGGAAGGTGCGCCGGGACAGGCGGATGGCCGTGGCCACACCGGAAAGGTCGCCGGAGAGCAGGGTGATGTCCGACGACTCGATGGCCACGTCGGTGCCCGTGCCGATGGCGATGCCCAGGTCGGCCTGCACGAGCGCCGGCGCGTCGTTGATGCCGTCGCCCACCATGGCGACGACCCGGCCCTCGTCCTGGAGGCGGCGCACCTCGTTCACCTTGTCGGCGGGCAGGACCTCGGCCAGGACCCGCTCGATCCCGACCTCGCCGGCGATGGCCGCCGCCGTGCGCCGGTTGTCGCCGGTGATCATCACGACCTCGATCCCCATCGAGCGCAGGTCGGCCACGGCGGCGGGGGCGTCGTCCTTCATGGTGTCGGCCACGGCCAGCACCCCCCGCACCCGGCCCTCCCAGCCCACGAAGATCGCCGTCCTGCCCTCGCCCTCCAGCCGCTCCGCCTCCCCGTCGAGGGCGGTGCCGCCCATGATGAGGCCGGCCTCGTCCATGAGCTTGCGCCGGCCGACGTGGACCACCACCCCGTCCACGCTGGCCCGTACGCCGTGGCCCGCCACCGAGGTGAAGTGGTCCGCCGAGGGCGGGGCCCCGAGGCGCTCGCGGGCGCCGTCCACCACGGCGCGCCCGACCGGGTGCTCGGAGGCCGCCTCGACGGCGGCGGCACGCCCGAGGACGACATCGGCCGGTTCGCCGTCGGCGGCGACGACGTCGGTCAGCGCCATCTCCCCCCTGGTGAGGGTCCCGGTCTTGTCGAACACCACCGTGTCGACGCGCTTGGAGCGCTCCAGCACCTCGCCGCCCTTGATGAGCACGCCCATCGCCGCGCCCCGCCCGGTGCCGACCATGATGGCGGTCGGGGTGGCCAGGCCGAGGGCGCACGGGCAGGCGATGATGAGCACGGCCACGGCCGCCACCAGGCCGGCGCCGGCGTCACCCGCCAGCAGCCACCAGCCGGCGAAGGTCACCAGCGCCAGGGCGAGCACGAAGGGCACGAAGACGCCCGAGACGCGGTCGGCCAGGCGCTGCACCGGGGCCTTGGTCCCCTGCGCCTCCTCCACCAGGCGCACGATCCGGGCCAGGGCCGTGTCGGCGCCCACCGCGGTGGCCCGAACGGTGAGCGCCCCCTGGGCATTGATGGTGGCGCCGGCCACACGGTCGCCGGGCCTCTTGTCCACCGGCACCGACTCGCCGGTGAGCATCGACTCGTCCACGGCGGAGCGGCCGTCGACCACCTCGGCGTCCACCGGGATCTTCTCGCCGGGGCGGACCCGGAGGAGGTCGCCGACCGTCACCTTCTCGACCGGCACGAGCCGCTCCCCGCCGTCGACGAGGACGCGGGCCTCCTTGGCGCCGAGCTCGAGCAGGGCGCGGATGGCGCTCGACGCCTTTCCCCTGGCCCGGGCCTCGAAGTACCTCCCCAGGAGGAGGAAGGCGATGATCAGCGCCGAGGTGTCGAAGTAGTGGTCGGAGTGGTGGGGGCCGAAGGCGACGTTGACGGCGGAGTAGGCGAACGCCGCCAGCGTGCCGATGGCGATGAGCGTGTCCATGTTGGCCTGGCGGGCCCGGGCCCGCAGCGCCGCCTGGTGCAGGAACGGGTACCCGGCCCAGAACTGGACGGGGACCGTGAGGGCGAAGGCCGACCACCGCGCCCACGGCTCGTGCAT
>JBQTJJ010000108.1:0-14343 GCA_052387235.1 Actinomycetota bacterium
CCGCCATCCCGGGCGCGCCGTCCCCGCCACCTCGACCACCGCGGCCGCGGCCCCGACGGCCGGACCTGGTGCCGGCGCCGGCGCCCTCCTTGATCTCCTCCTCCACCGTCTCGGCCAGCGGTGCGCCGGACACGTGGGCGAAGTCGGGAAGGGCCAGCTCGATGCCCCGCCGGGGCGGGTCGAGGGCCTGGAGGGCGAAGGCACGGACCTCGCCCCGCTTCAGGACCTCCTTGGCGGCCCGGGGCGGGGGGTCCCCGAGCCCGCTCAACGGGATGTAGCAGCGCACGTCGTCGACCATGGCGAAGGCGCCGTGGGAGGAGAACGACTCCACCTCGGCGTCGACCCTGGATCCGAGCGGGTGCTTGGCCACGAACTCGATGAACGGCAGCGGCTCGTTGACCGGGTCGGCGGGCGGCGCGCTCCCCCGCTTGCGGCGCCGCCGCTTCATCTTGGGCGAGTCGGGCTCGACGGCCTCCTCGGTGGCCACCTCGATGGCCTTCCGGACCTTCTTGGCCTCGTCCTTGGGCCCGGCGCGCTTGGCCCGGCGGGCGTCCCGCATGGAGTCACGGCTCTTCGGCCCCCGCACCGGCGTGCGGGGCGTGAAGATCCAGCCCACCCCGGGGACCGGCTTGCCGCCGATGAGGCGGTCGTTGTTGAACAGCCACTCGTGCTCGCCGTGGAACTCCTGGAACGAGTCGTTGGACAGCACGGTGGCGCCCACCTTCTCGGCCACCCGCAGCAGGAAGGCGTCGCCCCTGCCGATGGCGCCGGCCGGCGGGGACACGATCTCGTTGTGGGCCACCGCCTCGTCGAACGAGGACTTCTGGGAGGGGTCGATGCGGTGCCCGAAGGTGGCGTCCACCACGACGGTGATGACGTCCTCGGGGAACTCGCGGCGGTACTCGCGCACGGCCTCGTCCAGCTGGACGAGGCTCGGGAGCGAACGACCTTCGGTGGCGATGTTGGAGCCGTCGACGACGACGTGGCGCGCAGGCACTAGAGAGGGGATGCTACGCGATGGCTTTGGCCATCTCCGGGATGCCCGGCCCGGCCCGGCGCCCGGACGCCGGCCGTCACAGGCCGGAGAAGGCGCGGTCCAGGAGGTCCTCCTGCTCCATCTGGTGGAGGGCGTGGCTGCCCGATGCGGGGCTCCCGGTCTCGATCCGCGTCACCGGGCGCAGCTCGTCGTCCTCCCGGAGGAGGGTCAGGAGGCGGGCCCGCACGAACCCCCACGCGCCCATGTTCTCGGGCTCCTCCTGGAGCCAGACCACCTCGGTGCTGTTCGGGTACCGGGCCAGGGCGGCCACCACCTGGTCGGCCGGCCACGGGTACAGCTGCTCGACCCGGACCACGGCCACCGGGAGCTTCCGCTCGTCCCGGCGCGCCAGGGCGTCGTAGGCCACCTTCCCGGAGCACAGGATCACCCGCTCCACCGCGCCGGGGTCGGGAACGGCCGGGTCGTCGAGCACCTCGCGGAAGCGGCCGTCCACCAGCTCCGACACGGCCGAGCGGGCCTGGCGGGCCCGGAGCAGCGACTTGGGCGTGCACACCACCAGGGGCTTGCGCCGCTCTCGCCGCACCTGTCGCCGCAGCAGGTGGAAGTACTGGGCCGCGGTGGTGGTGTTGACGACCTGGATGTTCTCCTCGGCCGACAGGGTGAGGAAGCGCTCGAGCCGGGCCGACGAGTGCTCGGGGCCCTGGCCCTCATAGCCATGCGGGAGCAGCAGGACCAGTCCCGAGGTCTGGCCCCACTTGTCCTCGGCCGCCACGATGAACTGGTCGATGACGATCTGGGCACCGTTGGCGAAGTCGCCGAACTGGGCCTCCCATGCCACCAGCGCGTCCTTGTGGACCACGGAGTAGCCGTACTCGAACCCCAGGGCCGCGTACTCGGACAGCAGCGAGTCGTAGATGAAGAACCGGCCCTGCCGGCCGGCCGGCGCCAGCGCCGCCAGGGGTACGTGCTCGGCCCCGGTGGCGTAGTCGACGAGGACGGCGTGGCGGTGTGAGAACGTGCCCCGCCGGGTGTCCTGGCCGGACAGGCGCACGTCGGCGCCCTCGAGCAGCAGGGACCCGAAGGCGAGGGCCTCGCCCAGGGCCCAGTCCACCTCGCCGCCGGCCCACGCCTTGGCCCGGGTCTCCAGCTGGCGGGCCAGCTTGGGGTGCACGGTGAAGCCCTCGGGTGCCGAGTGCAGGGCGCCGGCCACCCGGTCGAGCACCTCCCGGTCGACGCCCGTGGGCGGCGACGTCACCACCTGGGGCGGGGGCGGGTTCACCAGCACCGTGGGCCGGGGCGGGGCCGACTGGCGGGTCTCGTCCAGGGCGGTCTGGAGGCGGGCCGAGAAGTCGTCGAGCGCCTGCTCCGCCTCCTCCAGGGTGATGTCGCCCCGCTTGACCAGCGCCTCGGTGTAGAGCTTGCGCACCGACCGGCGGCTCTGGATGCGGCCGTACATCTGGGGCTGGGTGTAGCTGGGCTCGTCGGCCTCGTTGTGGCCGAAGCGGCGGTAGCACACCATGTCGATCACGACGTCCTTGCTGAACGCCTGGCGGAAGGCGAAGGCCAGCCGGGCCACCCGCACGCAGGCCTCGGGGTCGTCGCCGTTCACGTGGAAGATGGGCGCCTGCACCATCTTGGCCACGTCGGTGGCGTACACCGACGAGCGGGCCGACTCCGGGCTGGTGGTGAACCCCAGCTGGTTGTTGATGACCAGGTGGATGGTGCCGCCGGTGCGGTAGCCCCGCAGGGCCGACAGGTTGAGCGTCTCGGCCACCACGCCCTGGCCGGCGAAGGCGGCGTCGCCGTGGATGAGCAGCGGGAGCACCGGGTACTCGGCCCCCCGGTCGAGCAGGTCCTGGCGGGCCCGGGCCATCCCCTCCACCACCGGGTCGACGGCCTCGAGATGGGACGGGTTGGAGGCCAGCGTCACCGGGATCTCCACCCCGGAGCGGCCCACGAACTTGCCCGACGCGCCCTTGTGGTACTTCACGTCGCCCGAGCCCTGCACCGTGTCGGGGTCGATGTCGCCCTCGAACTCCCGGAACAGCTCCCGGTACGACTTGCCGACGATGTTGGCCAGCACGTTGAGCCGGCCCCGGTGGGCCATGCCGAGGACGGCCTCGGCCAGGCCGGCCCGGGCCGCCTCGTCCAGCACCGCGTCGAGGAGCGGGATGGCCGCCTCGCCCCCCTCGAGGCCGAAGCGCTTCTGGCCCACGTAGCGGGTGTGCAGGAAGCGCTCGAACGCCTCCGCCGCGTTGAGCCGCCCCAGGATGTGGCGCTGCTCCTCGGACGCCAGGGCGGTGTCGACGCCCTCCACGTGCTCCTGGATCCAGCGCTTCTGGTCCGGCTCCTGGATGTGCATGTACTCCACGCCCACGGTGCGGCAGTAGGCGTCGCGCAGGATCCCGAGGATCTCGGCCAGGCGCAGCACGTCCCGCCCGGCCAGGCCCTCGGTGAGGAACTCCCGGTCGAGGTCCCAGATGGTGAGGCCGTAGGTGGCGGGGTCAAGCTCGGGGTGGGTCTTCGGCTCCTTGGCGGTGAGGGGATCGAGGTCGGCGATCAGGTGGCCCCGGACCCGGTAGATGTTGATGACGGTCTGTACGTGGAGCTGCTTGGTGAGGTGGGCCGCCTCCTGGTCCACCGGGTTCACGTCCCGGCGCCACCGCACCGGCTCGTACGGCACCGACATGGCCCGGAAAACGTCGTCGTAGAAGCCGTCCTCCCCGAGCAGCAGGCCGTGCACCCGCTGGAGGAACATGCCCGACTCGGCGCCCTGGATGACGCGGTGGTCGTAGGTGGACGTGAGGGTGACGACCTTGCTCACCCCCAGCTGGGCCAGGGCCCGGGGGTCGGCGGCCTGGTACTCGGCCGGGTAGTCGATGGCCCCCACGCCGACGATCGCGCCCTGGCCCGGCATCAGGCGCGGGACCGAGTGGACGGTGCCGATCGTGCCCGGGTTGGTGAGGGTGACGGTGACACCGGCGAAGTCGTCCGGTGACAGCTTGCTGGTGCGGACCTTGCGGATCAGGTCCTCGTAGGCGGCCCAGAAGCCCCGGAAGTCCAGGGTGTCGGCGTCGCGGATGCACGGCACGAGGAGGGTGCGGCTGCCGTCGGCCTTCTCCACGTCGACGGCCAGGCCCAGGCCCACGTGCTCGGGCTGGACGACGGCCGGCGTGGCGTCGGGGTTGCGGGCGAAGGCCGAGTTCAGCACCGGCACCGAGCCGAGGGCCCGGACCACGGCCCACCCGATGAGGTGGGTGAACGACACCTTGCCGCCCCGGGTGCGGGCCAGGTGGTTGTTCAGGATGGTGCGGTTGACCTCGAGGAGGCGGGCCGGCACGACCCGGGCGCTGGTGGCGGTGGGGACGGCGAGGCTGGCCTCCATGTTCGCCACCACCCGGGCCGCCGCGCCCCGCAGCGGCCTGCCGGGAGGGGGGCCGGCGGCGGTGCCGGGCGCCGCCGGCGGCGGGGCCTTCTCCGGCGCGCCGGCGGCCGGCGTGGGCGCCGGCGGCGGGGCCGTCGCCACGCTGCCGCCGTTGGAGCGGTGCTCGGTGCGGTAGTCGGCGAAGAACTCCTGCCAGCTCTCGCTGACCGACGACGGGTTCTCCCGGTAGCGCTCGTACATCTCGTCGACGAGCCAGTCGTTGGCCCCGAACGACGCGGCGGGGCGTTGGTCCTCGTGCATGGCCGCGTCCAGGCTACCGGCCCCCATCCATCTCGCCGGGTTCCGGCCCTTCTGGTAGCGGAATCGGTGGCCAGGGGGACCGATCCCGCTACCGGTGCGGGGAGGCGCCGGTAGGGTCGGGGGCATGCCCGCGCAGTTCATCTACACCATGCGCAACCTGCGCCGCTTCTACCCGCCGGACCGCGAGGTCCTCAAGGGGATCAACATCTCGATGTTCCCGGGGGCCAAGATCGGCGTGATCGGCTCCAACGGCTCGGGCAAGTCGTCCCTCCTGCGGATCATGGCGGGCGAGGACGACGGCTTCACGGGCGAGGCCCGGCTCACGCCCGGCTTCACCGTGGGCTACCTGCCCCAGGAGCCCCGGCTGGACCCGGCCAAGGACGTGCTCGGCAACGTGCGCGACGGCGTGGCCGGCGCCCGCGACCTGCTGGACCGCTACGACGCCGTGTGCGCGGCCATGGGCGAGCCCGACGCCGACTTCGACGCGCTCCTCGCCGAGCAGGCCACCCTCCAGGACGCCATCGACGCCTCGGGCGCCTGGGAGCTGGACCGCACCCTCGACATCGCCATGGACGCCCTGCGGCTCCCGGCCGGCGACGCCGACGTCACCACCCTCTCCGGGGGCGAGCGCCGGCGGGTGGCCCTGTGCCGGCTCCTGCTCCAGCGCCCAGACCTGCTGCTGCTGGACGAGCCCACCAACCACCTCGACGCCGAGTCGGTGGCGTGGCTGGAGCGGTTCCTCAAGGACTACCCGGGCACGGTGGTGGCCGTCACCCACGACCGCTACTTCCTCGACAACGTCGCCGGCTGGATCCTCGAGCTGGACCGGGGCGCGGGCATCCCCTGGGAGGGCAACTACTCGTCGTGGCTGGACCAGAAGCAGGCCCGCCTCGAGCACGAGGAGAAGGCCGACTCCAGCCGCCGGCGCACGCTGCAGCGGGAGCTGGAGTGGGTCCGCATGTCGCCCCGGGCCCGCCAGGCCAAGGGCAAGGCCCGTCTCAGCGCCTACGAGAGCCTGCTGGCCGAGGCCCAGGGGTCCGACGGGCCGGCCGAGAAGCTGGAGATCTCCATCCCGCCCGGTCCCCGGCTGGGCGACGTGGTCGTGGAGGCGGAGGGACTCGTGAAGGGCTACGGCGACCGCCTCCTGATCGACGGGCTGTCGTTCGACCTGCCGCCCGGCGGCATCGTGGGCGTGGTGGGCGCCAACGGCGCCGGCAAGACCACCCTGTTCCGCATGATCGTGGGCGACGAGAAGCCGGACGGGGGCGAGCTGAAGGTGGGCACCACCGTGGTGCTGGCCCACGTCGACCAGAACCGCGACACCCTGGCCGGCGCCAAGACGGTGTACGAGGAGATCACCGGCGGCGTGGACCGGCTGGTGGTGGGCGGCCGCGAGCTGCACGGGCGGGCGTGGGTGGCCGGCTTCGGCTTCAAGGGCTCGGACCAGCAGAAGAAGGTCGGCGAGCTGTCGGGCGGCGAGCGCAACCGCCTCCACCTGGCCAAGGTCCTCACCACCGGCGGCAACGTGCTGCTCCTCGACGAGCCCACCAACGACCTCGACGTCGACACTCTGCGCGCCCTCGAGGACGGGCTGCTGTCGTTCGCGGGCTGCGCCGTGGTCATCAGCCACGACCGCTGGTTCCTGGACCGGGTGGCCACCCACGTCCTCGCCTTCGAGGGCGACTCCGAGGTGCGGTGGTTCGAGGGCTCGTACAGCGAGTACGAGGCCGACCGGCACAAGCGGCTGGGCGCCGAGGCCGACCGGCCCCACCGCATCAGGTACAAGCCCCTCCAGCGGGCCTGACCGGCGCGGGAGCGGCCGGGCCCGATGTCCATCCGCGCCGTCCGCCGGCTGGTACTTGCCGTCTGCGTGCTAGGGATCGCGGGAATGATCGTGGCGTCGGTCAACGACAACGACGGTGCCGCGCTCACCTTCGGGCTGCTCACCACCGCCGCCGTGCTGTGCCTGGTGGTGGCCACCGCCGTGACCCGCCCGCCCGCCGGCGCCGGCGCCCGCACCGCGCCCGACGAGGAGCAGGCGGCGGTGGTCGAGGACCTCGTGCACCGGCTGGTGGCGAGCGGCGTCGCCGAGACCCAGGTCCGCGCCCTCGTGAGGGAGGCGGTGCGCCTCGGTCGGGGCGAGGGCCGAGCCGACTCCGGGGGGAGAGCCGGCACCTAGGCGCGAGAGGACGCCGGGGGCAGGTGCACGGCGGACGCACCCACACCCCGGCGTTGGACAAACATTCACATCTAATCCGCCGCGCGTCAATCCTCGGAGAGCGTCAAAGTCGTCATTCCTCGGCGCCGCTCCCCTACGCTGCGCGCAGGAGGATGTCGGAAACGCTCAAAGCGACTAACCGGCCTGCCGATAATGACTGCATGGCACATCCCACGGTGATGAAGAGCCGGGCCGTCGAACGTCCCGTGGAGCCCGGGAACTCGGCGATGTGCGCCCATTGCGGCGCACCGGTGAAGTTCGTGGCCCGTGCCCAGCTGCGCCAGGTCATCGCCAACGTGTACGTGGACGGTGTGTGGGACCGCGTGGAGCACTACCACGCCGACTGCTACCTCGAGGCCGACCAGCCCTACGGCGCGGCCGGCTGACCGTCCCGCCGGCGGGCCCGCAATACGCTGGCCCGGCGTGCGCACCCGGGTCACCAAGTCCTTCACGTTCGAGGCAGCCCACCAGCTGCCCTGGCACGCCGGCCGCTGCCGCCGGCTGCACGGGCACGGCTACCGCCTCGAGGTCACGGTCGAGGGCCCGTTGGGCGAGCACGGCGTCGTCGTCGACTTCGACGACCTGAAGGCGGTGGTCCAGCGCGAGGTCGTGGACCGCTACGACCACGCCTACCTCAACGACCTCCTGGACAACCCCACGGCCGAGCTCATCGCGGCCGACGCGTGGAAGCGGCTGGAAGCGGCCGGTGTGGCGCCGGCCCGCATCCGCCTGTGGGAGACGCCCACCTCGTCGGTGGAGATCGTCGCCGGGTGAGCGCCGGCCTCGTCGTCCTGTCCGGCGGGCTCGACTCCACCGTCTGCATGGCCATCGCCGGCGAGGAGGCCGGCCGGCCACCTCTGGCCGTCACGTTCGACTACGGCCAGCGCCACCGCACCGAGCTGGAGCGGGCCGCGGCCGTGGCCGCCCACTACGGCGCCGAGCACCTCGTGGTCACCATCGACATGGGCCGCTGGGGCGGGTCGGCCCTCACCGATCCGGCCATCGACGTGCCCGCCCCCGGAGATCCCGTGCAGGCCGTCCCGGCCACCTACGTGCCGGCCCGGAACCTGGTGTTCCTGTCGCTGGCGGCGGGGATCGCCGAGGTCCGCGACTGCGACGCCGTGTTCATCGGGGTGAACGCCCTCGACTACAGCGGCTACCCCGACTGCCGGCCCGAGTTCGTGGCCTCGTTCCGGACCACCGCCGCCCTCGCCCTCAAGCGGGGGGTGGAGGGCCGGCCGGTGGACGTGCGGGCGCCCCTGATCGCCGCCACCAAGACCGACATCGTCCGCCGGGGCCTCGAGCTGGGGGCGCCCCTGCACCTGACCTGGTCGTGCTACCGGGCCGGGCCCGCTCCGTGCCGCGCCTGCGACGCCTGCGAGCTGCGGGCCAGGGGCTTCGCCGGCGCCGGCGTGGCCGACCCCGCCCTCGGGTGACCGGTCCCGCCGCCGGCGCCACCCTGGTGGTGTCGGAGGTGTTCGGGCCGACCTTCCAGGGGGAGGGACCGTCGGTCGGCCGGCCCGCCGCCTTCGTCCGGCTCGGGCGCTGCAACCTGGCCTGCCGGTGGTGCGACACGCCGTACACCTGGGACTGGGAGCACCACGATCCGGCCGCCGAGCTCCGCACGGTCGAGGTGGCCGAGATCCTGGCCTCGCTGGACGCAATCGGCGCGCCCCTCCTGGTGGTGACCGGGGGCGAGCCCCTGCTGCAGCAGCGCCACCTGCCGCCCCTGCTCGAGGGCGCCCGGCAGCGGGGCTGGCGGGTGGAGATCGAGACGGGCGGCACGCTGGCGCCCGTGCTCGCCGGCGAGCTGGTGGACCGGTACAACGTGTCGCCCAAGCTGGCCAACTCCGGGATGGCGCTCGAGCGACGCTACCGGCCCGACGTGCTCCGGGCCTTCCAGGCCGGCGGCCAGGCCGTGTTCAAGTTCGTGGCGGTGGACCCCGCCGACCTGGCCGAGGTCGACGCCATCGTGGCCGAATGCGGGCTGGCGCCGGTGTGGGTGATGCCGGAGGGCACCGACGGGCCCACCGTCCTGGCCCGCATGCGGGAGCTGGCCCCGCACGTCCTGTCCCGGGGGTGGAGCCTCACCCCGCGGCTCCACGTCCTGCTGTGGGGCGACCGCCGGGGGACCTGACCCATCCGGCCCGCCGTGTCGTGAGAACGGTCCCGGGGCGTGCGATGGTGGGGGCATGCGCGGTGCCCGACGCCTGGTCCTCTCCGCCCTGGTGGCGGTGGCGGGGCTGCTCGCCCTGGTGGGCGCGGCGTGGGCCCTCGACACCAGCCGGTCCGACGGAGAGGTGCTGCGCAACGTCACCCTGGGCGGCCGGGACATCGGCGGTCTCACCCGGGACCGTCTGGCCGCCGTCGTGCACGAGCTGGCCGCGCGCTATCCCGAGGCGGCGGTGCGGGTGGATGCGCCGGGCGGGGGGTTCACCTTCGGGCCGGGCGAGCTCGGGCTCACGGTGGACGAGCCGGCCACGGTGGAGGCCGCCCTCGGGACGGGCCGCGGCGGGAACCCGCTCGACCGGCTCAGGGGGTGGGCCACGTCGTTCCTCGACCCGCTGCAGGCCGATGTGGTGGTGCACTCCGACGAGGACGCCGTCTACCGGATCGTGGCCGAACGGGACACGGCGCGCACCGCGCCCACCGAGCCGTCGGTGACGGTCGAGGACGGCGAGCTGACGGCGGTGGAGGGACGGCCCGGGCGCGGCATCGACCCCGCGGCCGTGCTCGACGCCCTGCCGGCTGCGCTGGGCGGCGGTGCGCCCTTCACCGTCGAGGTGGGCCGGGGCCCGGTACCCCCGCGCTTCGGGATCGCGGCGGCCCGGCGCCTGGTCGCCGCCGGCGAGGCGGCGACGGCCGATCCCCTCCCCGTCACGGTCGACGGCAAGCCCGGCAGCGTCGGGCCGGACCGGCTGCGGGCCTGGCTGCGCAGCGAGCCCACGGACGCCGGCCTGCGGCTGGTGGTCGACGAGGACGAGGCCACGGCCGGGCTGGCCAAGGCGCTCCCCGGCGTGGGCACGCCGGCGGTGGAGACCACGTTCACGGTGGTGGACGGGGTGCCCCAGGTGGTCCCCGGTCAGGTGGGATCGGCGTGCTGCGCCTCCGACGCCGGGGCCAGGGTGGACCAGGCGCTGCAGGACCGCCTGGCCGGCCGGGCCGGCGCCGGCCCCCTGGTCCTGCCCACCAAGGCGGTGGAGCCGGAGCTCACCGTGGACGAGGCCAACACCCTTGGCATCAAGGAGGAGGTGGGCACGTTCACCACCAACCACGCCCCCAACCAGCCCCGGGTGGCCAACATCCACCGCATCGCCGACCTGGTACGGGGCCAGGTCATCATGCCGGGCAGGACGTTCTCGGTGAACGGCTTGGTGGGCGAGCGCACCCCCGAGAAGGGCTTCGTGGTGGACGCCGTGATCGAGGACGGCAGGTTCACCGAGTCGGTGGGCGGCGGCATCTCCCAGTTCGCCACCACCGCCTTCAACGCCGCCTTCTTCGCCGGACTCGAGTTCGCCGAGTACCAGTCGCACAGCATCTACATCTCGCGCTACCCCTACGGGCGGGAGGCCACGCTCTCGTTCCCCCACCCCGACCTGCGCATCCGCAACCCCAGCCCCCACGGCGTGCTGATCTGGCCCACCTACACCGGGCGCTCCGTCACCGTCACGCTGTACTCCACCAAGTGGGTCGAGGCGGCCCAGACCAACCAGACGTCCGAGCCCCGGGGCCCGTGCACCCGCGTGCGTACCGAGCGCACCCGCCGCTTCCTCGCCGACAACACCACCAAGGTCGACCACGTGAGCGCCCTGTACCGCCCGGCCGAGGGCGTGAACTGCACCTAGGCACCGGCGGGCTCGTTGTAGTGAGCCGGTCGGTGCGAGCATGGCCCCGTGGACATCGCCGTCACCGGCTCCTCGGGACTGATCGGGTCGGCCCTCGTGCCGGCGCTGGCGGCGGCCGGCCACCGGGTGCGCCGCGTCGTGCGGGCCCGGCCCGGGCCCGGCGACGTGCTGTGGGACCCGGCGGCCGGCACCATCGACGCCGCCGGCCTGGAGGGCGTCGACGGCGCCGTCCACCTGGCCGGCGTGGGCATCGGCGACAAGCGCTGGACCCGGTCCCAGAAGGCCCGCATCTCCGACAGCCGGGTCAAGGGCACCACCCTGCTGGCCGAGACCCTGGCCGGCCTGGACCCGCCGCCCCGGGTGCTGGTGAGCCAGTCGGCCGTCGGGTACTACGGCGACCGGGACGACGAGGTGCTCACCGAGGACGACGGGCCGGGCGAGGGGTTCCTGGCCGGAGTGGTCCAGGCGTGGGAGGCGGCCACCGTCCCTGCCGCCGAGGCCGGCGTGCGGGTCGTCACCACCCGCAGCGGCATCGTGCTGTCGCCGGCCGGCGGCGCTCTCAAGAAGCAGCTCCCGCTGTTCCGGCTGGGCCTGGGCGGGCGGCTGGGCTCGGGCCGGCAGTGGGTGAGCTGGATCGCCATCGACGACGAGGTGGGCGGCATGATCCACGCCCTCACGACGGAGTCCCTCGCCGGGCCCGTGAACCTCACCGCGCCCGGCCCTGTCACCGCCGCCGACCTGGCCCGGGCCATGGGGAGGGCGGTCCACCGGCCGGCCCTGCTGCCGGTGCCCCGGCCGGCGCTGGCGGCGGTGCTCGGCGGTGAGCTCACCGACGAGATGCTGCTGTCCAGCCAGCGGGTCGTGCCCAGGCGCATGCAGGCCTCCGGCTACTCCTTCCGGTACCCCGAGGTCACCGCCGCCCTCGGGGCCCTCCTGGCCCGACCCGGCGCGGCGTGACCCCCCTGGCGGCCGACGTGGCCGTGGTGGGCGGCGGGCCGGCCGGGGCGGCGGCGGCCATCACCCTGGCCCGGGCCGGCCGGTCGGTGGTGCTGGTGGACAAGGCCCGCTTCCCCCGCGACAAGTGCTGCGGCGACGGGCTCACCACCGGCGCCCTGCGCCGGCTGGAGGAGCTCGGCCTGCGACCGGGCGACGTGGCGTCCTGGTACGCGGTGGACGACGTCCACGTGCGGGGCCCGGCCGGGCGCTCCACCTCGTTCCCGCTCCCCCGCGGCCGGGGCCTGTACGCGGCGGTGGCCCGGCGGGCCGACCTCGACGCCGCCCTCGTCGACCTGGCACGGGATGCCGGCGTGGCCGTGCACGACGGCCACCGGCTGCGCGCGGCGCGGGCCGACCCGGCCCGCGACGCCGTCGTCCTCGACGTCGACGACCTCGGGCCGGTGACGGCCCGGTACGCGGTGGGCGCCGACGGCGTGTGGTCGCAGCTGCGCAAGTCGCTCGGGGCCGCCGACGAGTCCGGCTACCTGGGCGAGTGGCACGCCTTCCGCCAGTACTTCACGGGCGTGTCCGACATGGCCGCCACCCAGCTGTGGGTCTGGTTCGAGCCCGACCTCCTCCCCGGCTACGCCTGGTCGTTCCCGCTCGGCGGCGGGCGGGCCAACGTCGGGTTCGGGGTCCAGCGCCGGGCCGGGGTGACGGCCCAGGCGATGAAGCAGCAGTGGGCCGACCTCCTGGCCCGGCCCCACGTGCGGGCCGCGCTCGGGCCCGGGGCCGAGCCGGAGGCACCCCACAAGGCGTGGCCCATCCCGGCCCGGGTGGAGCGCACCCGGCTGTGGGCGGCCGGCGGCCGGGCCCTGTTCGCCGGCGACGCGGCCCGCGCCACCGATCCGATGACGGGCGAGGGCATCGGCCAGGCCCTCGAGACCGGTGTCCTGGCCGCGCGGTCCGTGCTGGCGGCGGGGGCCCTCGACCCCACCAGGGCCGCGGCGTCCTACCGGTCGGCCGTGACGGCCGGCCTGGCCCTGGACAACCGCCTGGCCGGGTTCCTCTCCCGGGTCGGCATCGCCCACCGCAGGGGCCTGCGCCTCACCCTGCGGGTGGCCGGGGCCACCCCATGGACCCGGCGCAACTTCGCCCGCTGGCTGTTCGAGGACTACCCGAGGGCGGTCGTGGCCACCCCTCACCGCTGGCACCGGGGCATGTTCACCGGGGCCGGGGCGTACACCGGGACGGGTCCGCACGAACCGGCGGGGTGGGGCTCGGCGCCGTAGGTCCCGCCTACCGGCGGCGGGGCACGGCGGCCACCGCCACCACCGGCGGCTGCGCCTCGGCGCCTCCCGGCCGGGCTCCGAGGAACGGGGCGCCGAGGGCGTAGACGCCGCCGTCGGCCCCGGCCAGCCAGTACCCCTTCACCCCCGCCATGGGGCTCACGCCCACGACCGGGGCCGAGACCCGGGCGTCCGCCACCGAGCCCTTGAAGGCGGCGTCGCCGAAGGCGAACACGCCGCCGTCGGCCGCCACCAGCCAGTAGCCCCGGCCCGACGGGCTGGATGCAGCGCCCACGACGGGCCGGGCGGGCGGGGCGGTGGCGACGGAGCCCAGGAAGGGGGCGTCGCCGAAGGCGAACACGCCCCCGTCGGCGCCCACCAGCCAGTAGCCCTCGCCGCTCGGGGTCGCGAGCACGGCCGTGACGGCGTGGCCGGGCGGGCCGTCGGCCAGGGAGCCCAGGAAGCGGGCGTCGCCGAAGGCGAACACGCCGCCGTCGGACGAGGCCAGCCAGTAGCCCCGGCCCGACGGGGTGGCGGCCATGCCGACGACCGGGGCCGTCGCCCCACCGGCCAGGGACCCCTCGAAGGATGCGTCGCCGAAGGCGAACACGCCGCCGTCGGCGGTGACGAGCCGGTACCCGGCGCCGGTGGGCGACGGCGACAGGCCCACGACCGGGCTGGTGAGGCCGGCGCCGGCAGCCGAGCCGGCGAAGGGGGCGTCGCCGAAGGCGTGGACGCCGCCCCGGGCGTCGGCCAGCCAGTAGCCGCGGGTCGCGGCCGGCGGCCGCTTGTCCAGGACCCACAGGCCCGACCCGGCGTCGGTGACCACGATGTGGTCGCCGGTGACGTCCACGCCGGCCACGTGGCGAGCGGTGGCCGTCCCCTCGGGGCCGGCGGGGCCGGAGGGGCCGGGGGGCAGGAAGGACGCCGCCTCCACCGGCGAGCCGGAGGCCAGGTCGAGCACCCGCAGCCCCTCGGCTCCCCACGCCGCGTAGACGCGCGTGCCGTCCGCCACCGCCGTCTGGACGGCGGAGGAGCCGTCGCCGGCGCCCGGCGCGGCGCCGTCCGCTCCGGCCGGTCGGTAGACCTCGACCTCACGTGGAGCAGCAGGGTTGGTGACGTCCACCACCCGCAGGCCGGCCCACTGCCCCGCCAGCTCCACCAGCGACCCGCTGAGCGGGCCGGCCGGGCCGCACCGGGCGCCGGCGGCCGGCGCCGGCGGGCACAGGGCGCGGCGCAGGGCGTCACCGTCGGGCTTGCGCAGCTGCACGGCCGGGAGCAGCCCGGCCGCGCCGGCGTCGGGCGGCCGCCCCACAGCCCACAGCCCCCGACACAGACCCGCCCAGAACCACCCCCCCCCCCCCCACCCCCCC
>JBQTJJ010000109.1:0-25173 GCA_052387235.1 Actinomycetota bacterium
CATGGGGATGCCGAGGCGGCGCAGCGGCTCCACCGCCAGCGCCTCCATGATGGCGGGGTTGGACCCGCCGGCCGCCACCCGGTGGCGGCCCACCGAGTCCAGGCGGATGCGCGGCGACACGCCGTCGTCGGCCTGCACCAGCGCCGCCGCCCCGCCCAGCACGTCCTCCATCACCGGCATGTCGTGGCGGAGGTGGCCCTGGAACTTCATGCCCAGCTTGGCCAGGGAGCCGCCGGCGATGACGGCGACGCGGTCGAACAGGCCGGCCGTCACCATGGCAGCCGCCGTGACCAGCGCCGGCGCCGGCGCGGCGCAGAAGTTCTTCACGTCCATGCCCGACGCCTCGGTGAGCCCGGCCGCCTCGGCCACCGCCTTGGCCATGTTGCCGCCGCCCCGCTGGTAGCGGTCGCCGATGGCCTCCTCGCCGCAGCCGATGACGAAGTCGACCGACGCGGGGTCGATGCCGGCGTTGTGGAGCAGGTGGAGCAGGGACAGGGTGGCGGTGGCCTTGGACGCCAGGTTGTCGAGCAGCACGCCGGCGCTGAGGGACTCGTCCTCCTCGTGGGCGCCGGCGATGGCCCCGCCCAGCCGGCTGGCGCCGAGGTGCAGGCCGAGGGCGCCCTTCCGCGACGCCACCGCCTCGGGGTCGCCCACCGCCTTGTCGATGCGGTCGAGGTCGAAGTGCTTGGCCAGGGGATGGTCGGCCAGGGCCTTCGCCGCCTCCTCGGCCACGTCGGGCGCCAGGACGAGCAGCTCGAAGCGGTCGACCACGGCCATCAGGCCGAGCAGCTCCAGGTCGGGGACGATCTCGCCCCGGGGACCGAAGCGGGAGGCGGTGCGGTCGCCGTTGCCGAACCAGGGGCGCTCGCCCATGTCCCGGGGATGGACGGCGCCGATGTAGGCCTGGTGGGGCGCGTAGGCCACGGCGTCGTCGAACGACCGCAGGGATCCCAGGAACTTGGCCTTGACGTCCTTGCTCTTGGGAAGCTCCCGCATCGGCTTCGACCCGTGCCGGGCCAGGCCGGGCACGTGGCCCAGCACCTGGGTGGCGCTCGCCACCACCGCCGCCCGCTCAGTCATCGCCGTCCTCCTCCTCCACCGGGAACACCGTGGGCCCGCGCACGGCCGTGGCCACCGCCTGCAGCCCGCGCTCCACCAGCCGGCGCCGCCAGCGCCGCTCCGCCTCGGCGTCGAGGCTGGGGTCGCCGGTGGGGTAGGGGATGCCCCTGGTGGGGACGATGCGAGGGGCGCCCACCCGCTCCGCGATCGACACCAGGTTGCACAGCACGGCGGTGGGGATCCCGGACCGCTCCAACTCCTTCGCGAGCGTTGCCCCGCAACGCGTTCCGGTGCCTCACGTGGCTGTGAGCAGGGCGGCCTGGACCCCCTGGCGGCGCAGGTCGGCGGCCCACTCCACGCCGAAGCGGCGGGCGTTGCCGACCGACGTGCCGTTGCCGGCCGTGACCAGGTACTCGCCGTGCAGCCTGCCGATGACGCCCTCGCTCTCCAGCTGGCGGGCGGCGTCGAGGGGGAGGATGCGGTTCGGGTCCTCGTTGGCCCACACGGTGGAGAACCCGCCGTGGACGGAGCGGTACTCGCCGGCCGGGAAGGCCTTCATGCCGCCCACCGCGTAGCGGAGCCAGCGGGTGGCGCGGGCCGACTCGAGGTTGCCCGGGTTGGCGTCGGGCACGAGGGCGCCCTCGGTGACGAGGGCCACCAGGGCCTTGGACACGTCGGGCACGGGGGCGGCCGGCGTGACCTGGTCGAACCGGGGCAGGGGGACCTCGGTGGCCCCGCGGTCGCCGCCCAGGCGGGCCAGCACCAGGTCGACGGCCCGCCGTGCGGCCGGCTGGTCGACGGTGACGTTCCGGCGCGGGATCTTGCCGACCCTGCCCTCCTCGGCCGTGAGGGCCTCGCCCGCCGCCACCTTCCTGGCCGCGGCGGCGAGGGTCTCGAGCGACGGCCCCATGTGGCGGGCCACCTCGGCGCTGGCCACCACCGGTGCGGCGCCGGCCTCGTCGAGCCCGGGGTTGTCGGCGTGCATGGACGCCACCACCGGGATGCCCTCGCCCGCCACCGCCTGGGCCACCCGGGCGCAAGCCAGGCCGTAGCGTCCGCTGGTGAAGGCGGGCCCCGCCACCACCAGGTCGGGACGGGCCGAGCGGATGAGAGAGAGGATCTCGTCGATCACCTCGGGGCCGCCGGCGTGGTCGTCGCCGCACCACACGGTGGCCACGATCTCGTAGCCGTCGCCCAGCAGCTGCTGGAGCTTGCGGCCCGGCCCCACCGGACCGGCCGACGACGAGGGCGGGGTGGCAGCCGTGTCCTCGCCGCCCTGGCCGGCGAAGAACTGGTTGATGTAGTGGACGACGCGGATGTGGGTGGTCACGCGGGGGTCCTTTCCGCGGCCGGGGCCGGCACCGGGTCCTCCCGGCACGTGAGGCGGCCCCACCCGAGGGGGCTGAGCGAGGCGTAGACGACGGCGACGGGCACTTCCATCTCGGCCCCGGCGGCCAGGCCGGCCACGTCGAGGCGGTCGCCGCCGAAGGCCCGCTCCACCGCCGGCAGCACCAGCCGCTCGTCGTAGTTCCCCGTGCTCACCATGGCCGTGGCCTTCGTGGGCGGCACCACGATGGACGGCGCCGTGCCGTCGGGCCCGGCCATCTCGGCGAAGAGCCCGACGGTGGGGATCCCGAGCTCCTCCAGGGCATCCATCTTGAGCGCCATGTCGGCGTCGGCGTTGCCGCCGCCCTCCTTGGTGACGACGACGGCGTCGAAGCCGGCGGCCTGGCACAGGCGGGCGGCGTGGGCGCTCACCAGCTCCTTGTTGGCCATGTCGACCGGCTCGGGCGACAGCACCACGCCGGCGCACAGCAGGTCGGTGCCGTGTCGGGCCCGCAGGGCGGCCACCACCGGGTGGTTCTGGAAGACCCAGGTGGGGTTCTTGAGGCTGGGGTGGCCGAGCTGGCCGCTCACCACCGCACCGTCGTCCAGGTCGTTGGGGTCGATGAGGGTGGGCAGGGCGATGGAGCCGAAGCTGCGCCCGTAGACGAAGATCTCCTTGAACGTGCCCTGGGTCTGCAGATTGGTGAGGGCGGCCACGCGGGGCAGGTTGCCGGCGCCGGCCCGGGGCAGGGCGGGCAGCTCCTCGACCTCGTCCGGCTCGGCGTCCAGCCCGGCGTCGGCCACCCGAGCCGCCAGCTCCAGGACGCCCTTGCGCACCGCCTCGTACACCGACTCCCACGCCGCCCCGTGGGCCGGGGTGACCTCCACCACCAGATTGGCGGTGCCGCCCAGGGGCGACAGGGCGGCGCCGGGGCCGGACAAGTCGCCCAGGGCCTCCAGGGCCCGGGGCAGGAAGCCGGCCGCCACCACCGCCGCGCCCCGCAGGACGTGGGTCCGGCCCCGGCCCTGGGGGCGGGCCGGGCCCACGAAGCCCGGGAAGATGCCGCCACCGCCGGGGCCCTTGGTGCGGGGCTCCACCGCGTCGAGCACCTTCACGATGCGGGCCGAGTCGCCGGGCGACACGGCCGAGACCCGCACCTCGGCGAGGGCGGGGTCGGCCATCACCGCCCTCGCCTCGGCCTCGGACACGGTGAGGACGCCGGCGTCGAGACCGGTAGCGGTGCCGAGCCGCACAGACCGGACACGGTGGACCAAAAGGGTCAGACCGGCCTGCTGCTCGGATGTCGGAGTCGGGTCGCTGTCCACGTCTACAGGCCAGTTCTACTCGCGGGGGCCGCGGTTCGAACATTCCGTGAAGTCGGGGGCCCATCGTGCCGACACGAGATCGGCTGGGGCCGATTCGGAGGAGGGCGTGCGGGCGTGGAGGAGCAGGGACGGCGGCGGTGGTGGCGACGCGTCGTCGTCGCGCCGGTCCTGCTCGGCGTCCTTGCCGTCCTGGCCGGCGCCGGCGCTGCCGCGGGAGCGTCCGGCCAGCCCGCGGACGGCTCGGCCGACGGGTCCGAGTCCGGCCTCACCCTGCTCCCGGGGGTGATCGTGCCCCCCGTCACGGTGCCCCTCACGACCCCGGCGCCCACCACCACCCTGCCCCCGATCTCCCCGCCGCCGGCCGAGGTCCCCGGCGCCGGCGTGCCCACGGTGACCCTTCCTCCCGCCACCCTCCCGCCCCTCGAGGCGCCGGGCGTGTCCCTGCCCCCGGTCGAGCTGCCCCCCGTGACCGTCCCGATCGCGGTCGGCGCGCCCGTCGTGCCGGCGCCGGCGCCGGCGCCGGCCGCCGTGGTCGCGCCCCTCACCACCCGGCCGGCCCCCGGCCCGCCGATCTCCGCCGGCGGGGGCGCCGGGCGGCCTGCGCCGGCGCCGGCGGAGGAGGTCGCCGTCCCCACCCGGGCCACGGCCGCCGCCCCCCCGCCGGTGAGGCGCCCGCGCCCGCCCCTGCCCCTGCGGCTGAGCCGGGCCGCGGCCGACACGGCCCAGCAGCTCTCCTTCCCGATGGGCCTGGCTTTCGCCATCGGCGCCTTCCTGATCGTCCAGCACCGGGTGGACCGGGCCGACCCGCGCCTGGCCGCCGGGAGCCGCCTCCACGACGACGACCTGCTGGGCTTCTCGTGAGGCCCGCCGCGTCCGGTCTCCGGCGGCCGGCGCTGGCGGCGGCGGCGGACCTGGCCCCGCTCCAGCGGCGCCTGGCCCTGCTCCAGGTCGTGCGCTACGCCCTGGCCGCGGCGGCGGCCGCCACCGCCTTCGCGCTCCCCGACGCCCTGGCCGGGCAGGGGCCGGCCCTGGCCGGACTCGGTGCGGTCTACGCCGCCTCGTCGGGGCTGGTGGAGCGGACCAGGCGCCGCCTCGAGCTCCGGGGCGTCGCCGTCCTGGGTGGCCTGGTCCTGTTCGACGGCGCCTACCTGGGCGTGGCCATGGCGCTCACGGGCGGGCCCCAGAGCGCCCTGGCCTTCCTGGTGCTGGTGCACGTGGTGGCCGTCACCCTCCTCCTCTCGTTCCGCACCGGGCTCAAGGTGGGGCTGTGGCACGCCCTGCTCCTGTTCGTCTCGTCCTGGCTCCAGCGGGCCGGCGTCGTCGCCGACGGGCCCGGCGTCACGCCGGGGCAGGCCGCGGTGCTGGGGGCCCTGGCCCTGCTGGCCGTGGCCCTGGCCACCGCCGTCTTCTCGTCGCTCAACGAGGGCGAGCTGCGGCGGGGCAAGGCCGAGCTGAAGGCCCTGGCCGCCATGGCCGGACGCATGGCCGCGACCCACGATCCCCGGGAGCTGGCGGCCGCCCTCCTGGCCGGCGTGGCCG
This sequence comes from Actinomycetota bacterium, assembly GCA_052387235.1. Classification (GTDB taxonomy): domain Bacteria; phylum Actinomycetota; class Acidimicrobiia; order Acidimicrobiales; genus JBQTJJ01. Next base: position 5,251 of record JBQTJJ010000109.1, read on the forward strand.
ACGGCTTCGGGTCGCCCCGGGCCGCCGTCGTGCTGCCCGGCGCCACCGGTGGTGGCGCCTTCGTCCTGAGACCGGACGGGTCCCTGGTGGAACCGGTGGCACCGGCCCCCCGGGGCCGGCCGGCCCGGCCTGCGGAGACGCCGTGGCCGGCCCGTCCCGCGGAGACGCCGTGGCTGGCCCGATCGGTCGATGCCGCCCGCGAGCCCGTCCTGGCCGGCGCCCTCCCCGGCGCCGCCAACGTGGTGATCGTCCCCCTGGTGGTCGAGGGCCGGCTCCTCGGGACGCTGGCGGTCGAGCGCGGGGGCGGCCCGGACGAGCGGATCACGGCCCGGACCGTCGACCTCCTGGCCCAGTTCGGGGCCCACGCCGCGCTGGCCCTGCACGCGGCGGCGCTGCGGACCGAGGTGGAGCGGCTGGCCAGCACGGACGCCCTCACCGGCCTCGCCAACCGGCGGGTGTTCCAGGACGCGCTGGCACGGGAGCTGGCCCTGGCCGCCCGGCGGGAGGAGCCGTGCGGGCTGGTCGTGCTCGACGTCGACCACTTCAAGGCCGTCAACGACACCCACGGCCACCAGGCCGGCGACGAGGTGCTGCGCCGGGTGGGCGCGGCCCTGGCCGAGGCCGCACGTGAGACGGACATCACCGCCCGCTACGGCGGCGAGGAGTTCGTGGTGATCGTCCCGGCCTGCCCGGCGGGCGAGGCGGTGGTGGTGGCCGAGCGCCTCCGGGCCGCCGTCGCCGCCGGTACCGCCGGCGGCCCGGTCGCCGTCACCTGCAGCGCCGGCGTGGCCTCCTACCCGGCCGACGCCGCCGACGCCGCCGCCCTGGTCGCCGCCGCCGACGCCGCCCTCTACCGGGCCAAGCGCCTGGGCCGTGACCGCACCGTCCGCTTCCGCCGGCTCCGCCCCACCCGCCGCCCCCGCCTGCCCCGCACCTTCGCCGCCTGACGCGCAGGAGCCGGAGCGGCGCGTCGACGCAGCGCCGCGGCGTTCGTAGGCTGGGCGGCACGCGACCGAGGGGAGGGCCGATGAGCCCCGAGATGGCCAGGAGCGACGAGGAGTGGCGCCAGCAGCTCAGCCCCGAGCAGTACGAGGTGCTGCGGCGCAAGGGGACGGAGCGGGCGTTCACCGGCAAATACGTCCATGCCAAGGACGACGGCACCTACCGGTGCGCGGCCTGCGGCGCCGCCCTGTTCATGTCGGACACCAAGTTCGACTCGGGCACGGGCTGGCCCAGCTTCACCGAGCCGGCGGTGGCCGAGGCGGTGGAGCTGCTCGAGGACCGCAGCCACGGCATGGTGCGCACCGAGGTCGTGTGCCGGCGCTGCGGCGGCCACCTCGGGCACGTGTTCGACGACGGCCCCGGTCCCACCGGCCAGCGCTACTGCATCAACTCGCTGTCCCTCGACCTCGACCCCGACGCACCGCCCACGTCCTGAGCCGGGTCACGCCGGCGCCGGCGGCAGGTCCTCGAGCCGCCACCGAGGCGGTGGGGGAAGGGCTGGCGTACGGCGCCTCATAGGATCGGCTCGTGCCCCGGATCCTCGACACGTTGCCCGCCTTCGACGACTACGCCCGCAAGGCGTTCGTCGACACCCCCGTCATGCGGGAGATGCGCTGGCGGGAGCTCTACGAGAGCGCCCACCCCGAGGTCTTCAAGGCCTTCTACGACGACTCGGCGGTGCAGGAGGGGCGCTCGGCCGTGGTGCGCGAGCTCACCCTCGTTCGGGAGCGGGCCAGGGAGGGCGGCCCGGTGCTGCACCGGGCCATCGACGAGCTGGAGCCGGCCGTGCGCCGGGTCATGGGCGTGGCGCCCACGCCCGACCCCCTGCACGTGCTCATGGTCGGCTCGTACTCGGTCAACGTGCTGGTGGGCCGGCTGGGCGACGACGTCGCCCTTTTCCACTGCCTGGAGTGGTTCCAGTCGGAGGAGGGCACGCGCGTGCTGGTGGCCCACGAGGACGCCCACGCCTGGCACCAGATCGTCCTCGGCACCCGGCCCCCGGAGACCGACGCGGCGTGGATGGCATTCTCCGAGGGCCTGGCCACCGTGGTCTCCCGGGAGGTCGTCCCGGGGCGGCCCGACGACGACTACTACTGGTTCGGCCACGAGGGCTTCGACGACTGGCTGCCGTGGTGCCGGGAGCACCGCAGCCAGCTGTTGGCCCGCTTCCGCGACGAGCTCGACGCCGAGGGCACGGCCGAGGCCTGGTTCGGGTCGGGGCTGGTGGAGAAGCGGTGGCGGCTCGGCTACTACGTCGCCGACGAGCTGGTGCGCGGCATGGGCCGCCCCCTGCCCGAGCTGGTGGCCCTGAGCGTGGACGAGGCCTGCGCCGCCGTCCGGGAGGCGCTCGAAACTGCCCCTTGACCTGGCCCCAAGGGCCGGGTTTTACCCTTGAGGGTAGACGAAGATACATGCCCGATCCGGACGTTCCGGCGGCATGACCCCCGGGAGGTGGACCTTCATGGCCATGGCCGTCAACAGCTGTACCTGTGGTTGTAGCTCGATGACGTCGCTCACGTCGGCCGAGGAGCAGTGCGGCTGCGGCTGCGAGTGCTGCGCCCAGGCCGCCAAGACCCGGGAAGAGGAGATCGCCGAGCTCACCAACCTGCGCCACGCCATCGAGAAGCGGCTGGCCGAGCTCGAGCCCGAGAGCGCGGGCGCCTAACGCGCACCCGTCAGGCGCCGCGCCGGAGCACGGCTGGCCGGGTTCGCGCGCTGGTCCCCCCCAGCCCACCCCGGCCGGCCGCCGACCGCCGTCAGGCCGGCGGGCGCCGGCCGCGGTGTCGTGGGGCGCCTACGCCCCCCGCCGGGCGGCGGACGCCGCCACCGGCGCCGGCACGTCCAGCCGGTAGCCCCGGCCCGAGATGGACCGCACGGCGCTGCCGCACGGGCCCAGGCGCCGGCGCAGGCGGGTGATGGTGGCCTCCAGCACGTGGGGGTCGGCGCCGGCCGTGCCCCAGACCGCCCGCAGGAGATGCGGCCGCGAGACCACGGCGCCGGGCCGCTCCACCAGCATGGAGAACACGGCCTGCTCGAGCGGCGGCAGCTCCACCACCCGGTCGCCGACCGAGACGGCGAAGCCCTGGACCACCAGCTCCACGCCGGCCAGCTCCACCGTGCGGCGCCGGCCCTCCAGGCGCTCGCCCAGGGCCCGGATCATCAGGCCGAGGCGCCCGAGCGACGGCTCCACCGGGTCGTCGACGCCCTCGTCGCGGGCCGCTCCCGCGCACACGGCGCCCACGCAGGTGGCGAGGACGCCCGTGTTGAAGGCCCGCCGCAGGTCGGCGTGGCGGCCGTGCCCGGCCGCCACCAGGAACAGGTTCTGCACGGCCGGGGCGCTGGTGAAGGTGACGGCGTCGACCCGTCCCTCGCAGGCCGCGTCCACCAGCCGCTGGGCCGGGCCGGTGTCGTCGGGCATCCGCCAGCGGTAGACGGGCACGGGGACGACGTCGGCCCCGGCCTCCTGCAGCGCCAGGGTGATCTCGGCCGCCTCGGCGCCGGCCTCCTGCACCGCCACCCGCTTGCCCAGCAGCGGCTCGGCCAGCAGCAGGGGCAGGAGCTGGTCGAGGCGCTCGTTGGGCGAGCTGCTCCACACCGTGAGCCCGGCCGCCTGCACGGCGCCGGTGGACTTGGGGCCGCGGGTGACGACGCGGGCCGGCTCGAGGGCGGCCAGCAGCGCCTCGCCCATGCCCCACGCCTGGGCCGTCTCCAGCCACGCCCGCATCCCGATGCCGGTGGTGGCCACCAGGTAGTCGGGGGGCCGGGCCGCGACGGAGGCGGTGGCGTGGCGGAGGACCTCGTCGGAGTCGAGGTACTGGGTGGCGATGCTGGGGCCGTGCAGCACCCGGGCGCCGCGGCGGCGCAGCAGCTCGGCCTGGTCCTCCCACCGCCGGTCGGCGGTGACGCCGATCGTGTAGCCCTCGAGGGGACGCAACGCCATCGACCCATCGTCCGCCGCCGGTGTTACCACGTCGTTTCCAACGTCGGGCGCTGCGGGTGAACTCCGTCTGAACGCATGCTTGTGGGCGTGCCGGGCGCGTCCACGGTCACATCCGCTCGATGCGGACGGCGGACTGCTTGTAGTTCGGCTCGCGCGAGATGGGGTCGAACTCGTCGACGGTGAGCCGGTTGGCGCAGCGCTCGTCGTAGTGGAAGGGCACGAAGACCTCGCCCTCGCGCACGATGGCGGTGACCCGCACCAGCACGCCCTCCACCACGCCCCGGCGCGAGGCCAGCCTGACCAGGTCGCCCGACACCACGCCGAGGCCGGCGGCGTCGGCCGGGTTGATCTCGACCCACGCCTCGGGCGCCAGCTCCTCGAGCACGGCGATGCGGCCCGTCTTGGTGCGGGTGTGCCAGTGCTCGACGGTGCGGCCGGTGTTGAGGAGGAAGGGGTAGCGCCGGCTGGGGGCGTCGGCGATGGGCTGGGGCGTGACGCACCAGAGCCTGGCCCGGCCCGACGGCGTCCGGAACACGCCGTCGGTGTAGATGCGGGGCGTGCCGGCCGGCTCATCGGTGCCGGGGGGGCAGGGCCACTGCACGCCGCCGGCGGCGTCGATGCGGTCGTAGGTGATGCCGCTGTAGTCGCACAGGCGCCCGGCCGACACCCGGGCCCACTCGGTGAAGGCGTCCTCGGGGCCCCTCCAGCCCGGGTAGAGCTCGCGGGCCACGCCGAAGGCCTGGCCCAGGGCCAGGAAGATGTCGAAGTCGGACCGGGCCTGGCCCGGCGGCTCCACCGCCTTGCGCACCCTCGAGACCCGGCGCTCGGCGTTGGTGTACGTACCCTCCTTCTCGCCCCAGATGGCGGAGGGGAGGACGACAGTGGCCAGGGCGGTGGTGGGGGTGGGGAAGCCGTCCTGGACCACGAACAGGTCGAGGTTGCGCAGGGCCCCTTCCAGCCGGGCCCGGTTCGGGAACGACACCACCGGGTTGGTGGCGATGACCCACAGCCCCTTGATGGTGCCGTCGAGGACGCCGTCGATGATGTCGGGGTAGGCCCGGCCCCGCTCGGTGGGGAGCCGGTCCACCGGGACGCCCCACAGCGCCGCCACCTCGGCCCTCGCCGCCGCGTCCTCCCAGGGCCGGTAGCCGGGGAGGGAGGCGGTGGCCCCGGCCTCGCGGGTGCCCATGGCGTTGCACTGGCCGGTGAGCGAGAAGGGGGCGGCGCCGGCCCGGCCCACGTTGCCGGTGAGCAGGCAGAGCGTGTTGAGGAGGGTGACGGTCTCGGTGCCCTGCACCGAGTGGTTCACGCCCATGGTCCAGGCGACGAAGGCCCGCTCGGCCCGGCCGAAGGTGAGGGCGGCCCGGCGCACGTCCTCGGCCGGCACGCCGCAGTCGGCCGCCACCCGGTCGAGGTCCCATGCCGCCACATGGGCCGCCAGCTCGGCGTAGCCCTCGGTGTGGGCCGCGACGTAGTCGTGGTCCACCAGGCCCTCGTCGATGAGCACCTTGATCATCCCGTTGAGCAGGGCGATGTCGCTGCGGGGCTTCACGGCCAGGTGGAGGTCGGCCACCATGGCCGTCTTGGTGACGCGGGGATCCACCACGATCACGGTTGCGCCGGCGTTGCCCAGCACCCGGGGCGCCAGCAGCGGGTGGTTGTCGGCCACGTTGGCGCCCACCAGGAGGATGCAGTCGGCCTGGTCGAGGTCCGCGTAGGCGCCGGGCGGGCCGTCGCTGCCGAAGCTGCGCTTGTAGCCGGCCACCGCGCTGGCCATGCACAAGGTGGTGTTGCCGTCGTAGTGGCGCAGGCCCAGGCCGGCCCGGCACAGCTTGCCCAGGGCGTAGAACTCCTCGGTGACGAGCTGGCCCGTGCTGAGCACGGCCACCGCCTCCGGGCCGTGCTCGTCCAGCAGGCGCCGGAACCCGACCACCATGGCCCCGAGGGCCTCGTCCCACGACGCCGGCTCCTGCGGCCCGCCCCTGGCCCGGCGCAGAAGGGGTGTGGTGAGGCGGCCCTCGGCCGCCAGCGTCTGGTGCTCGCACAGGCCCTTGGGGCACAGCCGGCCCATGTTGACCGGGTGCTCGGGGTCGCCCTGGACGGCCACCGCCTCGCCGTCGCGCACGCCGATGTACATCCCGCACCCGACGGCGCAGTAGCCGCAGGTGGTGCGCACCCACGTCTCCGGGGCCCGGGCCTCGTTGAGGGGGCCGAAGCGGTCGTCGGCCACGTAGAGGCGCCCGGACGGGCTGGCGGCGCGGGCCGCGTCGGCCGCGTCCTCCGACCGGGTGCCCAGCCCCAGCAGCCGGGTCACGGCGCCGGCGGCCGGTCGGTTCACGCCACTCCCGAGTAAATAACTCCCCGGAACGGGGAGTTATTTACTCGAAAGCGGGGGGGAACGACGGTCACCGGCCGGCGAAGAAGCTGCCGGCCACGCGGAACGGCACCACGGTCACGTAGAACAGGTAGCGGCCGGCCAGCTCGCCCAGGGCGGCGACGCCGAGGGCGGTGGCCAGGCGGCCGCCGGCGGCGGGGCCGGCGAGGGGGACGGTGCACGACCACGCCACCAGGGCCACGGAGGCGACGGCAGCCGCCACCCGGGCCAGGAGCAGGCCCCGGAAGCGGCCCAGCAGCAGGACGGCGGTGCCCCGGTGCTGGCGGTCGGTGCGGTCGCGCACGGTGGTGACCAGGTGGCGCAGGGCGCCGAGCTGGATGACCGTGCCGGCCACCGCCGCCACCAGCAGCGCGGCCACCAGGGCGGTGGGGGCGCGCCCCCGGTCGAGACAGAGCACGGCCAGCAGGGGACCGGTGGCGCCGGCGGTGGCGAAGAAGGACACGAGCGTGCGGGGCGAGTTCCACACCGGCCGGGCCGGCACCAGGTAGAGGCGGCCGCTCGCGTAGACGCCGGCCGCGCCCAGGGCCACGGCGGCCAGGCCCAGGCCGAGGCGGGGCCCGGCCGGGAAGCCGCCGGCGCCCCCCCGGGCCCAGGCGCCGGCGTAGGCCAGCGAGGCGGCCGAGAAGGCCGACAGGAGGGCGACCTCGCGGCTGAGCCACGAGGTGCGGAGGTTGCGCAGGGCCTTGAAGGCCGACGCCGGCCGGCCCAGGTGGAGCAGCGACGCGCCGAGCGCCACCGCCCCGGCCACCGCCGCGCCCACGGCGCCGCCGCCCAGCCCCCCCCGCCCGCCCGCCGCCTCCACCGCCACGGTGGCGGCCACCGTGCCGAGCGACAGCTGGGTGAGCAGGGTGAGGGCGATGAGGGGCCAGTGCGGGTCCTCGGGCTTGACCGACCAGTCGGTGGCCGCCACCAGCTCGGGCAGGTCGGGCGGGGTCTCGATGCGGGTGGTGGACAGGGTGATCTCGGCCGGCGGCAGGCCCGGGGCGTCGGCGGAGGCGTGGTCGGCCCGCCACGCCGCGATGTTCACCGGCTCCACCGTGATGGCCCTGGTGGGGCAGGCCAGCACGCAGGCCGGGCTCTCGCCCGCCTCCAGCCGGGGCAGGCACAGGTCGCACTTGGCCACGACCTTGCGGGCTGCGTCGTAGACCGGGACCTCGTAGGGGCAGTTCCAGATGCAGTACTGGCAGCCGATGCACTCGCCGGCGTCGTGCTGCACCACGCCGTTGGCCAGCTTGGTGTACGCCTGGGTCGGGCAGCCGGACAGGCAGGTGGGCTCCAGGCAGTGGTTGCAGGCCATGGACAGGTTGAGGCGGCGGGTCTTCGGGAAGGCGCCGCCCTCCAGCTCGCCCACCCGGCGCCAGGCCCCGTCCACCGGGGTGGCGTTCTGCTCGGCGCACGCGACCTCGCACGAGTGGCACCCCACGCAGGCGTCCATGGCGAAGCCGAACCGGTACTGCTCGCCCGCGTCGAGGGGCAGCAGCTCCGGCCCGTCCTCGCCGATGCCGGTGAGGCGGCGAAGGCGCTCGACGGCCGGCGCCTCGGCGACGCCGGCTGCGTCCTCCCGGGTGGCGTCGAGGAGGGTCACGCAGACCCGGTGGGCACAGCGACCTCCACCCTGCCGAGGCGGCGCCGGACGGCGAAGACGCGCAGCGCCACGTCCAGGTCGTCGAGGCACTGCCCGGTGCGCAGGTCGAAGCTCTGCTTGTACATCGGCGACGCCACCTTGGCGACGCCCTTCCGGGAGCCCACGATGCCCCGGGAGATGACGTTGGCCCGGCTGAAGGGGTCGAAGTTCGACACGGCGTACAGCTCGTCGGTGGGCGACACGCGGAAGACGGCGACCTGCTCGTCGCCCACCAGGGCGCACGCGCCCCGGTCCGTCACCAGGTCGTCGACGGCGCACACGTCGACCCACGTGGTGGCGGTGGCCTGGAGATCGAGCATCGCGGTCATGAACGGACCTCCTGCTTCTCGGACGGGAAGGCGGGGCGACGCTGGCCCCGCTCGGGCACGAACACGACGTTGGGATCGGGTTCGTCGCTGTTGACGAAGGTGCGGAAGCGCCGCATCTTCTCGGGGTCGTCGATGGTGGTCTTCCACTCGCACCGGTACTCGGCCACGTGGCGCTCCATGTCGGCCTCGAGCTCGGCGCCGATGCCGAGGATGTCGTCGACCACGACCGCCTTCAGGTGGTCGAGGCCGCCCTCCAGGTTCTCGAGCCACACCGACGTGCGCTGGAGGCGGTCGGCGGTGCGGATGTAGAACATCAAGAAGCGGTCGATGTAGCGGATCAGGGTCTCGGAGTCGAGGCCGGCGGCCAGGAGGTCGGCGTGGCGGGGGCGCATGCCGCCGTTGCCGCACACGTACAGGTTCCAGCCGTTCTCGGTGGCGATGACGCCGAAGTCCTTGCTCTGGGCCTCCGCGCACTCCCGGGTGCAGCCCGACACGGCCGACTTGAGCTTGTGGGGGGCCCGCAGGCCCCGGTACCGCAGCTCCAGCTCGATGGCCATGCTGGTGGAGTCCTGCACGCCGTAGCGGCACCACGTGCTGCCCACGCAGGACTTCACGGTGCGCAGCGCCTTGCCGTAGGCGTGGCCCGACTCCATGCCGGCGTCCACCAGGCGGCTCCAGATGGCGGGCAGCTGCTCCACCCGGGCGCCCAGCAGGTCGATGCGCTGGCCGCCGGTGATCTTGCAGTACAGGCCGAAGTCCCTGGCCACCTCGCCGATGGTGATGAGCTGCTCGGGTGTGATCTCGCCGCCGGGCACGCGGGGGATCACCGAGTAGGTGCCGTCCCGCTGCAGGTTGGCCAGGAAGTGGTCGTTGGTGTCCTGGAGGGAGGCCTGGGCCGGCTCCAGGATGTAGCCGCCACCGATGCCGAGGCTGGCGAACATCGACGCCACCGCCGGCTTGCAGATCTCGCAGCCCAGGCCCCGGCCGTGGTGGGCCAGCACCTCGGAGAACGACGTGAGGCGGTGGACCCGGACGACGTCGAACAGCTCCTGGCGGCTGTAGTCGAAGTGCTCGCACAGGTTGTCGCGCACCTCCACGCCGGCCTTGCGCAGCTCGCTCCTGAGCAGGTCGGTGACGAGGGGGACGCAGCCGCCGCAGCCGGTGCCGGCCGCCGTGCACGCCTTGACGGCGGCCACCTCGGTGAGGCCGCCCTCGGCGATGGCGGCGCAGATGGCGCCCTTGGTGACGCTGTTGCACGAGCACACGGTGGCGGTGTCGGCCAGGGAGTCGACGCCCATCGCGATGGACGCGCCGTCGCTGCGGACCGGCAGCACCAGCTCGTCGACGCGCTCCGGGGTGGGCATGTCGCCCCGGGCCATCTGCACCAGCGTCTGGTACAGCGAGGCGTCGCCCACCAGGATCCCGCCCAGCACCCGGTCGCCGCCGCCGGCCACCACCAGGCGCTTGTAGACGTTGGAGACGGGGTCGGAGAACGTGATCGACTCGGCGCCGGGCGTGGCCCCGAAGGCGTCGCCGAAGCTGGCCACGTCGATGCCCATCAGCTTGAGCTTGGTGGAGAGGTCGGCGCCGGCGAAGACGGCGTCGCCGCCCAGCAGGCGGTCGGCCACGACCCGGGCCATCTGGTAGCCGGGGGCCACCAGGCCCCAGATCCGGCCCTCGGCCAGGGCGCACTCCCCTATGGCGTAGATGCGGGGGTCGGAGGTGCGGCAGGCCTCGTCGACCGCCACACCCCCGCGCTCGCCCACCTCCAACCCGCAGTCCCGCGCCAGCTGGTCGCGCGGGCGGATGCCGGCGGAGAAGACGACCAGGTCGACGGGGAGGGCGTCGTCCTGGTCGCCGAAGTGCATGGCCGCCACCCGCCCGTCGTCGCCGGCGACGAGCGCGCTGGTGGCCATGCCGGTGTGGACGTGGACGCCCAGCTCCTCGATGCGCCGGCGCAGGGCGGCCCCGCCCCCGTCGTCGACCTGCATCGGCATGAGGCGGGGCGCGAACTCCACCACGTGGGTCTCGAGGCCGAGGTTGCGCAGGGCGTTGGCCGCCTCCAGGCCCAGCAGCCCGCCGCCCACCACCGCCCCCACCCGCCTGCCGGCCGCGTCGGCCCGGATGGCCTCCAGGTCGTCGAGGGTGCGGTAGACGTGGCAGCCGGGGAGGTCGTGGCCCGGGACGGGCGGCACGAAGGGGTAGGAACCGGTGGCCAGGACCAGGGCGTCGAAGGCGATGGCGGTGCCGGCGGCGGAGACGACCTTGCCGGCGGCCCGGTCGATGCTCGCCACCGGGTCGCCGACGTGGACCTCGAGGCCGGCGGCGTCGAAGAAGCCGGGCGCCACCAGCGACAGCTCCTCGGCGCTCGTGCCGGTGAAGAAGGAGCTGAGCCCGACCCGGTCGTAGGCGAGGTGGCGCTCCTCGCAGAACGTGACGATGTCCCACTCGGCGGTGGCCCCCCGCTCCACCAGCAGCTCGAGCAGCTTCTGGCCCACCATGCCGTTCCCGGCCACGACCAGCGTCCGGCGGTCGGGGGTGCGCCCGCCGGTGGTGATGCCCTTGGCCGCCATCCATCCAGGTAACCGCGAGGATGTGTAGCGACCGTTGCCGCCATGTCAACGAACGGCGACGAATCCCTGAGCCCTCGCTCGAGGCGCACGTGCGGGGCCTGTAACAAGGACGTAACAACCGGCGATCCGGTCCCGGGCGCGCCGCGAGGGCGCCCCGGTGGGAGGAGGCGCCCTCGCGGCGGTGCTGCGAGCTCAGGCTGCGGTCAGATGTCGCCCCGCCATGCGCCGGTCTCGACGCCGCGGCTCTCGATGAAGGTCTTGAACCGCTCCACGTCGCCCTCGATCCGGCGGTCGACGACGCCGAGGGCGTCGCCCGCCTTCTCCTTGAGCCCCTCGGTCTCGTACTCCATCTCGACGGTCACGCGGGTCTGGCCCGCGCCGGCGGGCTGGAAGGTGACGGCGCCGGCGTTCTTCTTGCCGTCGATGGCCTGCCAGGCGATCCGCCGGTCAGGCGTCTGGTCGATGATCTCGGCGTCCCACTGGCGCTTCTCGCCGCCGATCTCCGCGACCCAGTGCAGGCGCGTGTCGTCCAGCTGGGTCACGGACTCCACGCCCTCCATGAAGTGGGGGAAGTCCTCGAACTGGGTCCACTGGTTGTAGACGGTGGAAACGGGCAGATCTACGGTCACGGACTTCTGTACGCGCCCCATCAGGCACCTCCATTGGTGTCGGCTGGTCGTCAGGGCCGATCGGCCCGGGTGCTCGTACCTACCCGTTCGCCGTTGAGGTCATGCGCCGGCCGGCAGCGGCGGTTGATCCCGGGATGACAATCGCCGCTCAAGGGGCCATCGGCCCGCTCCGACACAAGAACCAGCGGAGCCGGGTACTGCTTGGGTCTCGCCAGCTCCTGGGTGAAGTTCCCCGGCCGCCGCGCCTACCTCGACGCGCCCGGAGAGCCAGATGCCCGCACGTACAACCTGCCCGCGCCCCCGACGCACCTCGGTGTCCGTCGCGGTGCTGGTCGCTTCCCTGCTCGCTTCGATCGCCTCGGCTCCGTGGGCCGGCGCCGCTCCCAAGCCGTGCCGGAGGAACTGCACCACCACCCCCACCGACACCCAGGCCCCCAGCGTCTCGATCGCGTCGCCGGCCGCCGGCGCCACCGTGAGCGGTGCCGTCACCGTCGCCGGCGCGGCCGGCGACGACCGGGGCGTGGCCCGGGTCGAGATCGCCGTCGACGGTGGTCCGGTGCAGGTCGCGTCCGGCACCACCTCGTGGTCGTCGTCGGTCGACACCCGCAGCTACGCCGACGGCTCCCACACGGTCACGGCCACCGCCGTCGACACCGCCGGCAACCGCAGGACGGCCTCGGTTGCAGCCACCTTCTCGAACGCGGCCCCGACCTCCGGCGCCCTGGTCGACGACGTGGTCGTCCAGGACCCCAAGGCCTCGAACCAGCTGGCCCTCCTCGGCCGGGGGCGGATCGCCACCGCCGGCACCCTCGAAGTCGTCCTCTACTGGGAGAAGTTCACGTCGCCCGCCCGAGTGGTCGCCCACGTGACGGACACGGCCACCGGCGGGGTGTCCCTGGTGGACCTGCCGCCCAGCACGGGTGCATGGACCAACCCCAGTCCGGTGCTCACCGCCTCTGGCGATCTCTGGGTCCTCTCGGGCGGCGGCCCCGTGGTGCTCCGCCAGTTCCACCTCTCGGGGACCCCCGTGCCGAACGCCGCCTCGTTGGTGTCCTCGCGGACCTTCGGCGACGGCGACAGCCGCATGGGTGCGCTGCTCCAGCTGGCCAGCGGGGCAATCGTGGCCACCTGGCACCAGCAGGGGTCGACCGGTCCCCAGGGCTCCGGCATCGCCTACCGCCGCTCGGACGGCACGTGGCAGGAGCAGTTCACCAGCTGGACCAAGACGTCGGCGAGCAAGGACAGCCTGGTCCAGCATCCCGCCGACGGCTCCGTGTGGCTGCTGAACAACGCCGATGCTCTGGGCACCATCGCCGCTGCCCATCTCACCGAGGTGACCGGGGGCCTGCGCCTGGACTGGACCGACTCGTCGTTCATCGGGACCGACGAGGCCCAGTTCGACGCCGATCCCGAGAACCCCGACATCGTTGCCGCGGCCGACCCGGCCGCCGGCGACATCGTTCTCGCCTACCAGTCGGCGGTGCGCCAGCGGTTCTCGGACACGGTGATAGGGAGCTACCCCGCCATCGCCCGCCTCCAGGCCGATGGCCGGCTGTCCTTCACCCACCTGCCCGTGTGGGTGTCGCGGGTCTCGTGGCTGGGCCTGTCGCTCCGCTCCGGTGAGGTGTGGCTGGCCCACCGGGTGGTCGATCCGGGCGATCTCTCCACCGACAACCTCGAGCTGCGCCGCCTGTCCGGCGGCGCCTGGAGCGACTCCATCTCGCTGGGCAAGGCCACGACGCCGATCGCGTCCCCGGTGGGGGCATCCTTCTCCTTCACCGCCACCGACGGCAGGCTGCACCTGGCCAGGGCGCGCTAGTAGCGCGCCAGCGGGCCGGCACCGGGCCGGCCCGCTGGGTGCGCTCCTGCGTCTCGAGGTCAGGTGTCGATGTCGCCCCCGAGGTTGTTGTCGGCGTCCAGCTCACTGGCCAGAGCGAGCATCGCGGCCCGGTCGCCCGTCAGCGCCTCGTTGACGTCGGCGATCACCTCGCCGGTGGTCCGGGGGTAGTCGATGTTCGGGTGGGCGGCATTGAGCAGCGCCGCCACCGCAGCCCGCAACAGCGTCTGGGCCGCACCCTTGGTCCCGGACCCGCCCTTGAGGCTCAGGGCCTCCAGGAGGGTGACGTCGTCGAGCCCGAGGGCGTCCGGTACGTCGAACACGTCCTCCAGGGTGGTGTCGGTCGGGACGTACGGCGTGTCGTCCCACGAGTCCAGGTGGTTCTTCCAGTAGCCGGGGGTGAGGCCCTCGAACACCTCGCGGATCCCGACGGTGACCGAGTCCCGCTCGTCCTGGTCGCAGAAGACGTTGGGCCCGGGATCGGTCACATCGGCGCACCAGGTGACGTCGTCGCCGGTGGGATCGAACCCGTGGCCCGTCGCGGTGAGCGTGAAGTCGGTACCGGGTGCGTCGGGAAGAGTGACCGTGCAGGTCCACGACCAGATCTCACCCTGGTCCAGCACGCCGTCGGTGTCGGCGTCGCCACTGCCGTAGAGCAGGGTGGTGTTGCACTCCGTCGAGTCCGTGACCACTGACGGACTGGTGAGGTCGGCGTCCCCGTCGTTCGTCTCGGTGATCGTGAACTCCACCGGTGTGGCGGGCTCGAACGTCGTGCCAGGGGCGGTGACGTCGACGTCCGTGCTCGGGTTGATGATGTCGACGGTCACCGTCGCCCGCTCGTCCTGGTCGCAGAAGACGTTGGGCCCGGGATCGGTCACATCGGCGCACCAGGTCACGTCGTCGCCGGTTGGGTCGGTGCCGTGGCCGAGGACGATCAGGGAGAAGTCCAGGTCGGGATCGCCGCTGACAGGGATCGTGCAGGTCCACGACCAGGTCTCACCCTGGTCCAGCACGCCGTCGGTGTCGGCGTCGCCGGTGGGAGGCTGTAGGTCGTCGTTGCAGGCATCCGAATCGGTCACGATGTAGGGGCTGGTGAGGTCGGCGTCGCCGTCGTTCTCCTCGGTGAACGTGAACTCCACCGACTCCCCGGCCTTGATGACGTCGGGATCGGCGGTCACGCCGACATCGGTGCTGGGATTGATGATGTCGACGGTGACGTCGTCCTTCTCCTGCTCGTCGCAGAACTTCCCGGTCGTCGGTTGACCCGCCTCGCAGAACGTGACGTCGTCGCCGGCGGGCGTGGTGCCGTGGCCGATGACGGTGAGGGTGAAGTCGAGGTCGGGATCACCGGTGACCTCGAAGGTGCACGTCCAGGTCCACGTCTCGCCCGGGTCCAGTACGCCGGGGTTGGCGGTGTCGCCGGTGGGCCCGGTCAGGACGGCGCCGCACGCCTCCGGGTCGGTGGTGACGTGGGCACCCGTGAGCGGCACGCTGCCGTCGTTCTCCTCGGTGATGGTGAAGGTCACCTCATCGCCCGAGTGGATGACGTCGGCACCGGCTGCGACCTGGAGGAGGGTGGACGGCACCGGGGTGTAGCAGAAGCTGATGTGGCTCAGCCCGTAGTACTTGTCGTTCGCCGGGTTGACCGGCGCGTGCAGGCCGGTGTCCTCGTCCTCGGGGGGGTCGTAGACGTAGAGGTTCCCGTTGCTGCCACCCTTGACGAAGACGGCCTCGACCGGGATGTTCGCTTCGAAGTCGAAGACCGGGCCGTCGGCGGTGTCCCGCACATCGATGGTGACGAAGAGGACGCCGTCGTCGAACGTGCCGTCGGCGACGTCGTTGATCCGCAGCTCCTCTTCGCTGCCGACCAGCTGGGCACAGGTGGGGTTGCCGTCCCTGAACTCCGGGACGACGTGGGTGGCCGACGCCGGCGACAACAGCGCCGGCATGAGCGCGGTGAGGACCGCCAGCACGACCACCAGCGCTGGTCTTCCGAGCGGCCGTAGGGCTGGAGCCGCCCCCTCCCTGGCATCCGGGCGTCGGAATGAAGTGCGTAGGGTCACCGTGCCTCCCTTTCGTTGTCGTGCAGACGGACGACGAAGTGAGAGGCCGCACATGCGCGCCCGGACAGACCTCAAGCCGCCGTTCGCCGTTGCCGTGCCTCCCCAGTCAGAGCCTGACTCCCCATCAGTCCTCCGCGAATCGTGCCATCTGTGAGCACCGACAGCAACGGGTAATACAGGGTTTTTCAGGCCGTTTCGTCGAAGCGATTCACCGATTTTGAGGACGATCAGGTGGCCTGTCCTTTGCCCCGTTGGCCGTGGTTCGGTTTACTTGTCCGAGAGCTCCGGCCCGATCGCACGGGCGCGTCGGCCGACGGGGGCGTAGCCTCTCGGCGTGATCCGGCCCCGTGGCCGTTCGCTCCCGGGCGGCGACGCACCGGTCGTCCACCTGGTGATGCCGCCGTGGGCCGGCATCGGCATCCACCGCACCTTCGGCCACCGCATGCCCCCCATGGCGTTGCTGGTCCTGGCCGCCCTGGCCCGCCGGGAGGGGTGGACCGTGCGCTTCATCGACCTCAACGGCGAGCGGGTCCCGCCCGAGGCGCCCGACCTGGTGGGGATGAGCGTCTGGACGATGCTGGCGCCGCAGGCGTACCAGCTGGCCGACGCCTACCGCCTGCGGGGCATCCCGGTGGTGCTGGGCGGCGTCCACCCCTCCATGCTCCCGGGAGAGGCCCTGCGCCACGCCGACGCCGTGGTGGTGGGCGAGGCCGAGTCGGTGTTCGCCCGGGTCCTGGCCGACGCCGCCGCCGGGCGCATGGAGGGCGTGTACCAGGGCACGTGGGGCGGCATGGACGCGGTGCCCAGGGCGGGGGAGTGGACGGACCTGCTGGAGGCGTCGCCGCCGCTGCGGTACCTGCCCCGCAACACCCTGCAGACCACCCGGGGCTGCCGCTTCAACTGCGACTTCTGCTCCGTGATACGGATCAACGGGCGGGGCTCGCGCCACCGCGACCCGGACGAGGTGGTGGAGGAGCTGCGGGAGATGAAGCGGCGGGGCCAGAAGTTCGGGCCCTTCTTCCACGTCTCGTTCCTCGACGACGACCTGGCCGCCGACCTCGACTTCGCCGCCGCCCTGTGCGAGGCCATCGTGCGCTCGGGCATCAAGATGTCGTGGGCGGCCCAGGCCTCCATCGGGCTGGCCGGCGACCCGGCCATGGTGGCCCTGGCGGCCCGGGCCGGCTGCAGCGTCCTGTTCACCGGGTTCGAGAGCATCTCGCGCGAGACGCTGATCGAGTGCAACAAGAAGAACCGGCCTCACAAGTACGGCGAGTCGGTGCAGCGCCTCCACGACCACAAGATCCTGGTGGAGGGCGGCTTCATCTTCGGCTTCGACCACGACGAGCCGGCGGTGTTCGACGAGACGGTGGCGTTCGTGGACGGCATCGGCGTGGACGCGGCCCACTTCTCCATCCTCACGCCCCTGCCCGGCACCCAGACCTTCGCCCGCATGGCCGGCGACGGGCGCATCGTCAGCTACGACTGGGGCGAGTACGACCTCTACCACGCCGTGTTCGAGCCGGCCCGTATGACGAGGGAGCAGCTCCAGGCCGGCCTGTGGCGGGCCTACCGGGGCTTCTACGGCGCCGGCCGGCGGGCCCGGCGCTGGCGCCGGCACGTGGGCATGCGCCTGCACTGGGCCGTGGGCTCCACCATCACCCTCACCAACGCCAACTACTCGGCCCGCTTCCGGCCCCGACCGAGCACCCGTCCCCGCTACGTGGCCGACCCCGACGACCTGCGCACCCTCCGGCTGGTGAGCAGCGCCCCGGCCCAGGAGGCCATCACCACCGCGGTGGCCCAGTTCGTGGCCAAGCCCCGGGTCAAGGCGCCGGCGCCCGAGGCCGGCCCGACCACCACCACCACCACCACCACCGTCGCCGGCTGAGCCGCCGGCCGGGTGGTCAGGTGGTGGGGCCCTCCGCCGCCGGGCCCGCCAGCACCACCGCCCCGTGCTCGTCCATGGTCCAGAACGGGTTGTGGGCCACCTCCCACGGGTGCCCTTCGGGGTCGATGAACACCGCCGAGTAGCCGCCCCAGAAGGTGGGGCCGGGCTCGCGGGCGATGGTGGCGCCGGCAGCCCGGGCCTCGGCCACCACCGCGTCGACCTCCCCGGGCGAGCGGGTGTTGTGGGCGAGGGTCACGCCGCCCCAGCCCTCGCCGGCGGCGACGCCCGAGTCCTCGGCCAGGCGGGCCCGGTCCCACAGGGCGACCACGGTGGCGCCGGCCTGGAAGAACACCACGTCCTCGTCGTCACCCGTCCGGCGCCAGCCGAGGGCCGAGTAGAAGGCGAGGGCCCGGCCCAGGTCCCGCACGCCCAGGGTGACGAGGCTGAGCCGCTGCTCCACGCCGGCCAGTCTGCCAGCGCCGGCGCCAGCCGTCAGGGCCGGGTGGCGGTGACGATCCAGGCCCGGGAGGGGAACCGGACGCCGGCGCCGGTGTCGGCCGCGGCCAGGGTGGCCCGCAGGCGGGCCAGCGCCTCCCGGCGCTCGCGGCCGCGGAGGTGGGCCAGCCCGTCCTTGGCGAAGCCGAGGGTGCTCACGAAGTCGAAGGCCCGGTCGACGTCGGGCCCGAACGTCACCTGCTCCGCCGCGTCCTCCACCTCGACACCGGCGAAGCCGGCGCCGGCCAGGACGCCGGCCACCATGCGGCGATCGGCCAGGCCGAAGGCGCCCGGCGTCCCCGCCGGCAGGGGCGGCGCCGGCCGGCCCAGGGCCACCGCCTCCCGCACCGCCGACATCCACCGGTTGTGCTCCAACCCCTGCCACGCCACCAGGGCCAGGCGCCCTCCCCGGCGCAGCGCGGCGGCCAGGTTGGCGAAGGCGGCGGGCGGGTCGGTGAAGTACATGGCGCCGAAGCGGCTGAGCACCACGTCGAACGACGCCGGCTCGAACGGGTGGGTCTGGGCGTCGGCCTCCTGGTAGGCGGCGTTGGCCAGCCCCTCGGCCCGGCTCCTGGCCCCGGCCTGCCTGACCATGGGCGCCGAGACGTCCACGCCCACCACCCGGCCGGCGGTGGCGATCCGGGCCACCTGGCGGGTGGACACGCCGGTGCCGCAGCCCACGTCCAGCACCTCGCTGTGCGGCTCGAGCCGGGCCGCGGCCAGGAGGCGGTGGTCGTAGCGGGCGGCCAAGGCGTCGTGCTGCTCCTCGTACTCGGCCAGCTGGAGCATGGAGATGTCCTGCGACACGGACGAGGCGGGGACGCCGAACTGCTCGGCCATCTCCGCCAGCGCCGCCGGCTCGTCCCGCACCAGCTCGAGGATGGTGCGGCGGTTGCCGGCGGACAGGGCCAGCAGGGCGTCGTCGAGCCGGGTCGCGAGCGCGGTCACAACGGTAATTCTAGTGAATGCTGGAAATATCGGCCTCCGCGCCTTTATTTCGGAATGTCCATCGGACATTCCGACCAGCGAGGTCCCGGTCGGAGCGGCACACTGGGGGGATCCCTCGGGCTGGCGGGAGGACGACTCGTTGGTGACCTTGCAAGCGCAGGCCCGAGCCCTCGGCGACGCGACACGCCACGAGATCTTCCGCTACCTGTTCGGCGCCGAGGGGCCCGTGGACGTGGCCGAGCTCACGGGTCATCTGGGGCTGCACCACAACGCGGTCCGCCAGCACCTGGCCAAGCTGGTGGCGGCCGAGCTCGTGATCGAGAGCCGAGCGCCGAGTCGCGGGCCGGGGCGGCCGCGGCTGTTGTACCGGGTGGCGCCGGCGGCCGAGAGCCGCTGGGGGGGGACCGGGCCCTACGAGCGGCTCAGCCAGCTCCTGGACGAGATGATCCGCACCGGCGCCGGGCCGGTGGAGGTCGGGCAGCGGGCGGGCCGGCGCTACCGGGAGGCCGTGGCCCGCTCCGGCGACGCAGTGGCCGACGTCGCCCTCCTCATGGCCCGCCAGGGGTTCGAGCCCGAGCCCCGGCTCCGGGGCCGGCGGGTCGACGTGGTCCTGCGGGCGTGCCCGTTCGAGTCCCTCGCCCGTGCCGACCCGGGCACCGTCTGCGCCCTGCACCTCGGCATCGCCCAGGGGTTCCTGGAGGACGCCGGCGTGGCCGTCGACGACCTGGTGGCCAACGACCCGTCTCGGGCCGGCTGCCGCCTCCGCCTCCAGGTGGGCGCCGCCGGCTGAGCGGGCCCGCCGGCGTTCCGGGAAGCCCTACGTCCGCCTGGCGGACGTGAGCCTTCCCGGAATGCAGTTACGCGTCCGCCGGCGGCGGAGGGGGCGGGGTGGGGGGGGTTGTGCCGCCGGGTTCGCCGGCGTCCCCGTCCTTGTCCTTGGTCTTGTCCAGCTTGTGGGCCATGTCCTCGACCTTCTCGAGCTTGTCGTGGAACCTGCCCTTGGTCTTCTTGTCGACGAAGCCGGTGGCCTTGTCGACGCCGGAGGCGATCTTGTCGCCCTTCTCGTCGACCACCTTCTTCATCGTCTTCGCGAGCTTTCCCAGTTTGACCATGGCGACTCCTCTGGTGGATCAGCGCCCACCATCGTTGTACACCCGCCCCGGGAATGCGGGGACCGCCGCCGGCGCGGGCGCCGGTGG
>JBQTJJ010000110.1:0-9307 GCA_052387235.1 Actinomycetota bacterium
CGGCGGCGGCCCCTCAGGGCCCTCCCAGCCGGCGGGTGGTGGACTCCACCTCGACGTCGAGGGTGCCCGGGACCGGGACGCCGTCCACCCCGGCCGGCGGGAACAGGGTCACGCCGTAGCGTCCCCGGGTGCGGGCACGGACCGAGTGCACCAGGTGGTCGTCGAGGTCGTAGGCGACCTCGGCCCGGGTGCGCAGCGTCCCCTGCAGCTCCAGGCGGCCGTCGGTATCGGCCGCCGTCCGCCGCACCGGCGTGCGGTAGCTGCTCTCCACCCGGGCCAGCCGCCGGCCGCCGGCCGCCTGCAGCCTCACCAGCCTGCCCTCGCCCACCAGGCGGGCCGTGCCGGCCCGGGCCGGCCCCACCGCCTCGTCGTGGGTCCAGCGGTCACCGGGCCGGAGGGGCCGGTCGGGCGGGGCCGCCGCCGCGGCGGGGAAGACCTCGGACAGGCCCAGGTCGGCGACGGCGCCGGCCGGCGAACCCTCCACCGGCTGCACCTCCACGGCCTGGCCGGCCCGGTCGAAGCGGACGACGAACACGGCCTCGGCGTCGCTGTCCTCGGGCCGGAGGCGGACCTCGACCCGGCTCCCCTGCGGGCCCGAGTCGAGCACCCGGTGGTCGGCCCGCAGGACGGTGTCGGTGACCCTCCGCCGGGACGCCTCGTCCCCGATGGTGGTGACCGTCCGCTCCCGCACCTCGATGCGGTAGGTCGCCCGTTCCCCCGGCTGGGGCCGGAACGAAAGGCGCACGGTGTCGTCCCGGCAGCCGGCCGGGAGCACCGCCACCAGCAGCGCCGCCGCCAGCGCGACGGGCCGGTACCGGGGAGGCGCCATGGCCCATCACCGTACGTGGCGCCTGCCGGGCCCGAGGTACGGTCGCCCGTGCCCGCGTCGCCCGAGGACCTGCTCGACCCGCTGCGCGCCGCCCCGCAGCGGGCGGGAGTGCTGACCGACTTCGACGGCACCCTGGCCGCCATCGTGGAGGACCCCGGCCGGTCCCGGCCGCTGCCCGACGCGGTCGACGTGCTGCACCGCCTGGCCGCCGTCTACCGGCGGGTGGCGGTGGTGTCCGGCCGCCCCGCCTCGTTCCTCGCCACGCACCTGGAGCTGGCCGAGCGGGGCGGCGCCGGCGAGGGGCTCCTGGCGGTGGGGCTGTACGGGCTGGAGACGGCCCACGGCGGCCAGGTGACCACCGATCCGCGCGCCGCCGAGTGGCGGGCCGTGATCGACGAGGTGGCGGCCCGGGCCGACGTGGACGCCCCGGCCGGCGTGCTGGTCGAGCGCAAGGGCCTGACGCTGACCCTGCACTACCGCAGCGCGCCGCACCGGGCCGGCTGGGTCGAGGGCTACGGCGCCGAGCAGGCGGCCCGCACCGGCCTCCTGCTCCACCCGGCCAAGATGTCGTCGGAGCTGCGCCCGCCCCTGGCCGTGGACAAGGGCACCGTGGTCGAGCGCCTGGCCGCCGGGCTCGGCGCCGTCTGCTTCCTCGGCGACGACGTCGGGGACCTGCCGGCCTTCGAGGTGCTGGACCGCCTGCGGGCCACCGGCGTGTCCACCGTGAAGGTCGGCGTTCGCAGCGCCGAGGCGCCCCCCGAGATGCTCGATGCGGCCGACCTGGTGGTGGACGGCCCGGAGGGGGCGCTGGCCGTCCTCAGCGCCCTGCTGGCGTCCCCGTAGCCGCGGCGGGCGTGGCGACGACCCGGCCCACGTCGGGATCGGCCCGGTCGGCGGTGGCCGCCGCCAGCTGGTCGTCGAGCCAGTGCTGCGGCGTGCGCCGGGCGACGCGCTCCCGCAGCCGCCGGGCCCGCCCGGCCCGCTCGTCGTCGCCCATCTCCAGGGCGGTGGCAAGGACGTCGGCGGTGCCGGCGACGTCGAAGGGGTTGACGCCGAGGGCGCTGGCGCCCAGCTGGTCCCAGGCCCCCGCCTCCCGGCTCAGGGCCAGGACCCCGTCCCGGCGGTTCAGCAGCGGGCCCTCGCACGCCACCAGGTTCAGCCCGTCGCGCACGGGGTTCACCAGCAGCACGTCGTAGCGGAGGAGGGCGGCCACCGACTGGGGGAACGAGTCGCACACGTCCAGCACGATCGGCGTCCACGTGGGCGTGGCCCAGGTGTTGTTGATCCGCTCCACCAGCGACTCCACCTCGCTGCGGTAGGCCAGGTACTCGGGCAGGCCGCCCCGGGAGGGGTAGACGTAGGCCACGAAGACCACCCGCTCGCGCCACTCCGGTCGAGACGCCAGCAGGTCCTCGTAGGCGAGGAAGCCCCGGAGCAGGTTCTTGGAGAGCTCCACCCGGTCGACCCGCACGACGAGGCGGCGGTCGCCCACCAGCTCGTCCAGGGTGGCCAGCTCGGCCGCGCACTCGGGGGAGGCGGCCACCGCCTCCAGGTCGGCGGCGTCCACGGACGCGGGGGAGACGAAGGTGCGGGGCGCGACGCCCAGCACGTCGTGGATGCAGGCCTCGAAGGCGGACGCCCACCGGGTGGCGTGGAAGCCGCAGGCGGTGTAGCCGGCCATGCCCCGCAGCAGCTGGTGGACGACCGGGTCGGGCAGCACCCGCAGCACCGACGGCTCGCAGAACGGCGTGTGGTGGAAGTAGGCGGTGCAGAGGTCGGGCCGGAGCCGGGCCAGCTCGGCGCCGACCAGCGGCAGGTGGTAGTCGTGCACCAGCACCGTGGCCTCGTTGTGGGCCTCGCCGGCCACCGCCTCGGCGAAGGCCCGGTTCACGTCGACGAAGGTGTCCCAGGCGGCGTGCCAGCGCCGGTCGATGCGGGGCCGGCGGGGCAGGTCGAACAGGTTGTGGTTGATGAACCAGAGGGTGGCGTTGGCGATGACGTCGTAGAACTGGCGGTAGGCGTCGGGCTCGATGACCAGGCTGCGCAGCCGGAAGCCCTCCGCCTCCACCACGCCCGTGGCCGCGGCCTGGCGGTCGGCGTCGGAGATGGCCGCCGCCACCCAGGTGGCGCCGGTGCCGGTGACCGCCGGCCCGAGGCTCGACACCAGCCCACCCGCACCCCGCCGCGCCACCGGGGCGCCGTCCGGACCGGGGGCGAAGGAGAGCGGCCCCCGGTTCGAGACGATCACCAGATCCTGTTGGCCCATGCCGATGGCACGATACCCAAGTGCCGCACGTCGTCGCTGCGCCAGACAAGTTCCGGGGGACGGCGACCGCGGCCGAGGCCGCGGGCGCGGTGGCGGCGGCCGCGACCGCGGCCGGATGGACGTGCGACCGTGCCCCGGTGGCCGACGGTGGGGAGGGGACGCTCGAGGCGGTGGGCGGGAGCGCCAGGCGGGCGCGGGTGAGGGGGCCGATGGGTGAGGCGGTGGAGGCCGAGTGGCGACTGCTGGCGCCGGCGCCGGGGGAGCCCGGCGGCCACCCGACGGCCGTCATCGAGATGGCCCGGGCCGCCGGGCTGGAGCTCACGGGTGGGCCGGAGTGGAACGACCCCATGCGGGCGTCCACCGAGGGGGTGGGGGACCTCGTCGCCGCCGCGCTGGCGGCCCGGGCCCGGCGGGTCGTGGTGGCGGTGGGCGGGTCGGCCACCACCGACGGCGGCCTCGGCTGCCTCACCGCGCTGGAGCCCCGCAGCCGGCTGGTCGGCGTGGAGCTGGTGGTGGCGTGCGACGTGACCACCACCTTCGTCGACGCGGCCGAGGAGTTCGCGCCCCAGAAGGGGGCCACGCCGGCTCAGGTGGCCCTGCTGCGCCGCCGCCTCGAGCGGCTGGCCCAGGTGTACCTCGACGATTACGGCGTCGACGTGCGCTCCCTCCCGGGGTCAGGAGCGGCGGGAGGCCTGGCCGGGGGCCTGGCCGCCATCGGCGCCCGGCTGGTGCCCGGGTTCGACTTCGTGGCCGACACCATCGACCTGGCCGAGCGCCTCGCGGGCGCCGACCTGGTGGTGGCGGGCGAGGGGTTCCTCGACGAGCACTCCTTCGAGGGCAAGGCGGTGGGTGGCGTGGTGGAGCTGGCCGAGGAGGAGGGCGTCCCCGTCCTGGTCGTGGTGGGGGAGTCGTTCGGACCCAGCCCCGTGCCAGTGGTCTCGCTGGTGGAGGCCTTCGGCCGGGAACGGGCCTTCACCGACACCCTGGGCTGCATCCGGGACGCGGTGGCCGCCCACCTGCGGGCGTTAGCCTGATGGCGTGACCGAGCGCCTCCGCCGGGCCGGCCAGGTGTCCTGGGCCGTGGTCGGCGTGGCCGCCCTCCTCGGGGTGCTCGGCCTGGTGGCGTGGACGTTGCGGGTGATCTTCCCGCCGCTGGCGCTGGCCGGCGCCATCGTCTTCCTGTTGAACCCTGTGGTCACCGCCCTGCAGCACCGGGGCGTGCCCCGTGCCCTCGGGGCCGGGCTGGCCTACGCCGCCGTGCTCGGGGCCGTCGTGCTGGCCGGCGTGCTCATCTACCCGGTGGCCGCCGACCAGGCCAGGGAGCTGAACGACGAGTGGCCGCAGATCAAGGCGGAGGCCGAGGGCTGGATCGACGACCTGGCCGACGCCTCGGCCGGGACGTTCTTCGAGTTCACCCGCGAGGACATCGAGGGCGCCTTCAGCAACGACGACACCACCTTCCGCCAGCAGCTCGACCAGGCCCGCGACATCGGGCTGCGGATCTTCCACGTGCTGCTGATCCTGGTGCTGTCGCCGATCATCGCGTTCTACCTGCTGGTCGACGCGCCCCACGTGCGGCGGGTGATGGAGTCCCTCGTCCCGGGTCCGGCCAAGGCCGAGGTGTTGCACCTGGCCCACCGCTTGAACCGGGCCATCGGCGGGTTCTTCCGGGGCCAGCTCATGGTGGCCGCCATCGTCGGGGTGATGTGCTCGGCCGGCCTGTTCGCCATCGGCCTCAAGTTCTGGTTCCTCGTGGGGATGATCGCCGGCCTGTTCAACATCATCCCCCTGATCGGGCCGTGGGTGGGGGGTGTGCCCGGCCTCGTCATCGCCATCACCACCGGCAGCCCGCTGCAGGCCGTCGGGGTGGTCGCGGTCATGGTGATCGCCCAGCAGGTCGACAACCACTTCATCACGCCCCAGGTGATGCAGCGGGCCGTCCAGCTGCACCCGGCGGCGGTGATCCTGGCCCTCCTCGCCGGCGGGTCGCTCGGCGGGTTCTTCGGGCTGCTCATGGCCGTCCCCATCGCGGCCGTCCTGAAGATCATCGGCGGTCACGTGTGGCGCATCCACATCCTGGGGGAGCCGCTCGAGGCGGTGGCGTCCGAGGAGGACGCGGCCGAGGGCCCGGGCATCGTGGAGGACGTCGGCGGCGTGTTCGAGCCGGCCGGCGCCGACCGCCAGGACGCGCCCGTGGCCAGCGAGCCGCGCGGTCCCTAGCGCCCTACGCCGTCTTGCGGCCCCCCGCCGGGCCGGCCACCAGGGCCGGGCACTCCGGTACGGGGTCACCCACCCCGGCCCGGTGCAGCACCGTGCGCAGGACGGCTTCCGACTGGGGGCCCAGCTCGGCCAGGGAGCGGTTGCGGTGCTCCCGCCGGCCCAGGTCCACCTGGGCCATGGCCGCCAGCCCGAAGCGGTCCGCCATGTCGATGACGAGGGCGACGTCGACGCCGTAGCCGCCGACGTACGGGACGGCTTCCAGGGCGGTCCGGCGGCCGGCGCACTCGCCTGCGAGGGGCTGTACCACCCCGGCCAGGGCCGGGAAGAAGGTGCGCAGGAGAGGCTTGGCCACCAGCTCCGTGACCCGGCCACCCTCGCCCGGCCGCCCGTGGAGGGGCCGCTCGTAGAAGCCCTTCACGAACACCACGGCGTCGTCGACCAACAGCGGTCCCAGCAGGCCAACCACGAACGACGGGCGGAACCCGCGGACGTCGGCGTCGCAGTAGGCGACCAGGTCCCCGCCCGCCGCGGCCAGGCCGGCCTGCATGGCCTCGCCCTTTCCCCGCCCGCCGCCGTCGACGACCCGGGCCCCGGCCCGGCGGGCCACCGCCGCGGTGGCGTCGGTGGAGCCGTCGTCGACCACGATGATCTCGTCCACCAGCCCGAGCCGGTCGCACAGCTGGCGGCGGACGGAGACGACGATGGCCTCCACCGTGGCCTCCTCGTCGCGGGCCGGCAGGCACAGCGTCACCGAGCGTCCGTGCTTGCCGGCAGCCAGGGCGACGGCGTCGAAGCCGGCGGCGGCGACGGTGACCGGGCCACGGCGGGGCGCGGGCGGGAGGGCGGTCATGGGCCCATCTTCCCCGATCCCGGCCCCAACGTCGGCCAGATGGTTTGCGTACAAGGCGGTGATGGGGCCACGATGGAGCCGCCATCATCCAGAGCGGTCGAGGGGCCGGGCCCTGTGACACCGCGGCAACCATCGGGTTCCTCCCGTCAGGTGCCAATGCCCGGAACGATGAGGAGGAAGCTTGCCGTCGACTGACACAGGGGGCCCGTTCGTCACGGGTCTCACGTGCCGCGAGTGCGGCCGCCCCTACCCGGCCGAGGCCCTGCACGTCTGCGAGTACTGCTTCGGGCCGCTCGAGGTGAGCTACGACTACGACGCCGTCCGGGCCGTCATCAGCCGGGACAGCATCGCCGCCGGCCCCACCACCATGTGGCGGTACGGGCCCCTGCTGCCGGCCCAGTCCCACGACCCCGTGAACCTCGGGGCGGGGTTCACGCCCCTGGTCCGGGCCGACCGGTTGGCGGCCGAGCTCGGCCTCGGCGAGCTGTGGGTGAAGAACGACACGCTCAACCCCACCGGCTCGTTCAAGGACCGGGTGGTGTCGGTGGCGCTCACCAAGGCACGCGAGCTCGGGTTCAAGGTGGCGGCCTGCGCCTCCACCGGCAACCTGGCCAACTCGGTGGCGGCCCACGCCGCCCACGCCGGCATGGACTCCATCGTCTTCATCCCCCACGACCTCGAGCAGGCCAAGGTCGTCACCACCGCCGTGTACGGCGGGAAGCTGGTGGCGGTGGAGGGGACGTACGACGACGTCAACCGGCTGTGCGCCGAGCTGGCGGGGGAGCACCCCACGTGGGCCTTCGTGAACGTCAACATCCGCACGTACTACGCCGAGGGCTCCAAGACCCTGGCGTTCGAGGTGGCCGAGCAGCTGGGCTGGCGGGCGCCCGACCACGTGGTGGTGCCCATCGCCTCCGGCAGCCAGCTCACCAAGGTCCACAAGGGGTTCAAGGAGCTGCACACCGTGGGGCTGCTGGACGAGGAGCCCCACGTGCGGGTCTCCGGCGCCCAGGCCGCCGGGTGCTCGCCCGTGGCCACCGCCTTCGCCGAGCACACCGACCACATCCGGCCCCAGCGGCCCAGCACCATCGCCAAGTCGCTGGCCATCGGCAACCCTGCCGACGGGTGGTACGCGCTCGACGTGGTGCGCTCCACCGGCGGGGCCGTGGGATCGGTGACCGACGAGGAGATCGTTGAGGGCATCCGCCTCCTGGCCCGCACCGAGGGCATCTTCGCCGAGACGGCCGGCGGCGTCACCATCGCCACCCTGGCCAAGCTGGCGGCCGAGGGCGTGGTGCGGCCCGACGAGCGGGTGGTGGCCTACGTCACCGGCCTCGGGCTGAAGACCATCGACGCGGTGAGCCCCCACTGCGGTCCCACCGTTACGATCCGGCCCACCCTCGACGCCTTCGCCGAGGCGCTCGAGCACGAGGAGGTCGGGAAGTGAGCGTCACCGTCCGGATCCCCACCCAGCTGCGCACCCTCACCGGCGGTGCCGGCGACGTCTCGGTGGAGGGCGGCACCGTGGGCGAGCTGCTGGCCGCCCTGGACGCGGCCCATCCCGGCTTCGGTGAGCGGCTGTTCGACCAGGACAGGCGCCTGCGCCGCTTCGTGAACGTCTTCGTGGCCGACGAGGACGTCCGCTTCCTTCAGGGACTGGACACCCCTGTGGCCCCTGGCCAGACCGTCTCCATCGTCCCGGCCGTGGCCGGGGGGGCCTGAGCGCGGCGGCTCCTGCCGCCCCACGAACCCGACGATCTCGCCGCCTCGGCTCAACCGGATCCGGGGACCTGCCGATAGCGCGGTATGGCCGAGGTCCTCATCGTCGACGACGACACTGACATCCGCGCCATCCTCGCCTTCACGCTGGAGGACGCCGGGTTCGACGTGCGGGAGGCCGAGGACGGCGCATCGGCCGTGGCCGCCCTGCAGGCCCATGCCCCCGACTGCCTCGTGCTGGACGTGATGATGCCCGGCTTCGACGGCTTCGGGGTGCTGCGGGCCAAGCGCCAGAGCGGCCTGGCCCCCGATGCGCGGGTCGTGCTGCTGACGGCCCGCACGTCGGAGCGGGACTTCGTTCGGGGCTGGGAGCTGGGCGCCGACGAGTACCTCACCAAGCCCTTCGACCCCGACGAGCTGGTGCTCACCGTCCAGCGCCTCCTCCGGACGTCCATCGCCCAGCTGGGAGAGCGCCGCGAGGCCGAGCTGAAGAAGGCCGAGCTGCTGGAGCGCCTGGAGTCGGCGTTCAACCGGCCGCGGCGCTTCGGCTCGGAAGGTATCGGCTCGATTTCGCCGTCGGAACCGGAGGTTCCTCGCCGAGCTTGACGGGGCTGCGCCGGCCGGCGGGGCCGGCCGGCGCAGCGCTGCAGGCTCATTGGCCGCCAGCCGGGTGGGGCGCCTTCGGCGCGTGTGCGGCCGCCGGCCGGGCCTGGCGGACGCGTCTTTGGCAGTCGCTTGCGGAGAGTGCCAGGGGTCGTTTACGATTAGCACTCGGATACCGAGAGTGCTAACGCCCCGCACCCCCCGGGAGGGAACTGCATGCCCAAGATGATCGCCTTCGACGAGCACGCCCGCCGCGCCCTTGAGAGCGGCATGAACCAGCTGGCCGACGCCGTACGGGTCACGCTCGGCCCCAAGGGCCGCAACGTCGTACTGGACAAGAAGTGGGGCGCCCCCACCATCACCAACGACGGCGTGTCCATCGCCAAGGAGATCGACCTCGAGGACCCGTACGAGCGCATCGGCGCCGAGCTGGTCAAGGAGGTCGCCAAGAAGACCGACGACGTCGCCGGTGACGGCACCACCACCGCCACCGTGCTGGCCTGGGCCATGGTCCGCGAGGGCCTGCGCAACGTGGCCGCCGGCGCCAACCCCATGTCGCTGAAGAAGGGCATCGAGGCCGCGGTCGAGGCCGCCGTCGCCTCCCTGAAGGACCTGTCCAAGGACGTCGAGTCCAAGGACCAGATCGCCCAGGTCGCGTCCATCTCGGCCGCCGACACGGAGATCGGCGGCCTCATCTCCGAGGCCATCGACAAGGTGGGCAAGGACGGCGTCATCACCGTCGAGGAGTCGCAGACCTTCGGCATGGAGATGGACCTGGTCGAGGGCATGCGCTTCGACAAGGGCTACATCTCGCCCTACT